>CALFCI010000064.1 GCA_937951135.1 uncultured Aquimarina sp. | reverse complement strand
ACATAAGCTATTTTTCGTTTTCCTAAGAAATCAATTTTTACATTTTGGAATAAGTTTTTAGTCATTCCTGTAGAGAATGCTAATGATTTTCCATTTTTACCATAGCCATCAATAAATAATCGAGTGATAAAGATCGCTGTAAATAATGAAGTTAAAATACCAATTAATAAGGTGGTTGCAAATCCTTTAATAGGTCCTGTACCGAAGAATAATAAAATCAATCCCGTAAGTCCCGTAGTGATGTTTGCATCTAAAATAGAAGATAATGCATTGTTAAATCCATCTTTAATCGCGTCTTTCTGAGATTTCCCTTTGGCTAACTCTTCTCGGATACGTTCAAAAATTAATACGTTTGCATCTACAGACATACCAATTGTCAATACAATACCTGCGATACCGGGTAATGTTAATACCGCTTTTAATCCTGCGAGTACTCCAAAAATAAATAGAATGTTTACTACTAATGCAACATCGGCAAATACTCCTGCTTTACCGTAGTAAAAGATCATCCATATTAAAATGAATACTAAACCAATAATAAAGGATAGTATACCACTATCAATAGCTTCTTGTCCTAAAGATGGTCCTACGACTTCACTTTGAATAATATCGGCAGAGGCTGGTAATTTACCAGCACGTAATACATTGGCTAAATCTTGTCCTTCTTCTATAGAAAAGTCTCCAGAAATTTCACTTCGACCTCCAGAGATCGGTTCAGAAGCTCCAGGTGCAGAATATACGACATCATCAAGTACAATCGCAATTTGACTTCCTTGCTGACTGGCACGGCCTGTCATTTCTTCCCATACCTTAGCACCTTTTCCGTCCATAGCCATAGATACGACTACATTTCCTTTAAGGTTATAATCTTGTTTTGCATCTACAATTACACCACCACTTAGTTCTGGTTCGTGATTTCTATTGTCTTTTAAGGCATATAAATCAGTAAAGTTAGGGGTTTGCTTATCTGGCTTACCCCATACAAATCGAGCGTAGCGCTGTGCAGCAGGAAGTAATGCGCGTACCTTAGTGTTTTTGAAGTACGAATTCATTTGTGCAGTATCCTTAGTAGCTACTGTAATAATAACAGGGCCATCTTGATTTCCTTGTCCTGCAACAAGGTCAAAAATAGGATTGATTTCGTTTGCAGTTGCAGTAGAGTCTTCTGCATTTTCTAATAAAGAATCGATTGATGAATCTTCTGCTATAGAATCTTTGGCAACAGTATCAAGTACAACTTCTTGTTTTTCAGATACTGCTTTCTTAGCTTCCGCTTCCGCTTTTAGTAGCGCATTGGCTTGTACGATAAACGGTACCATTTCTCCTGATTTATACACATCCCAGAATTCTAATTGCGCTGTACTTTGTAATAATTTTTTTACACGCTCTACATCTCTAGCGCCAGGAAGTTCAACCAAAATACGTCCTGATTCTCCTAAACGTTGAATATTGGGTTGTGTTACTCCAAATTTATCGATACGCTTACGCAATACTTCGAAAGCAGAGGTGATAGACTCATTTATTTTGGTTTTTAAAGCATCTTGCACTTTTTCAGTAGAATCTCCAAAGTTTACGATTCCATCTAAGTTTTTATTCGCGAAAATATCGGGAGATGCCAATTTTGCATCCGGAATGGCACTAAATTGTGCAAAGAAATCATCCACATACGTGTTTTGACTGTCTTTTTGAATTTCATCGGTTGCAGCTAATGCCTGATTAAATGCTGGATCTTTAGAATAATTAGCTAAACCTCTAAGGATATCTTTAACCGAGATTTGTAGAATTACGTTAATTCCACCTTTAAGGTCAAGCCCTTTGTTTAATTCTTTATCCTTGGCGTCATTATATGTGATGCCGGCAAATATTTCCTCTTTTCCAATCGAATCAAGATAATTTTTTTCTGCAATTTGGCGTAGTTTTGGTGCGTCAGCGAATTTAGCCGCCGCATATTCCTGAGCATCAGTTTCTTTGCTGTTGGTGATAAATGTATATGATAATTGGTATATACATACCAATCCAAATATAATGGCAAATACTCTAACAAGTCCTTTATTCTGCATTCTGCTGTAAAATTAGATATTCATTTTTATAAAACGAGCAAATATAGGATTTCAAAAAAGATTTGCCAACCCTGATGCGTGATTTTTTGGATTGTTATGGCTTTTAATTCGTAATTTTTAGTGTACTACCTATGGGATACAAAAAAGACCGCTCATAGAGCAGTCTTTTTTGTACATGATTTGGAACTATTACAATTCTAATAAACCATTAGTTTTAGTAACACCTTCAGCACTTGCCGTGATTTTTGCTTTTTCAGCATCGGTTAGTTTGATGTCAACTATTTTTTCAATTCCACCTTTACCTAATATTACAGGTACACCGATGCAAATATCATTTAATCCGTATTCTCCTTCTAAGAGTGTAGAACATGGGAATATTTTTTTCTGATCACAAGCGATAGCCTGAACCATTCCAGATACTGCAGCTCCTGGTGCATACCATGCTGAAGTTCCTAGTAATTTAGTTAAGGTTGCTCCACCTACTTTAGTATCGGCAGCTACTTGCTCTAAACGTTCCTCAGATAGAAACTCTGATACTGGTACACTATTTCGTGTAGCGATACGTGTTAATGGTATCATTCCGGTATCACTATGTCCGCCAATTACCATACCGTCTACATCAGAGATCGGTGCTCCTAGCGCTTCTGCTAATCGGTATTTGAAACGTGCGCTATCTAGTGCACCACCCATACCAATGATTCTATTTCTAGGTAATCCGGTAGTTTTGTGTACTAAATAAGTCATCGTATCCATAGGATTACTGACTACAATTACGATAGTATTTGGAGAATGTTCTACTAGGCTAGTGACTACAGTTTTTACAATTCCAGCATTGATACCGATTAATTCTTCACGAGTCATTCCTGGTTTACGAGGAATTCCTGAAGTAATTACAACAACATCACTATTTGCTGTTTTAGTATAATCATTAGTACTTCCTGTAATTTTAGTATCAAAACCATTTAAAGACGCAGTTTGCATCAAATCCATAGCTTTTCCTTCTGCGTATCCTTCTTTGATGTCTAGTAAAACAACTTCTGAAGCAAAATTTTTAATGGCGATATACTCGGCGCAACTTGCACCCACTGCACCAGCTCCTACTACTGTAACTTTCATATATATTTTGATTTTATGAATTAATATGTTTAATGAAAAATAAGAGGTGTTGTTGTAGTAATGGTCACTATACGGCACGAACTCTTATATTTTGCGTAGGCAAAAATACAAATTTTGAATCAAGTTTATAAACGTAACTGTTGTTAATCAATGAGTCTTGCGAAATTCTGAAAAATTGGAGTTAAAGATTAGTGTTTCGATAAATTCAATACCGAATATTATTAAAAAGATAACTATTGGTTGATGGTTGATAGTTGTCAGTTGATGGTTTTTTTATTTATTATGGAAGAGGTGTCAGAGTGATAGGGATGGCGTGGTTATAGATGAAGAATACTATCGATGAGCCATATGAGTTTTGGTAAAGAAATAAAACTTAGTTATATGGTAGGTTTCTAGGTTTAGAAGGTAGTGCTTCTATTGGTAGAATACAGGAAAGATATGATTTGAAAGACGAGAATGGAAATCAATTAAATAATGGGATATAGGTGGGTATGCTTATGAATGTTTTTAAGAATCAGACTGAAATAGAATCTTTATTACTTGAATCTAAGAGAGCGACAAGGTATACTTCCATGAAGTCTGAAAATAGATCAAAATGCATTCTAGACTAAAACCAGGTATCACCATCCAAAACTACCCCCTATAGAGATATTCTGGTAATTTTGTAAGGTGTAGTCTATGTTTACATTGAAGATACCAAATTTGGCACTCATCCCTAAGGTCGCTTTCGGGCCATTTGTTTTTGTAGTTGCTTGAATTGGATCTACAAGGGTTTGATTGGCTAATGGTCCTGTTGCTATAGTATACGTTCCGGCTAGTGTTGAGGTGCTTTTACCGGTGTAGAACCCAACTCCTCCGTATACATTGTATTTGGGGAACTTAGTGGATACAATTGTAGATATCAATAAAGAATTAGATTTGAATTGGATTTCTTGATTCGCTCCGGGAATGTTGCTGTTTTCTCCTAAATCATAGGAGGCCTTAAAAAATGTATAGCCAATAATTCCGGAGATGTGTACTGGAAAACGCTCCCAGCCTGAAATCCATTTTGTGAGTTCGTTTTGAACGCCTAATCCATAGGCCATCATTTTAGTGTCTCGTATGGTAACAGGGGGTAAGAATCGAGCTTTTATTTCGGTACCTTTTATTAATCCAATGCTTCCTTGTAAATAGGCTCCAGGAATCATATTCACTCCAGATTCACCAATTCCATCGGGTAGTGTAATGGATATAGGTATTCCGCCGTTTGAGGAAATGATCACGACCTCTCTTTCATTGGTGCCAAATACGTTGTCGACTTGTTGCGTAGCTGCACCATTTTGAAAGGTGATATTTTGATAATCATCTTGGTTCATAATGAAGGACCGTTTTTCATCTCTTACAAAAGAAATATTACCAACCATTCCTACTTCAAAATCCAACCATTCTTTTGCTTTTGCGGAAGTGTACCAGCCATTAGAACTGCTATTGACAACTCCCTCTGCTGCATTTTTGAAATAATCTGTGCTAAAACGTTGTGCATTCTCTATACCCGTATTCAGCCATTCATAAATCGTAACTTGACTAAAAGAAAAATGGCTGACTAGTATTGTGAAAAATAATATGATTTTCTGCATAGCATTTGGACTTTAGGGTAGGTAAATATAGAAAAAAGTTTTGGGTTGATCGTTGCTGGTTGTCTGTTGATGGTTTTTTAACATTGTTTTTAATAGAAAAAGGCATTCTGATAGGTGTCAGAATGCCTTTTTTTAATCCATAGAATTCCTCGAGGCTTTGCCTCGGGTGTATCGACCAGATTCAAGATAAAACAGCGTCTTGTCTCTGATACCCCGATGGCTCTGCCTCAGGGTAGTTCATTTAATATTTTAAATACACTTACGCATCAATATTAGCATATACTGCATTCTTTTCAATAAACTCTCTACGTGGAGGTACTTCATCTCCCATTAACATAGAGAATACACGATCTGCCTCTGTAAGATTGTCTATCGTAACTTGACGCATCGTTCTAAATTCAGGATTCATAGTGGTGTCCCAAAGTTGATCTGCATTCATTTCTCCAAGACCTTTATAACGTTGGATTTTAGCATTGTCACCATATTCCTGAACAATTATATCCCGTTGATCATCATTCCAAGCATATTGTTTTTTTGCTCCCTTTTTTACTAGATATAGCGGTGGTGCAGCAATATATATGTTTCCGTTTTCTATCAATTCCTTCATATATCTAAAGAAGAATGTAAGAATTAAGGTAGAAATATGACTACCATCAACATCGGCATCACACATGATAACTACTTTATGGTATCTCAGCTTTGAAATATTTAGAGCTTTACTGTCTTCTTCGGTTCCTATGGTAACTCCTAATGCGGTAAAGATATTTTTGATCTCTTCGTTTTCAAATACTTTATGTCGCATTGCTTTTTCGACATTCAGGATTTTTCCTCTTAAAGGCAGAATGGCTTGGAAGTTACGATCTCTCCCTTGTTTTGCTGTACCCCCTGCCGAATCTCCCTCAACTAAAAACACTTCGCATAAAGCTGGATCTTGTTCTGAGCAATCTGAAAGCTTGCCGGGTAAACCACCAAGGGTCATTACGGTTTTACGTTGTACCATCTCCCGTGCTTTTTTAGCAGCATGGCGGGCTTGTGCAGCAAGAATTACTTTTTCTACAATCGTTTTAGCATCACTAGGATTCTCTTCCAAATAGTTCTCTAACATTTCAGAAACGGCCTGTGATACGGCTGAAGTTACTTCTCTGTTTCCTAGTTTGGTTTTGGTTTGTCCTTCAAACTGAGGTTCTGCTACTTTTACAGAGATAATAGCAGTTAACCCTTCTCTAAAGTCATCACCAGCAACTTCGAATTTTAATTTGTCTAACATGCCTGAATTGTCGGCATATTTTTTTAGTGTAGCTGTTAGTCCTCTTCTAAATCCAGAAAGATGTGTTCCTCCTTCATGAGTATTAATATTATTTACATAGGAATGTAGATTTTCAGAATAGGAATCATTGTAGATCATTGCGACTTCTACAGGGATGTCATTCTTTTCCCCTTCCATAGCAATCACAGAAGCAATAATTGGGTTTCTGCTGGCGTCCAAAAATTCAACAAACTCTTTTAGACCTTCTTTAGAATGAAACGTTTCTGAAATATAGTTTCCTTCGTCATCTTTTTTACGCTTATCCGTAAGGGATACTGTAATTCCTTTATTTAAATACGCTAATTCTCGCATTCTACTTGCCAGCGTATCATAACTATACTCTACAGTTTGTTGAAATATAGAGGTGTCTGGTCTAAATGTTACTACGGTACCTCTAAGGTCACTATCTCCTGTTTGTTTTACAGGGTACAAAGGTTTTCCACGTTCGTATTCTTGTTCCCATACTTTTCCTTCTCGATGTACAAAAACATGCAAATGATCGGATAATGCATTGACACAAGATACTCCTACACCATGTAATCCACCAGATACTTTGTAAGAATCTTTATCAAATTTTCCACCAGCACCAATTTTGGTCATTACTACTTCTAGTGCAGAAACGCCTTCTTTTTTATGCAATTCGACAGGAATACCACGACCGTTATCTCGAGTGGTAATCGAGTTATCTTCATTAATAGTGACATCAATAGCATCACAATATCCGCCCATAGCTTCATCGATAGAGTTATCGACTACTTCATATACCAAATGATGTAATCCTCGGATGCCTACATCCCCAATATACATGGATGGACGCATGCGTACATGTTCCATTCCTTCTAATGCCTGAATACTATCGGCTGAATAACTATCTTTCTTTATTTCTTCGCTCATAGGTAACCCACTGTATTGATTAAATTTTGTTGGCTATGAACAAAGATAAAGAAACAGCTTGATCCAAAAAGAGTTTCTCTTGAGATGATTTAAAGAGTTATTAACAATTGGGTGCTATTTTTTTAAATAGACTAGGGAATCAATAAATACGCTTAAAATTGACTAAAATAGCCTTAAAGTGGGTGTTGGTTTATTTTGTTGATTAGGGGTTGTTGCGAATTGATTACAAGATATCGTTAAAAACACGCTGAGCTAATCCAAGTATTTATAATCTAGGATTCATTATTTTATTAGGACTGCTCCCGATCCATTTCGCTTAGGATATGTGATATATCCATTGTCGAAAGTTACGCCTTGTGCAATATCTTTTTGAAGTAACATAGCGCCATCTGCATCCAAGTAGTCTAATAGTGGTGCTAATTGTGTAAGTGCAGAAATGCCTACTGATGATTCTGTCATACATCCTGCCATAACTTGAAGTCCATGTTGTTTTGCGTTTTGGATCATTCGCAGTGCTGGGGTAATTCCACCACATTTCATGAGTTTGATGTTGATGCCATTAAAAGCATCTGCACATCGAAGTACATCTTCTTCTCGTTGGCAACTTTCATCGGCAATTAAGGGAAGGGTGGTCGTTTTCTTTAGGGTTTTCATTTCTTGCCATTGTGTAACGGGAAGTGGTTGCTCTATAAATTCTATTCCTACTTGCTGTAAGGCTGTAGTGTTTTGTAGTGTCTCCTGTGCAGTCCATCCACAATTAGCGTCGATTCTAAATGTAGCATTACTGTGTTTTGTAATGGATTCCATAAGTGGGATGTCATTGGGTGTACCTAATTTTATTTTATAAATAGGCCAAGGGGTTCCCTTTATTTTTTTTAGCATCTGTGCAGGGGTGTCAATGCCAATAGTGTAATTGGTTTGCAATGTTTTATGATCGTTTGTACTCCAAAATCGTCGAGTAGGAGTGTTTTCTTTTTGGGCGTACCAGTCCCAAAATGCACAATCAATAGCACATAGTGCAAAATAATCGTTGCGTAATAGTGGTTGTAATCGCTCCCATACTGCTGAAGGGTGCATGGTTTTAGCATCTTGTATACGGTATTGTACTTTTTGTATGGAAGCTTCTAATTTTTTTAGGGTACTCTCATAATAAGGGTTGGTCGTAGCTTCGCCGTGGCCAATATATTCACCACATGAAATAGAAACAATAAGTGTCGGTTGATTGTTTACAGTATATCTAGCGGTTGTAAACGGATACCGAAGTGGAAGATTATAGTGTTGGTAGGTAAGTTGTAACATAACTTCAATATATAAAAAAAAGACCATCTAAATAGATGATCTTTTTTGAAGTTTGTAATATGCTAAACCAAGACGTTCAGTGTCAAGAGGAAATGCGGTCTTGTTTCTTGACTCTTGAAGCGTAGCGGTCTTATTTCTGCTATTTCGATAGCACTGTATCGAAATAGTATAGTTCATTTATTTAGTACGCATCATCATGCACATTGAGCACTGCGCGTCCAGATGGGTCATTCATGTTTTTGAAAGATTCATCCCATTCTAAAGCGATAGGAGTACTACAGGCTACAGAAGGTACAGAAGGTACACATAGTGCCGCTGCATCTGAAGGGAAATGCTCTTCAAAAATAGATCTGTAGTAAAACTCTTCTTTAGAGGTAGGCGTTTGTAACGGGAACCTGTATTGTGCATTTGCAAATTGTTCGTCGGTTACTTCAGTGTTTACCACTTCTTTTAACGTATCAATCCAGCTGTATCCTACACCATCCGAAAACTGTTCTTTTTGTCTCCAAGCAACACTTTCTGGTAGGTAAGATTCGAAAGCTTTACGAACTACCCATTTTTCCATGCGTTCACCATTGATCATCTTATCTTTAGGATTGATTCGCATCGCAACATCCATAAATTCTTTGTCTAAGAACGGTACACGCCCTTCGATACCCCATGCCGCCAATGATTTGTTGGCACGTAGACAATCGTACATGTGTAATTTGTCTAATTTACGCACAGTTTCCTCATGAAAATCTCTTGGACTTGGTGCTTTATGGAAATATAAATATCCTCCAAATAGCTCATCAGCACCTTCACCAGATAATACCATTTTCACCCCCATAGACTTGATTACTCGCGCCATAAGGTACATAGGAGTAGAGGCTCTAATTGTAGTAATATCGTATGTCTCTAAGTTGTATACGACATCACGAATAGCATCTAGCCCTTCTTGGATTGTAAATTTAATTTCGTGGTGTACTGTGCCGATATGGTCTGCTACTTTTTGTGCAGCTGCTAAATCGGGAGATCCTTCTAGCCCTACAGAGAATGAGTGCAACTGTGGCCACCATGCTCCTGTAGTATCTCCAGATTCTACACGCATTTCTGAATATTTTTTTGCTACCGCAGAAGTTATAGAAGAATCTAATCCACCTGATAACAATACTCCGTAAGGAACATCAGACATTAGTTGTCGTTTGATTGCAGCGGATAACGCATCATGTATTTCTTCAACACTTGTTTCGTTGTCTTTTACCGCATCATAACTAGTCCAGTCTCTAACGTACCATTTTGTGGGTGCTTCATCATCACTATGCCAGTAATGGCCAGGAGGGAATAGTTCTATTTTAGTACATACGCCTTCAAGGGCTTTTAATTCTGAAGCGACATAAAAAGTACCATGTTGATCCCATCCCATATATAATGGAATGATACCCATGTGATCTCTAGCGATTAAATAGGAATCATTTTCTACATCGTATACTGCAAATGCAAAAATACCATTCATTTCATCTAAGAAACTGGCTCCCTTTTCTTTATATAACGCTAGGATGACTTCACAATCAGATTTCGTTTGGAAATTGTAAGTTCCTTTAAATTGCTCACGAATCTCACCGTGGTTATAGATTTCACCATTAGCGGCAAGCACAAGTTTTTTATCTTCACTAAGTAGTGGTTGTTGTCCTGAAGCAGGATCAACAATCGATAGACGCTCGTGTGCAAGTATAGCTTTTTCATCTGCATATATTCCACTCCAGTCTGGTCCTCTATGACGAATTTTTTTCGACATTTCTAACAATTGAGGTCTTAAATCCTCTGCTTTTTCTTTTAAATCAAAAGCGCAAACAATTCCGCACATAATTTTTTTGTATATAAATTGACAATGCAAATATGGCTTTTTTGTTCGGTACTGTAAAGGGATTTTATGTTTTTGGTTTCATTTTGTAATTAAATTACGTGTTTTGGTTGATTTATGATGCTTTTTAAAGGCAAGAACTATAGTATTTCTTAATAGCTGTTATTTCGATACGTTTTAATACGACTTATATATCAACATTATACGCATGAGATTTGTAATACAATTTTAGATTTTGGAGTTTAAAATCTGAAATCATGTATCGTAACTCTTAATAGTACCCTGCTTAATATGCGAAAAAGTTATATGCAAATTGCATACTGCTAAGTGTAGTATTTTAAATATGGAATATAAAAAAGACCATCTCCCCAAAGATGGTCTTTTTAGTTCATTATTATCGAATATAATAATTGAATATAAACAGTAAACGGCACTAATTATTTTAATTTAATCCTGATTGTAGGTTAGCGTTGTGACGCTCCTGGTAATTCTTTAATAAATCCAATAACTGATTTAAAACTTTGAGAAAATGTAGTGTAGAATTGTTTCATGATGTTTAGGGTTTTAAGGTACTGATTTTGGTAATCAGTATGTTAAATTTTAATATGGTGTTTTTCTAATGTGGTATGAGTACACATTAGGATGGTTAGTTTTAAGGGTTAGCGTTGTGACGCTCCCGGTAATTCTTTAATAAATCCAATAACTGATTTAAAACTTTGAGAGAATGTAGTGTAAAACTGTTTCATAATTTTTAGGGTTTTAAGGTACTGGTTTTGGTGACCAGTATGTTTAATTCATAGTAAAGGTGTTTTCTAAGGTGGTATAAGCGCACATTAGAATGGTTAATTTTAAAGGATTAACGGTTTGCTGCTCCTGGCAACTCTTTAATAAATTGTGCAACAACTTTTAGATTGTTTAGGAGCGAAGTGAAAATGTTTTTCATAACAAATGATATTTAAATTAATAACTTTTTAAGAAATTAGAATAGATCAAATACTGTTAAAAAGTCTGCTCTTTTTTATTTCCTATAAGGTTAATAAGTACGTTGAGGTTTAATCCGAATATAGTATATAAATGTCTCATAGTCAATAGGTTTGTAAGTTGGTTGATTCAAAGTTACCGATAATGAAGAGTGGTTTCAAAAAAAAAATATCAAAAAAACATCAAAAAAAGACAAAAACATTTAAATAATCGATAAAAGGTAATTATTTGTAGTTTTTTAAAATAAACAGAAGGTTTTTTCGTACAAAAATGTAGATTTATACTAGATAGATATTATATTTTTTTTACGGTTATAGCGTATCATTTGAGATGTACTAGTATGATCCTTAGTGTTTTGGTTGATTACACCGTAAAGAATTTATGCGTATTAAGGAATATGTAGGTATTTATGAGTCTGTAAAGATACTTTCCATTTCGGATTCTTCATTACATAGTCCACTATAAACGGAATCATTTTATCTTGTGTACTCCATTCAGGTTGTAGGTATAAAATGCAAGTGTCTGATACTTGAGCAGCTTGTTCTTCTGCAAAATCAAAATCACTTTTATTATGAATAATGCATTTTAGTTCATTAGCATGACTGTAGATTTCGGTTTTTGGTAATTTTATTTTTTTAGGGGATAAACAAATCCAGTCCCAAATACCTGTTAGGGGATACGCTCCAGATGTTTCTATATGTGTATCTGCGCCTTTTTCTTTTAATTGCGATGTTAATGGTCCCATATCCCATGTCAAGGGTTCCCCTCCAGTAACGACTACTACATTGCTATACGCTATGGCGTGCTCTACAATGGTTTGTGTTACGGTTGGTGGATGCAGTTCGGCATTCCAACTTTCTTTAACATCGCACCAATGGCACCCTACGTCACATCCGCCAATACGTATAAAGTATGCGGCAGTACCTTTATGGAAGCCTTCTCCCTGAATGGTATAAAACTCTTCCATTAATGGAAGCATCTCTCCGGCATCAACTAAGTGTTGTACATTTTCTTGCATAAGAGGGCAAAGGTACGATATCAATTTTAAATAGTATTGAGTATAGCGATACGAAACAAGTTATAATTTTGATTCCTCGCTAGGAAATATGAGAAGTTAAGGAGTTAGGAAGTTATGTAGTTCAGAGCGATACGTTGTAAAAACCACTCAAACGATCAATCAACAACAATCAACTAAAAGTAACCTATGGGCAAACTGGAATGTCTAGTTTTGTTAGGAGTTAAATAAGGAGTTAAGAAGTTAAGAAGTTAAAAAAAGTAGCATATAGAAATTGGAAATCAAGCGTTAGCATTGAAATCTTTGCCTCTTAATACTAGGAGTTAAAAGAAATGATGAAGTTATAGCTTCAGTATTCTTTTTTTTGGGTAATGTAAGAGAAATAAGATAAAAATCGATCAACGATCAACCAGCAACGATCAACTAAAACGGTTCTCAATACCGAATTAATTCAGGTATAATTTCTATACCAGTAGTAAGATTCCTATTTTTATCAAAATTTAGATTGACTATGAGCGATATTCAAAGATTTACAGATCATATTAATGCAGGATATACGACTAAAGGCGATTATATTACTTTGGGTGCTGCAATGTATAATGGAGAAGCCATTGCCGATGCGCCTGTTAAGATTCCGTTGAAAACATTAAATAGGCATGGACTTATTGCTGGAGCTACGGGTACTGGTAAAACAAAAACATTACAGGTATTAGCAGAGAATTTGAGCGAACAAGGGATTCCGGTATTACTAATGGATATTAAAGGAGATCTTAGTGGTATTGCGGCAGCAAGCCCAGGGCATTCAAAAATCGATGAGCGTCATGAAAAAATAGGGATTCCATTTACGGCTAAAAAATTTCCAGTGGAGATGTTTTCATTATCAGATCAGGATGGGGTAAGACTTCGAGCTACAGTTAGTGAGTTTGGTCCTGTGCTGTTTTCTAGAATTTTAGAAGTTACCGAAACCCAAGCAGGCATCATTTCGATTATTTTTAAATATTGTGATGATAACCAATTGCCGTTATTAGATCTTAAAGATCTGAAAAAGGTATTGCAGTTTGCAACTCGAGAGGGTAAAGAAGCTTTAGAGAAAGATTATGGTCGTATTTCTTCAGCTTCTACAGGGTCAATCTTACGTAAGATTGTCGCTTTAGAGCAACAAGGTGCTGATGTCTTTTTTGGAGAACGTTCTTTTGAAGTACAAGATTTATGTTCGATCGATGATGCCGGTAGAGGTCTTATTAATATCATACGTTTAAATGATATACAAGATAGACCAAAGTTGTTTTCTACATTTATGTTAAGCCTTTTGGCAGAAATTTATAGCACATTTCCAGAACAAGGAGATAGTGATCGACCAGAATTAGTGATTTTTCTAGATGAAGCACATTTAATTTTTAAGGAAGCTTCTAATGCATTAATGGGACAGATTGAGAGCATTGTGAAGTTGATTCGGTCTAAAGGGGTTGGACTCTATTTCGTAACACAAAATCCAACCGATGTGCCGGATGGTGTATTAGGGCAGTTAGGGTTAAAAGTGCAGCATGCCTTGAGGGCGTTTACAGCAAAAGATCGAAAAGCGATTAAACTTACCGCAGAAAATTATCCTATTTCTGAATATTATGATACGAAAGAGGTATTAACGTCTTTAGGGATAGGAGAAGCTCTAGTTACCGTATTGGATGAAAAAGGACGTCCTACGCCATTGGCAGCAACCATGCTTCGTGCGCCTATGAGTAGAATGGATGTATTGGAGGAAGCAGAGTTAAAAACACTGCTTAAGGGGTCTAAATTAGTTGCTAAATATAATGAAGATATTGATCGAGAAAGTGCGTATGAACTGCTCAATGAGAAAATCGTAAAAGCTGAAGCTGAAGAAGCAAAGGCTATTGCAAAAAAGGAAAGAGAGAAATTAAGCAAAACAAAAACGAGTACACGATCTCGTAGATCATCAAGTACCGAAAAAGCAGTACTTAAAGTATTGACAAGCGCTACATTTATTCGAGGTGCTTTGGGAGTACTAAATAAATTATTGCGCTAAGTCTTTTTTTTATAAAGGGAGGCGTAATGATATAAATCGTTGAATAGAAACCTTATTTCTTTTGTTATGGTAAAAAAAATGATAGTGCCGTTACTGGTTTTAATAGCTGTGTATAGTTGTAAAAAAAAGGAGCAAGATCCTTTTGCGATTTCTAAAAATCGAATCGGTTTATTAACGAGTACAACTCCTGTTAAAGCACTAGATTCGATTTATGCATTGGATTCTATAGTGAGATTAGAGGCAAATGATAAGGGGATACGCACAAGCAATGAAATTGAAATTTATTCAAAAAGAGGGACAAAGTTATTGATTTTAGAGCCTAGAGCAGGAATAGCTGCTGATGTTACGATAAAAAGAATACAGCTTGTTGATCCAAGATTTAAGACTGAAACCGGTTTTTCTGTAGCGAGTACTTTTGCAGAGGTGAAAGCGCAGTACCCGATTTCTAAAATTAATAATACCTTAAGTACTGCGGTTATTTTTATCGATAGTATAGGCGCTTATTTTACGATTGATAAAGAAGAGTTGCCAGATGAGTTTAAGTACAGTGCAGATGCTAAAATTGAATTGGACAGAATCCCTGATGCAGCCACAATTAAACATTTATGGATTCAATGGGAAGAGGAATGAGAAGGTGTGACGATTTTAGAGGTACGATTACGATTTTAGAATACAGAAGCCTGTCTAACTGGCGATAGCTAGGTAGATTAAGGAGTTAAAGAGAACTATTAAATGAGTAGTGAGACAGGAAGCAAAGAAACAGGATAATAAAAACCTGAAACCAGATACCCGAGACCTAATACCCAAATCAAAGACCTACTGAGTACATTATGAAAAACATTTTAAAAAAATATATTCCTATAGGTATTGGAAAGTGGTTTCAACTGCTTTATTTTTTTGTGCCTCAAAAAGCGTTACATAAAGCTTTTGTTTTGTTTTGTACACCTAGACAAGGGGAAGTGCGTCCAGAACAAGAATATTTTTTGGAAGCGGCAGAAGAT
This sequence comes from uncultured Aquimarina sp., assembly GCA_937951135.1. GTDB lineage: Bacteria > Bacteroidota > Bacteroidia > Flavobacteriales > Flavobacteriaceae > Aquimarina. The sequence continues at coordinate 2,747 of CALFCI010000064.1, read as the reverse complement.
GAAGTCGTCCAGTATCTGGATCACGAAATACAAACGTATCGTTGGGCAAATACAGGTGAAACTATTTTATTGATACACGGATGGGAAAGTAATACCTATCGGTGGAAAGCTTTAATAGAAAAGTTACAGGCAAAAAATTATAACATCATTGCTTTTGATGCACCAGCTCATGGAAACTCTTCAGGCAAGTTATTTCATATACCGTTGTATACCGAATGGATTCAAAAAATTGTAACACTATATCGTCCCAATCATATTATAGGACATTCTATAGGTGGGATGACGAGTATTTATCATCAATATGTGTATAAAAACCCAGAACTTGAAAAACTAATAATACTAGCGCCACCAAGCGAGTTGGCTACTATAATGCAAGGGTATAAAAATACATTAAGGTTGTCTAAAAAGTTTATGAAAGCTTTCGATCAGTACTTTAAAGCACAATTTGGTTTTCATTTTCATGAGTTTTCTATAGCTGAATTTACAAAGCATTTGTCAGTTCCAGGATTGTTGGTGCATGATCGTTATGATAAGATCGCTTCGTATCTAGACGTGGAACATATAGAAGAATCTTGGTCTGGTGTAGTGTTTAAGACTACAAAAAACTTTGGACATTCTTTATATTTTGATGAGGTTGATGATATGATTTTGGAGTTCTTAGAATGATTATGATGCTTTGTGCACTGCGATGCTAAGAAATAGAAAAATAGAGAAGTTAGTTCGGTTTTTAGATCACTAACTTCTCTGTTTTTTTAGTATTAGCTATTATTCCAATCAATTTTTTTAGAGACCATCATCACAATTCCTAAAATGATGAATAGTCCTATACTACCTACTAATAATGCATAATTTTCTAATTGTATGATTACAAAGATGAAAGTATATAATGCTGTTAGTGATCCTGCGATGAAGCCCATGAATGTATAGCTTCTTAAGATTGCTTTCGTATACAGTGTGATTAATGTAATGACTGCAATACCAGCAATACTATACGCACTCAAGAAACTAGAGTGTTCCGATATGGAAATCAATAAGGTATAAAACATCGTGAGTGCTATACCAATCATTAAGTATTGAAAAGGATGAATGTCTACTTTACTGATGCTTTGGATTAAAAAGAAGACTAAAAATGTGAGTGCAATGACTAAATATCCATATTTGGCAGCACGTTCACTTTTTTGGTATTCATCTACTGGTATTAATAATGCCACTCCAAAAGCAGAAGAACTAAGTTCTGGTAAACTACCAAAGAATTCTTGTGAGAAGGTTCGGTTCATTTCTAATACCTGCCATGCAGCTTTAAATCCATCTGAAGTAATCTCTTTGGTATCGATATTGGGTAGGTACTCTCCATTAAAACTAGGAGATGCCCAATCCGAGGTCATGGTTACATTGGTTTCTCTTCCAACAGGAACAAATCGCAATTGCTTACTTCCATTGATCTGTAGTTCCAAATGAAACGGAACAGTACCGCTTTTTGGCGTTGCATGTTCTTTTAAAAATTTAGTTTCTACTGTATTGGTGTATGCATTTTCATTGTATTTTGCTCTTAGCGGGTAGGTGTCGGCACCTAATTTTAGCTCAAGATTATTCTGTATTCCTTTTAGGTTTGTAGCATTGATGAGTACGGTAGCTTTATCCCATAAAACATCGTTTTTGTTGATGTCTTGATCGTCAAAGTTAGGAATGTCAAAGCCTCCTGAAATCTTCATGTCAGCGGTATAGACTACAGATTGGTAAATACTCCGCCCCAGTGTTTTAGACTCAATATTAGCGTTGATATCTAATGTATTTGGAAAAAAATAAGCATGCGCTATCGTGATGATATCTTCTTTAAAGTGTGTTTTTGTTTTTTCATTCCATGTTCGTTTTATAGTATGTACTTGATACGGTACTTTTAGTATAGGGCCATATAGCAATACTTCATTTCCCCATTTTTGATTAATCTCATTGATTACTTCTTCTTGTCGATACGAACGTTCTTTTATTAAATCCTTAATATAAGCGAGTGGAATTAGTAGGACTAAAACAAGAATGCCGACCATAAGCATGCGCATTGTGAGTGATGTTTTGATCCATTGGCCAAATGATTTTTTTGTTTTTTGATTTTCCATGTTTTTTATAGTTTATGATGTTGTTTTTGGTGGTTATGAATAGTATTGTTTGCGAGACCCAGCGTATTGTGTTTTATGTTGTACAAGTTGGTAAATGATGATTAGAAAGGTGCCAAAGCATAATGTGAAAGACCAAGTATCTATATAGTGTATTGGGTGTAAAATGCGTTTCCCTATATCCGAAAGGATACCGATAGGGTTGGTAATGATATCCCAGCTATTCCATCGCAAGACTCTACCCATATAGATGCCAAATCCGCAACTCAATAATATGGCGTAGATGATGCATGTCGTTAATGCCTTTGAATACCAGTTTTGTGCTAATGATTGCATCATTTGTACTGAAGCAAATCCCATCATTACACCATTTAAAGCAAAAGAAAGTACCAGTAGTACATCGAACCAAGCAGCATCTAGCGTGCTGATTTTGATGTGTTTTAAATCTGTGATGATATAAGGTGCGTTGGGTAAAAATGCAAGCCATACTACAAGTCCTATCCAAAACAGTAAAGGGTGTTTTGAGCTGTTTTTAAAACTCAGGAGTATCGAAATACCATAGGGTATTGCGGCAAGAACTAAGTTCCAGAGTAAGAAGAAGTAGAAGGTGGTTCCTGTTTTTAAAAAACGAATACC
>CALFCI010000063.1 GCA_937951135.1 uncultured Aquimarina sp. | reverse complement strand
TTGATTTCCTATTGTTTTATCCGTGCTTGGGTTTGCTTTCGCGAAAGCGTTATCAGCCCCCTCATCGGTATAATGATAATAACCTCGTCCAGATTTACGTCCTAAATAACCCGCCTGACTATAGCGTTGCTGCGTAAAAGATGGTTTATATCTTGGGTCTTGATAAAAGGAATTAAAGACCGTTTCTGTTACTGTATAATTGATATCATTCCCTATAAAATCCATCAATTCAAAAGGTCCCATTCTAAAACCTCCTATGGTTTTCATCGCCCAATCAATGGTTGCAAAATCGGCAATTCCTTCTTCATAGATACGTAATGCTTCCCCATAAAAAGGACGCGCCACGCGATTTACGATAAACCCAGGAGTATCTTTTGCAACAGCAACTACTTTTTTCCAACGTGCAATTTCTGACACACAAGTATCTAGAAAAACTTGGGAAGTTTGTACTGCTGGTATTACCTCCACCAACTTCATTAAAGGTGCTGGATTAAAAAAGTGAATTCCTATACAACGTTCTGGACGCTGCAATGATGCCGCAATAGAAGCGATAGAGAGACTAGAGGTATTGGAAGCGATAATAGAAGTGTCAGACACATACGACTCTAACTCTTGAAATACACTCTTTTTAATGTCAAGATTTTCAATAATAGCTTCAATCGTAAGATCTGCATCTGCCAATTCTTTTAAAGCATTTACATACTGAATGTTTCCTTGAATCCTGTTTTTCTCATCAGCATCTATTCTTCCTTTCTCAATCAATCGATTCAAAATCTTTTCGAGTGCTGCTTTTGCTTTATCTAATGCCGCTTGATTTGTATCAAATAACTTTACCGAGCATCCAGCTGTTGCTGCAACTTGAGCTATTCCAGAACCCATGGTTCCTGCGCCGATGATTCCTACGTTTTTTATCATAGTATTATATTGTTACGCTGAGCCTGTCGAAGCGCATTACTAGTTTTGAAATAAACCCCTTCGACATGCTCAGGGTGACACTTATTTTATTCCCCTTTAAAATTAGGTTTTCTTTTTTCTACAAATGAGGCAACGCCTTCTGCATAATCATCACTGCTCGCCGCTTCTATTTGTAATTTTGATTCTAATGCAAGCTGTTGTTCTAGCGTATTATTCATAGATTCATTAAGCAAACGCTTGGTCATCCCAAGTGCTTTGGTTGGCATCTGAGCAAGTGTCGTTGCAACTGTATTTATTTCTGTTTGGAAATCATCTAGGGTTGTTACTTTATAGATCATTCCCATCTTCTCTGCTTCGGTTGCCGAGATTTTGTCTCCTAGCATCATAAGTGCACTTGCTTTTCCAAAACCAATCAATCTTGGTAAGAAAAAAGTACCTGCACTATCCGGAACGAGTCCTATTTTACTAAACGCCTGAATAAAACTTACTTTATCATGGGCAATCACAATATCACAAGCGAGTGCAATATTTGCTCCTGCTCCTGCGGCTACCCCGTTTACAGCAGCGACAATTGGTTTTTCAATCGCGCGAATTCTTGTAATTATAGGATTATAGTGCTCTTCTAATATTTTTTTAAATCCAGGATTGAGTGCTGGATCTGTTACTTCTTTTAAGTCTTGCCCTGCACAAAAAGCTTTTCCACTTCCCGTAAGAACAATAGCTCTTACAGCGGGATCATTTGCGCAAGCATCTAATTCGCTCTGAAGCAATAATGCCATCTCGCGATTAAAACTATTAAAAACCTCTGGGCGGTTAAAAGTAAGTCTTGCGACTCCGTTTTCTATTTCTTTGAGTATTGATTGGCTCATGAGTTATTGTAGATTTTAGATCAACGATTTTTGATTTTTGAACTTTTTTAATTAGTATTTTTCTAGCTGATCTTATTTATTTTAAGCGTACACGTATTAGTTTATTATTCTTGATGTAGAAGTTACAGGATAATCATTCAAAAATCCCCAATCAACATTCTCCAATCGTTAATCATCTTTATATTCTTCTATTTGTTTTTCAAATGTAGCACTATCTTTAAATGCGCATAAATTTCCGTCAGGGTCCTGAAATTTAGCAACAGTACCCCAATCGTGCTCTTGATAATCTACTTCTATATTCTTAGTTTTTAATGTCTCTACCAAAGATTTCACGTTAGGAACATTCATTCTAAGACAGGTCTTTATTCTACTATGAACTTCTCCACTTCCATCATAGGTGTCATCTAACTCTACCATGAGGTATGAACTTCCAAAAGCAAAACAAGTAAGCGCCTCTGTAGAAAAGATCGTTTTGAGTTCTAGACTATTTTTATAAAAACCAACACATTCTTGATAGTTGATGACATATAAAATAATTCCAGTTCTATCAAAATCCATTATTTCAAGCATTTAAAGTAATCAAATGGTTCTTGGCAGGCATCACATTTAAATAATGCTTTACATGCTGTAGATCCAAATTGGCTCACCAAGTGTGTTTCTGTAGAGCCACAGTTAGTACATTTTACAATTTTCTTACCACCTAATAATGCTTCTTTATCGGCTTCGGGAGATAATGGAGCAGCGATTCCGTAATCCTCTAGTGCTTTTCGGCCTCGCGGCGTGATCCAATCTGTGGTCCAAGCTGGGCTTAACACTAAGGTGATTTTTGCTTTTTTATTTGCTTTCGCGAAAGC
>CALFCI010000062.1 GCA_937951135.1 uncultured Aquimarina sp. | reverse complement strand
GCCTGTGTGATATCCGCTATAATGTCATCTATATGCTCCAAACCTACTGAACAACGTACCATACCATCGGTAATCCCTACAATCAACTTATCTTCTTTAGCCAACTTTGCATGTGTAGTTGAATCTGGATGCGTTACAATTGTCCTAGAATCTCCAAGATTTGCAGATAATGAACACATTTGAACACTATCAAAAAATGCACGCCCTGCTTCAGTTCCTCCTTTAACCTCGAATGCCACAATGGTACCTCCTGCTTTCATTTGTTGTTGCGCAATGGCATATTGTGGATGTGATTTCAAGAATGGGTATTTTACCCAATTTACTTTAGGATGCCCTTCTAAAAATTCAGCCAATTTCAAGGCACTTTCACATTGTCGATCTGCTCGTACCGCCAGTGTCTCTAAACTTTTGGACAATACCCATGCATTAAATGGTGACATTGCTGGCCCTGTAAGCCTTGCGAAAAGATAGATTTCACGAATCAAATCTTTTGATCCTACTGTAATTCCACCCAATACTCGACCTTGCCCGTCAATCAACTTTGTAGCAGAATGAATTACTAAATCTGCACCAAATTGAATTGGATTTTGCAAATATGGTGTTGCAAAACAATTATCAATAATAAGCAAAAGACCGTGCTTTTTAGCAATCACACTCAAGGCCTCCATATCTAATACATCTACTCCTGGATTGGTAGGAGACTCTGCATAAATAAATTTGGTATTGGGCTGAATTAAACTTTCTACACGTTCGAGTTCGTTAATTTTAAAATAACTGGTTTTGATATTCCATTTTGGAAAATATTTGGTAAACAAACTATGTGTTGCTCCAAATACAGAACGACAAGACACAATATGATCGCCTGCATCTAACAATGCCGCAAAAGTAGAGTAGACTGCTGCCATACCTGTTGCAAAAGCAAACCCATCTTCTGCCCCTTCTAATTCACATACCTTTTTAATAAACTCACTGGTATTGGGGTTACTATATCGACTGTATAAATCACGTTCTTTTTCTTCAGCAAAAGAGGCTCTCATCTCTTCCGCATCTTCAAACACAAATCCCGAAGTCAAATACAATGGGGTTGAATGTTCTGAAAACTGAGTTCTTTCCGTTTGCGTACGCACGGCTTGGGTTTCGAAATGCTTTATTGCTTTACTCATACTACTTCTTCATTATTCACCACTATTTTATACACTACTGTAGCGGTAGGTTCTAGGGTTTTAGACACCGAACAGTATTTTTCAAAAGATAATTTCGCTGCTTTTTTAGCTTTTGCAGGCGAAATATCTCCTTCCAGATACACGGTAACACTAATTTCTTTAAAAGGAGTTGCTTCTCCAACTTTCACACGACTTCCATCAATCTCTGCACGATAATCAGTAATTTCTTGACGTTGTTTTTTCAAAATTGAAATGATATCAATAGAACTGCATCCTGCTACACCCATCAACACATATTCCATCGGACTAGGCGCTAGATCATGCCCGCCTACAGCAGCTTTACTGTCGATATGCGCAACATGTCCGCGTTCATTTGTCAATTCAAAATGATAATCACTATCGATTCGTTTTAATTGTATTTTCATCTGTATTTTTTTATTTCCTTCAATATCCTGTTTCCTTCAATATCTTGAAGGGCTACGTTTGTGTTTCTTTCAATATCTTGTTTCCTTCAATATCTTGAAGGACTACGTTTTGTTTCTTTCGATATCTTGTTTCCTTCAATATCTTGAAGGACTACTGGTTATCCTTTTTCTGTTAATCGTAATATATCTCCAAATACACCTCTTGCGGTTACCGCTGCGCCAGCGCCAGCGCCTTGAATCACTACAGGCTGATCCCCGTAAGACTCAGTGTAAATCTCAAAAATAGAATCTGATCCTTTTACCTGTCCTAATGCACTACTCTCGGGTACAGAAACTAATTGCACCGCTAAGCTTCCTTTCTCTTGTGATAAATCCCCCGATAGATCTCCTATATATCGCAATACATGATTGGGCTTCTGATCAGACTTTATCTTTGCAAACACAGCATCCAATGTGGATAGTTTTCCTAAAAAGCTTGCTGCATCTCCTTCTCGTAAGGGTTCTGGTATCAAGTTATCAATCTGCACATCTTCAAACTCATTACTTAAATCTAATTCTCTTGCCAAGATCAACAGTTTCCGACCTACATCATTACCACATAAATCCTCTCGTGGATCAGGTTCTGTAAACCCTTGATCAATAGCTTCCTGTAACACTTCACTAAAAGGTCTATCCTCTGCCGAAAACGTATTAAACAAGTAACTTAATGACCCTGAGAATACGCCTTTAATTCGTGTTATATTTTCTCCTGAAAGATGCAACAATCTAATCGTATCAATCAAAGGCAACCCTGCCCCTACATTGGTTTCATACAGATATTGTTTTTGATTTTCAGCCAAGGTTGCTCGTAATTCTTTATAAAAATCAAAACTTAAGGTATTGGCTACTTTATTGGACGATACCAAATCAAAACCAGCATTGACCAATGGAATATAATGTGTTGTGAAATCTTTACTTGCTGTATTATCGACCGCAATTAGATTCTCCAAATGGTGTTCGTTTGCAAACTGAATAATATCTTCGATATTAAAAGGAACACCCTTTGCTTGGATCTCAGATTTCCAATTGGTTGTTATCCCTTGATTTGACAACAATACTTTTTTAGAATTCGCTACCGCAAAAATACTCAGATCTATTTGTTTTCGTTTTTCAATAGCTTTTGCAGATGCCAAGATTTGATCAATCATTGTACCCCCTACCAAACCATGTCCAAACACTACAATGTTCACTTTTTTAGACACTCCAAAAACACCTCCATGAATCACATTTAAGGCTTTATGCAACTGTGCTTTTCGCACTACCAAACTCACATTTTTTCCGGTTACTGTATTATTGAATAATAAGGGCGTGATTTGATTTTTAATAAGTGCTGTGTACGGCTTATGGAAAGTACTTAAATCTTGTCCTATAATAGAAATCACAGAAACCTCTTCTACTACCTTAATACTACTTACATCACGTTTATGAAAATCTGCTTCAAACTCTTCTTCTAAAACTTGTTTTGTTTGTTTGGCTTGATCTGCTGAAACCACAAAACCAATACCACGCTCTGAAGACCCTTGTGAAATGATACTCACACTAATATTATGATGTGCCAATGCCTTAAAAATCCTAGCATCGACGCCTGCCTTACCTAACAATCCTCTTCCTTCTAAATTAATTAGCGCAACATTTTCTAAAACAGACAATGACCGGATTCCTTTTTCACTAGTCTCTCCAGTAATTAAGGTTCCTTCATTAGTATGATTAAACGTATTTAATATCCGTAAAGGAATATTCTTTTCTATTAAAGGTATAATCGTTTTAGCATGAAGAATATTCGCTCCAAAATGAGCTAACTCATTAGCCTCAGCATAGGATAAACGTGCTATTTTTTTTGCATCAGCAACTAAACTTGGGTCTGCCGTATAAATACCATCCACATGCGTAAAGTTCTGCAACTCTTCTGCATCTAAATAATTCGCTATTAATGCCGCAGTATAATTACTTCCGTTTCTACCTAATGTTGTGGTTTCTTTTTTAGCGTTTGCTGCAATAAACCCAGTAATCACAGATACTACATTCTCTTCCTGCGCTTCAAAATGTGCTAGCACACGCGCTTTAGACTCCGGTAATGGTGTTGCATCTCCAAACTGTGCATCGGTTATGATTAACGCTCGACTATCGGTAAATACAGCATCTATTCCGCGGTCTATCAGCAATTTTGTAATCAGTTTTGCTGAAATAACCTCACCTAAAGACAACACCTGATCTTTAATTCTTTTGCTATAATTCCCTAATAAGGAAACCCCTTCAAAAAGCTTTTCTAAAACAGAAAACTCTTCAGTAACATCTATATCATACGTAGCACATTGATAGGATTTAAACTCTGCCAACTGCTCTTGATATGGAACATTTTTCACCGCTTTCTCTAGCATTTCTTCCAGCTCATTAGTTGCATTTGCTCTTGCAGAAAGCACTACGGCGATTTTCTCACCTCGTTGTACTGTAGCGACAATAATGTCCAATACTTTTTGAATTCCTTCACCGTTTGCTAACGATTTTCCTCCAAATTTTAAAACCTTCATACTACTTTTATCTTTAAAAAATATGTTGTAACAACGTTTTTAGCTGTTGAAATTCGATTAAAAATGCGTCATGTCCATGTACAGAAGTAATGATCCCGTGAGTTACATTATGATTAATCTTTTGTAATTTTTTGACCGTCAATTTATCTGCAGCTGCCGTAAAAAACAGATCAGAATCTACACTAATCAGATGAATATCCGAAGTAATCGTTGCTGCTACAGCTTCAAAATCTCCTCTCCCTTTGGTAATATCAATGGTGGATAATATATGATTTACTAATTTATATGCAGACAATGTAAATCGTTCATTTAACTTGCTACCGTGATGCAACAACCAACTTTCTACATTGTACATGTTTTGATCCTCATTAAAACTATGGTCAAATTTTTGTTCAAACGATTCCGGAGTTCTATACATTAACATCGCATGTAACCTAGCGTCATGCACTGGGTTGTTAGAATTCAATAAAATCTGCTCTTGTACCAAGCAATTGGCCCGTAACCAATCCGACGATCTCCAATCGGCTGCTACAGGAATCAAATGCTGAATTAGATTCGGCTGTAATACTGCAAGTTCCCAAGCAATACCTCCTCCTACAGAACCTCCTATAACTGCGTATATATTTGCAATAGACAAGGCTGTTAACGCTTTAGCAAAAATAGATGCTATATCTCTAGCGGTAAACAATTTATAATTTGAATACAAATGTGTTTCATCTCCATCATATCCGTTCCCTGGAATATTAAAAGACAATACCGTATACCGATCTGTATCAATACACAGTCCTGCTCCTATTATTCCACTCCACCATCCTTCTACCCCGGTTACTGTTGAATTTCCGGTAAGCGCATGATTGACCAATACAATAGGCGCTGTATGCAATGGTTGTCCAAACACTTTATAAAAAAGATGAATAGTATCCAAGGTAACTCCTCCTATCGTGGTAAAATCCTGTAATTGTAACTTTCGTACTGCTGTATTCACTTTAAAAAAACAATTATATTTTTATAAATGCAGCACTCAAATCTGCTTTTAAATCTTCGATATCCTCTAACCCAACTGATAAACGAATCAAATCTTTAGTTACCCCTGCGGATTCCTGTTGCTCATTTGTCAATTGTTGATGCGTTGTACTTGCCGGATGTATAATTAAGGATTTAGAATCTCCAATATTAGCTAATAGTGAAAATAACTTCGTTTCATTAGCTATAGTTTTAGCAGATTCAAAACCTCCTTTTACACCAAAGGTAATGATCCCATTTTGACCTTTTGGCAAATACTCTTGCGCTAATGCATAATAAGCATTGTCTTCTAATCCTGGATAGTTGACCCAACTCACTACTTCTTGCGCTTGTAACCATTTTGCCAATTCCAATGCGCTTTCACTGTGCTTTTGAACTCTTAGTGTCAACGTTTCTAACCCTTGTATGATTTGAAATGCATTTAAAGGACTTAATGCCGCACCAAGATCTCTTAATCCTTCTATCCTTACTTTAGCAATAAATGCCGCAGGGCCTAGTACATCATGATACACCAATCCATGGTATCCTGCTGAAGGCTCTGTAAATTCTGGAAACTTACCACTAGACCAGTCAAAAGTTCCTGCATCGATAATGGCACCTCCTAAAGAAGTTCCGTTTCCGCTAATGTATTTTGTTAATGAATGAATGACAACATTAGCTCCATATTCAATTGGATTTAATAATGCTGGCGTCGCTACTGTGTTATCTACAATGAATGGAATTTTAGCCGCTTTTGTTTTCGCTGAAATTGCTTTAAGGTCCAATACATCTAATTTTGGATTCCCAAGAGATTCCACAAAAACAACACGTGTATTTTCTTGAATCGCTGCTTCAAAATTTTCTGGATTTGATGGATCTACAAAAGTAGTTGTAATCCCAAATCTTGGTAACGTAACGCCCAATAAGTTATATGTACCTCCATATAAACTGCTAGAGGCTACAATATGATCTCCACTTTTTAAAAGAGTAAGTAAAGCGGTACTAATAGCAGCAGTACCAGATGCTGTAACTACAGCTGCAATACCTCCTTCTATCTTTGCTAATCGTTGTTCTAGAATATCATTGGTAGGGTTATTCAACCGTGTATAGATAAACCCCGGCTCAGACAAATTAAAAACATTGGCTGCTTGATCCGAATCCTTAAATACATACGATGTAGTTTGATAAATAGGCACCGCACGTGTATCTCCATGAATCGTTACATCATGCCCTGCATGTAACGCATCTGTTTCAATATTTTTAACACTCATCTTTTCTGTTTTTAATTATTACGATACCTTATCCGAACTATCGAATATATTCTAATACAATTCATACACATTATAGTATGATGTGTTTTTTGAATACGAAACATTAAAAAGAAAAGGTGGAATTAGCATCACTATGGTGATGTATTTGGTTATCTATTTCGATACTATCGAATAGAATGTAGCACCTTCTTTAATAGCTAAAGGGTTGCTAAGGTCTCATAGGGTCTAATCCCTCTTCCTTTCTTGATAACGATCTAATATGTATAAGAAACTTGAGTGCAAAGCTAACCATTATTTTTAAACCACAGTAGGTTTACTTTAAAAAAGTTACGCTTCTCAAACTTTAGCTTTTATTCTCAAAAAAAAAAATGTTCCTATTACTATTCGAATATTCTTTTCTACCTTTGTTATAAATTCCAGGGAAGGATTTGACTGATTGCAACCCTAAATACAGATCATTAATTTGTATTTAAAAATGCTAAAACAGTTGATTTTTAATACTCACATTAAGAATCATACTTTTTTCTTTTGCAATCTTATTTCTTTCTTGCTTTTAAACCAAAAAACAAATGGCATATTTATTTACCTCAGAAAGTGTTTCTGAAGGACACCCAGACAAAGTAGCAGATCAAATTAGTGATGCTTTATTAGACAATTTTTTGGCATTTGATCCAGAATCCAAAGTAGCTTGTGAAACCTTAGTAACAACAGGGCAAGTAGTCCTTGCAGGAGAAGTAAAATCCAAAACCTATATTGACGTACAAACACTCGCTCGAACTGTAATTAACCGTATTGGATATACTAAAGGTGAATACCAATTTAGTGGTGACTCTTGTGGTGTAATTTCTTTAATCCATGAACAATCTCAAGACATTAATCAAGGAGTAGATCGTGACACTAAAGAAGAACAAGGTGCTGGTGATCAAGGAATGATGTTTGGATACGCTACTAAAGAAACAGAAAACTACATGCCATTAGCATTAGACATTTCTCATAAAATCTTAATTGAATTAGCGGCACTTCGAAGAGAAGATAAAGACATTACATATTTACGTCCCGACGCCAAAGCGCAAGTGACTATAGAATATAATGATGACAATGTACCACAACGTATTGATGCCATTGTAGTTTCTACACAGCACGATCCTTTTGATGCTAATGATGAGAAAATGTTGGCTACAATTAAAAATGATATTATCAACATCTTAATTCCAAGAGTACAACAATTATTACCTGAAGAAATTGCAGCATTATTTAATGATCAAATTACCTATCATATCAATCCCACAGGAAAATTTGTGATCGGTGGACCTCATGGAGATACTGGACTTACAGGAAGAAAAATCATTGTAGACACCTACGGAGGAAAAGGAGCTCATGGTGGTGGCGCTTTTTCTGGTAAAGATCCAAGTAAAGTAGATCGATCTGCTGCGTATGCCGCAAGACATATCGCAAAAAATCTAGTAGCCGCAGGAGTAGCCACAGAGGCATTGGTTCAAGTCTCTTATGCTATTGGCGTTGTAGAACCTACTTCAATATTTGTAGACACCTACAATACGAGTACATTAAATCATACTGATGGTGAAATTGCAAAAAAAGTAGCTGAAATTTTTGATATGCGCCCTGCAGCTATAGAAAAGCGATTGAAATTACGAAATCCTATCTATGAAGAAACTGCTGCTTATGGACATATGGGTAAACAACCTAAAACGGTTACCAAGATATTTGAAAGTCCATATTCAGGTCGCGTAGAAAAAGAAGTTGAACTCTTTACTTGGGAAAAACTAGATTATGTAGCAGTTATTCAAAAAGCTTTTGGCTTATAATGCGTACAACATAATTAATATTAGTTTATAAAGAGGCTGTCTGAAAAGTAATTTTCGATAAAATTTCATTGAATTATTATCAACAACTAGTCAAAAAACATACAATTATTTTTAGAAAAAGTCTATTTTCAAGCTATTTTTCAGAAGATTCACAAATTCTTAACACTACCCTACAAATAATAATAATTTGATAAAAATGAAATTTATGAAATTTCACAAAAAACAACTTAACACCCATGAAATCAATAGTTTAACTATAAAAAAAAGGCAATAATTTAAAAATTATATGGTTTTACCGTACACTATTAATCGCTGTTTATCGTATCTTAGCGATGTATTTAACCCAAAATAACCAGTCATTATTATATTAATGACATTAAACATTTACCCTATGAACCCTAAATTTTTATTTTTCGCAGCCTTCGTATTTATCTGTAGCCATTCATTCGCTCAAGATGCTCAAATAAGTGAAACAAATACCGCTATAGAAAGCACAACTCCTTTCAAAAAATGTAGTAGCACTTGTAAAAAGAAAGATGTAAAAAAGAATACGACAGCATATAGTAATCGTGAATGGAGAAAGATAAAAAGGGAAATGAAAGAAAACAGAAAAAACCGAACAGCATCTTCAAAGAAAGAACATATCGTTTCTAAACGAGTTTTGGATACCGTCGTTTTAGAAGCACCTAGCTTTAACAGACAATCTCAAGTGTCTAGCTGGTAAATTTAATTATCATTACACATTAAGAGAGGTTCTTCTAAAAATGGAAACTATTCCGCTTTTAGAGAACCTCTTTTTTAATCCACTATTTTTAATATTTAAATCTAGACAGCATATTCTCCCGTTTTGTAATTATCCCCCTACAAACATTCCCTTCAGGGTATAATGCTTTTTCTTTATTGTAAATTTTTATTTACACCTAGATCAAATTGTTACACAAACCCTTTTATCTTCCTCTAAAAATCCTGTATATTTACCATCAAACTAATTTCAACACCAAACAAACCTCAAAATAACCAGAATAAATTTTGGTGTAATTTTGGAGATACAATCCAAAAAAAAAACAATTATGCATATAGCAATTGCAGGAAACATTGGCTCAGGAAAAACATCGTTAACAGGATTACTTTCTAACCATTACAAATGGGAAGCTCAGTTCGAAGACGTTTTGGAGAACCCCTATTTAGAAGATTTTTATAATAAAATGGAGCGCTGGTCGTTCAACCTTCAAATTTATTTCCTCAATAGTCGTTTTAGACATGTTTTAGAAATTCAACAACACCAAAAAGATATTATTCAAGATCGTACGATTTATGAAGATGCCTATATTTTTGCGCCTAATTTACATGCAATGGGCTTAATGACGAATAGGGATTTTGAAAATTACCGTTCTCTTTTTGATTTAATGGAGAGCGTGATAGAAGGCCCAGACTTACTCATTTACTTACGCAGTAGTATTCCAAATCTAGTGGCTCAAATTCATAAACGAGGTCGCGAATATGAAAATACGATTAGTATTGATTACCTAAGTCGTCTGAATGAACGTTATGAAGCATGGATTCATGGATATGACAAAAGCAATTTATTAGTTATTGATGTAGATCAACTTAATTTTGTTGATAATCCTGAAGACCTTGGAAATATCATTAATCGAATTGATGCCGAACTCAATGGATTATTTTAGAAACTAGAAGTACAAAGTTAAGGAGTTATGACATGTAATGAAAAGCTAACTGTAAAGGCTAGAAGCAAGCTGCTATATTAGAAGTACGATTTACGATTGTAGAGTTACGATTGAAAAAAATCAACCATCAACCATCAACTGACAACGATCAACCATCAACTAAAATAGAAGTACGATTTACGATTTTAGAAGTCAGAAGCCAGAAGCCAGAAGCCAGAAGTTAAGAAGTTAATTGGTTTTGTGGAAAATCAATCAACCGTCAACTGACAACGAACAACCAAATTAGATGTACGATTTTAGATTTACGTACTAAACAAGGTGATTTCTATATTCATATCGGAATTTCTGAATGCCTGCTTTCCGGCGGCTACTGGAAACCTGAAGCTAAAGTATTGCGTAGTATTAGAGAGGCTATTGACTATAATGGAGACGAACTAGCAACCATCTTAAACACTCCTTCTTTTCAAAAAACATTGACGGATTAGTGCATGACAATACGAGGTTACAAAAGGCTCCTAAAAGATATGCTTCTGACCATAAACATATTTACTTATTACGGCATAAAACTTTTGCTGTCATACATCCGCTAACTCAAAAGGATATATTGCGTACTGATTTTACCGAAAAGATACTTCATATCTACAAAGAGATGCTTCCCTTCAGAAGACACCTTAACGAAGCAACTACAGTTTGAATCTAGTATTTAGATACTAATATTGAGTAATGAGATATCAATTTCAGTAATGCACACCAGCTCTAATACTCAATACTGAGTACTTATTTCTTTTTATAAGCATCGGGATTATTTTATATTTTCGTTTTTAGATACGCTACAATTGTAGCTGTTGCGCCAGTATTACTATTAATAAAATGCCCTGCAATCATTCCAGTTTGTCTTCTGAATTCTTGATGACCTACTAGTTTAGTTAGTATTCCAGAAAATTCATCTGGAGTTGCTACAGAAAATAAGCCTGCTAGTTTCTGCAATTGTTTAGCCTCTCTAAACTTTTCAAAGTGTTGTCCTATAATGATCGGCACTCCGAAAGTAGCTGGCTCCAAAATATTATGTAACCCAGAAGTCCCCATAGCACCTCCTACATAGGCGATATCAGCATAATGATATACACGAGATAAATACCCAACCGTATCCATAATAAAGACCGAATACTCTTGAAGTTCTTTTCCTGCTTTTGTTGAATATCGTACTGTAGGAATAGTAATCTTTTCTTCTATTCCGTGCACATAACGCTCTTTAATCTCATGAGGTGCAATAATAAAACAAACTTCTTTTGGAGCCGCATTTACATATTCGATAAATACCGTTTCATCTTCTGGCCAAGTACTCCCTAAAACCACACATAATCGATCTCCAATAAAATTTGCGATGAAATCAACATGATTATCCATTTCAATTTGACTGGCAACGCGATCAAAACGAGTATCCCCACTAATCGTGACATTTGTTTTACCAATAGTTGTTAATAATTCTTTGGAAATAGCATCTTGCACAAAAAAATGGGTTACACGATCTAATGCTTTCCGCATAAACCCTCCATACCATCTAAAAAAAGATTGCTCTTTTCGAAATGCGGCAGACACCATTACAATAGGAATAGATTGCTGTTCTAACTGCCTAAAATAATTAGGCCAGAACTCATATTTAACAAATACAGCTACCTCTGGATGTACAGCGCTTAAAAAACGTTTTACATTAGTATTGATATCCATTGGAAGGTATACGACACTATCGGCTAAATCACTATTTTTTTTGACTTCATATCCAGATGGTGAAAAAAAAGTAACCACTATTTTATGTAATGGATATGCTGATTTTATTTCTTTCATAACAGGAACTCCCTGCTCATACTCTCCCAAAGAAGCACAATGGAACCAAATTGTGCGATCATTATCACCAATATCATCCTCTAATTTCTGAAAAACTTCAGTTCTTCCTTTGGCAAATAACTTCAATTTAGGGCTTAACAATCCTAATACTGGAAGTAGACTATTGAATAGTACTGTAAAAATAGTGTATAGTAATTTCAAGTGTGTGTGTTTATAACTGCTAAAATACAGAATACCTGCTTAATTTCTGAATTCTGAATTCTGAATTCAAAATGGAATTATGTACTTTAGTGGCATACAATACAAATATTCATGAAGAAAATACAAATGGTTGACCTTAAAGGTCAATATGAGCATATTAAAGATCGTGTAAACTCCTCAGTTATAGATGTTATTGATTCTACAGCCTTTATTAATGGCCCAGAAGTTAAGACATTTCAAAAAGAATTAGAAGCTTATTTAGATATCAAACATGTAATCCCATGTGGAAATGGAACTGATGCGTTACAAATCGCAATGATGGGACTTGGGTTACAACCTGGAGATGAAGTGATCACAGCCGATTTCACTTTTGCAGCTACTGTAGAAGTTATCGCACTATTACAACTAACTCCTGTTTTGGTAGATGTAGAACCCGATTCTTTTAATATTGATCCAGAAGCCATAAAAAAAGCAATTACCCCTAAAACGAAAGCCATTGTTCCTGTACATTTATTTGGTCAAAGTGCCAATATGGAGGCTATTATGGATATTGCTAAAGCTCATGATTTATTTGTGATTGAAGATAACGCACAAGGGATTGGCGCTAGTTATACATTTGCAGATGGTCGAAAAGCAAAAACAGGTACCATTGGTCATGTTGCCTCTACCTCTTTCTTTCCTTCAAAAAATCTAGGATGTTATGGAGACGGTGGAGCCATCTTTACGAATGATGATGCATTGGCACATACGATTAGAGGTATTGTAAATCATGGAATGTACACGCGATATCACCATGATGTTATTGGCGTAAATTCTAGATTAGACTCTATTCAAGCTGCTATCCTAAGAGTTAAACTACCACACCTAAATAAGTACAATGCTGCTCGAAGAAAAGCGGCACAAAAATATAATACAGCTTTTAACGAAATCCCAAATATTAATACACCAAAACTATCGAATAATTGTACTGCTATTTGTGATACTTGTGATTGCCATGTGTTTCATCAATATACCCTAAGAATATTAGGTGTAGATCGAGATGCTTTAGTACAACATTTACAAGCAAATGATATTCCATGTGGAGTATATTACCCAATTCCACTACACCTTCAAAAAGCATATCAAGATGAGCGCTATAATGAGGCTGATTTTCCGGTAACAAATCAATTAGTTAAAGAAGTTATTTCGCTACCGATGCATACAGAGTTGGACGATGAACAAATTGAATTCATTACTCGCACGATTATTGAATTTGTTCAAAAATAAAAGTTCACCAAAAAATAAGGCATAAAAAAAGCTACCCAAAGAGGTAGCTTTTTATACTTATTACTTTAATCAGTTCAATTACTGACTAAATTTAGCTGATAATTCTTGTAATTTCTTAGAATTTTCAGTCATGTAATCTGTAAGTTTCTTAGCATCTTCAGGAGAAAGATTTCCTAAAACTTCTTGAGCTTTAGTTCCTAATTCTTGTCCTTTAGTTCCTAATGCAGCAAAAGCAGTCATATCTTTGCTTTCAGCAGCTTTAGCATACTCACTGATATACTCATCGTATGCTTTTACGTATTCGTTTACAGCAGCATCTTCGAAAGATGGAATACCACTAGCAGCTTCTGCTACTGCATCTGCAGCACCATCTACTACGTCTGTAGCTCCGTCAACAACAGCACCTGCAGCATCTGCAGCACCGTCTACTACTTCTGTAGCTTCGTCAGCAGCAGCTTCTACTGTTTTCTTACATGAAACAACTGATAATACCATTAGAGCACATGCTCCTAAAAATAATTTTTTCATAATTTATAGATATAGTTAATGTGTTATTTAACTCCAAAAATAATATTTTATTTCATATAATATTATTTTTTAGCATAAGTATTTTTATTATTTCAATTCTTAACGCCTTAAAAATGGATATTTAACAACAATTAACATGTGCTTACACTTAAGCTAACATCTATAATAACGATACTAAGTAGTAGTTCAATTAGCATTATGAATTGAAAACTGAAGGTTTCCTTAATTCATAATGTAGATTCTTTAGTACATGACAAAAATTAGTTGCTATATTTTAGATTTTTGATAATCAACATTTTATAAACACTTACTTTGTCAAACCTACTAGGTTTTGAAAACCTAGTAGGTTTGAATTACAAAGTGATGATACAGCTTTACATAGAGAACAACTATTTTTTATCATGTACTCAGAGTAGATTCAATAAACTAATTCTGAATAAACTGATTTTTTAATGTTCTAAAGATTTCATCCATATCGACTAATATTTGATAATCCGTAAATCGTAATACTGTGATTCCTAAGGAGGATATAAAGAGCTTTTTTGACACATCTTTACTGTATACATCGGAAAACTCATGTGCATATCCGTCAACTTCTATTGCTATTTTAGCTGTTGGACAGTAAAAATCAAATGTATAATTATCAACGTTTTGATTTCTTAAAAAGGCATACCCTTTATCATTCAATTGTTTATATAAGTGTTCAATTGCTCCTAATGAATTATCTAACGTATGTCTAATTATGGTCTCGGAAACAGGTTGATGAATTAGAATTGATGTAGACATGATTATAATTTTAAGTAATTAGTAATTTTTCCAAATATATGGAAATATTCCAAATAAACTAAAATATTCCAAAAAAAATCGGAAAAATTCCAAAAACAATGTATATTTGATTTGTATCAATATAGCATCAGTACCTTATGGAAGATCAAACTGCACAAACAATTAAACGATTCAAAGAAATTAGAGAGGATCAACGGTATACACAGTCTGACTTTGCGGAAGTACTTGGCATTAAAAACTCTACTGCCGATATTGAGCGAGGGAAAACAAAAATATCTGGACAAGTCGTTACCAAACTATTGCAACAATTTGGAATTAATCCATTATGGCTGTTTGGAGAAAGTACACAAAAAATTATCCAACTCTATCCGAATGACGTTGCTCCTAAAGTAGTAACCGTAGACACTAATACCAATGAGAACATGGTTTTGGTTAATATTAAAGCAGCGGCAGGATATCCTCAAAACATTCAAGATCCTACTTGGTATCAACAGCTTCCAGCATTTGACATCCCATTACCTGAATATCGAAACGCTAGTTACCGAGGGTTTCAGGTAGAAGGAGACAGTATGCTGCCTTCATTAGAGCCTAAAGAGTGGGTAATCGGCAAAGCGATCGGCACATTGGCAGAGGTAACTACACATGCTATTTATGTGCTTGTACTAGACGATAGTGTAATGGTAAAAAAAATAAAGAAAAATGAAAACGACGCACTCTTGACCTTAATTTCTTTAAATCCGGAGTACGAGCCCTATACTATAGAAGCCCATCAAGTAAAAGAACTTTGGGAAGTGAATAGCAAATTAAGCTTTAATATTGACACTAACGCAGACCAAACAAATATTAAACAATTACAAGAAGCCATGATTGCTCTTACTTCTGAGGTTAGAAATTTGAAAGGTGCCTAAGATTCTTATGCATGTAATTCTTACCTCTTTACCTTACTCTTGTTTTATGTATTCACAACAACCAAACTAAGTAGTATCATGCTATAAAACCCAATTTTCGTGCATGTGATTCTGCATCAGCTGTATCTTTAATTAATAAAATAGGCACTGTAGTAAAATCTGCAATCAATTTTTGAATTCGTTTTTCTTTTCTCTTATATGGAACACTTTGCAAATAGATCGCTAAAATTCGATTGGGATATCTATTGGCTATTGTTGTGTATATATCTGCATCTTTCTCACCAGTGTCTCCAATTAATATAAAATTCATATTAGGGTACAATTCTAATAAATTTAAAATTTCTGACTGCTTATGAGGATGTTTTGGCTTTGGTGTTTTATCAAAAGGAGTTCTAAAATCTCTCAGTAAAATAGGCCCTTCTGGAAAACGATTCGTTTTTAAAAATGTTTTCAAATATTCATAAAGATTCCAAGGACTGTTACTAACATAAAATATAGGATTAGGATACGTGGTACCGCTCTGAAATTTCGTGTAAAATGCGGCTGTACCCGCTAAAGGTTTTCGTTTATCAAAGTTTCTAAAAAAAGTATTGACAATCAATCTCCATTTTAAGACAGAGGCAACACCAGTATGCAATATAGTATCATCAATATCACTAATAATCCCATACTTCGCTTGAGGAGACGGAACTAACATTTTCCCTTCAAACAACGTAGTTGGTAGCGCAAGCTTATGCGTTTCAGGAATAAACGCAACCTGATACATGACCCATTGATTTTCTATAGTCAAGGGTGTTGTTAACACTTCATCAAAATGATAATACCCTTCTGCATCTGTAATGGTCGTATAAGATGTATCATTTGACAATGTCAATTGGATGGTTACATTGGGCAGTTCATCACTTTCGAATTGTTTATATACATTTCGAAGCGTTCTTAAAGCTCCTAGATTTCCTTCAAAATTCACATACTTATCTTTTAGCACCCTTCCCGAAGCTCTAAGGCGTATATGGTTACCATACCCCATATAAGAATGAATTTGAAATCGTTTTTTCTTAAACATGAATGTAATATCAATACTGGTAAAGATAGACAAAACCTTCCCGATTTAGGAAGGTTTTGTTGGAATGAGCTTTGGAAACATACAAATCTCGTACTCCTTCATTTTTCTATTTATTATTGTATCGTAGCAACCTTAGAATCCGCTTGATTAATTACAATTGTATTCGACTGAATACTTTTATTTGTAGTCTCTTCTTGTTTCTCCTCTATCGCATTTGATTCATCTTCTGCTATAGCCGTTGGTTCATGTTCACTTAAGATAGGAGCAATCACCAACCCTACCAAGCAGGTTAGTTTAATCAAAATATTCATAGACGGCCCAGAAGTATCTTTAAAAGGATCTCCTACGGTATCTCCAGTTACTGCAGCCTTATGTGCATCTGAACCTTTATAGGTCATTTCTCCATTGATTTCTACTCCAGCTTCAAATGATTTTTTAGCATTATCCCATGCCCCACCTGCATTATTTTGAAAGATCGCCCACATCACTCCAGATACACATACTCCCGCCATGTACCCACCTAAAGGCTCTGCTCCAAATATCAATCCTATAATAATCGGCGTACTAATCGTAATCAATCCTGGTAAAATCATTTCTCTTAATGCTGCCTTTGTTGAAATCGCAACGCACTTTGCATACTCTGGAGTTCCGGTTCCTTCCATAATCCCAGGAATCTCTCTAAATTGACGTCGTACTTCTTCTACCATCTCCATTGCTGCTTTTCCTACAGATTTCATAGCCAATGCAGAAAACACTACTGGAATCATGCCCCCTACAAAAAGAGCAGCAAGCACATCGGCTTTAAAAATATTAATCCCATCTATTCCTGTAAAGGTTACATACGCAGCGAACAATGCCAAGGCTGTTAACGCTGCTGAAGCAATCGCAAATCCTTTTCCTACGGCAGCAGTGGTATTCCCTACGGAATCCAATATATCGGTACGTTCTCGTACATGATCCTCTAATCCACTCATTTCTGCCACTCCTCCTGCATTATCTGCAATAGGTCCAAAACCATCAATGGCTAGTTGCATTGCAGTAGTTGCCATCATTGCTGAAGACGCTAACGCCACACCATAAAAACCAGCAAGTTCATAGGAACCATATATCGCTGCTGCAAAAAGCAGTACTGATAAAAAGGTAGATTGCATTCCGACTGCTAAACCTGCAATAATATTAGTTCCTGCTCCTGTAGAACTGTTTTGCACAATATCCATAACCGGCTTTTTACCTAAGCTCGTGTAATATGATGTTACTGCCGAAATTAATGCTCCTACAGTAAGCCCTATAATTGCAGCATAAAACACATGAATGGAAGGTATTGCCTTTATCCCTTCTCCAAAGAAATTCATATATAAGGTTTCTGGAAGCATATATTCAATTAAAAAATAACTTGCAATTAAAGTTAAAAGCATCGCTATCCAATTTCCTAAGTCCAATGCTCTTTGTACTTGACTTTCTTTAGCCTCATTATTTTTAACACCTACAAAAAATGTTCCTATAATCGAAGCCAAAATTCCTACACCTGCAATCACTATAGGTAACAGTATAGGCCCCATATTATTAAATGCATCGGTAAACTGAGTAGTTTTAGACATGTCTTCTATCAGATAATTTCCTAACACCATAGCGGCAAGAATCGTAGCCACATAAGAACCAAAAAGGTCGGCTCCCATACCTGCCACATCCCCAACATTATCTCCAACATTATCAGCTATTGTTGCTGGGTTTCTCGGATCGTCCTCTGGAATACCTGCTTCTACTTTCCCTACTAAATCGGCACCTACATCGGCAGCTTTAGTGTAAATACCTCCACCAACACGTGCGAATAACGCAATAGACTCTGCCCCCAATGAAAATCCAGCTAAGGCCTCTAATGTAATTGTCATATTGTGATAAAACCCACCTTCATTTCCTAAGAACTGATGGGTAAAAAAAAGAAAAAATATGCTTAAACCTAATACTGCTAATCCTGCTACTCCTAAGCCCATTACTGTTCCTCCTCCAAAGGAGACTTTTAATGCCTTAGGCAGACTTGTTTTAGCCGCTTCTGCTGTTCTTGCGTTTGATTCGGTAGCAATACGCATTCCTATATTTCCTGCTAATGCCGAAAAGATAGCTCCAAAAACAAATGCTGGTACAATCATCCAACTTGTAGTGTCAACAAGAACTGAAATTCCATATAATGCCACCGCAGCAATAACAACAAAAATAAGTAATAGTCGGTATTCTGCTGCAAGAAACGCAAGTGCGCCTTCTTTAATACTTTTAGAAATGTCTTGCATTTTTTCATTTCCAACATCTTGCTTTTTGACCCATGCCATTTTAACAAACATAAAGAGTAAGCCCAGAATTGCCAATGCGATTGGCACAAAGATAATATTTGATTGCATGTTATGTATATTTAGTTGATTGTTTGAACATTAAATGTAATGAAAATCAACTACATAGAAAAACCGCATTATTTTAACAAAAATAATGCGGTTTTCGTAATTTACAATATCCTATTACTTAATACTAAAAAGGCCTTCTGGCTTATTCTCTATAGCTTCAAAACGAGCTACACATGCTTTAATAATTTCTTTAGCTTCTATAGCATTACCCCATCCACCAACATCAACTTTCTTTTCTTCTAAATCTTTGTATACTTGGAAGAAATGTTCAATTTCTTTGATAAGGTGTGGGTTCAATTGGTTTAAATCTGAAATCTTACTTGCAATAGGATCAGAAATAGGCACACAAATAATTTTTTCATCTGGCCCTTTCTCATCTGCCATGTGGAATACTCCGATAGGCTTTACTTCTATTACACATCCTGGAAATGTTGGCTCTGTAACCAAGACCAATACATCTAATGGATCACCATCTAAAGCTAATGTTTCTGGAACAAATCCATAATCCGCTGGATACATCATAGAAGAAAAGATCATGCGATCATATCGCATTCTTTTGATGTCAAAATCGTACTCATATTTGTTACGACTTCCTTTAGGTATTTCAATTAGTACATCAAAACTTTCAGTAGTAGCTGCGCTCATATTTTTTTCTTATGTTAATAGGTGCAAATATAGGTAATACGCCTTTTTTGATAAAATGAAAAGTGCATAATTATACTTTTAACATTATTTACACTAAAAACCAATAATATAGTACGTATTGCACTGTATTACAACATATAATTAAGCTTTAAGATGGGTTTATTCTCAATATAACAAGGGAGATGCTACACTATAAAGACCAAAAATACTTTTAAAAATAGAATCCAAATGATCCTGTAACTCCAAAATTACGGGCATCAGGATTATCGAAATAATTTCCTCTAAAATGAAAATCGACTCTAAAAATTTTAAAAATATTACCCACTCCAACGCTGTATTCCCAGTACAAATCTTTATCGGGAACATTAACCGTTTGTAAAAAACCAGAAGCATCGAGTGCTATATTTTCGTCCGATAACTGGCCCCATACCCCTCGTATACCGACTAGTTCTCTTAAGTTTAACTTACGCAATAATGGTATTCTAGAAAATATTCTTCCGTTAAAATTGTGTTCTAAATGTACTGAAGCATAAGTATCGGTAACAAATTCATAAAAATTAAGTAATGGGAATGTATTTTCAATTGATAAATAACTTTGGTTTCCAGGCACTATACTCAATAACCCCAAAGGCACCTCTCCAAAAGTTTTTCCTACCTCCATAGTACTAGACAATACTCCAAACCCGCCAATACGCCATGGCTGACGATAGTATAATTGTATTTTTTCATATTCAAAATCGCTATCTAATACGTTTTTCAACCCTACACTATAATTCAAAAATAGTTCTGCATAGTCGCCTTCATTGACAATCAAACGATCTACACCATATCCTGTTGTTTTTTTACCCGGAGAATATACTACCTTAGTAGCAATCTCTGCCTGTTTAATTGTAGTTTCTACAGTATTGGTTTCTGTATCCGTAAAATCAAGACTAAATAAGTTACGATCCGCAGGTGTAAGCGATCTAAATGAAGTTGTTACGCCAATAGTTAAATTCTTTCTAGGCTCTAGAGATAATGAAAAAGCTGATAACTTAATAGCCGTTAGTCGATCATTATCACCTGTAGAAACAATAGATGAAGAAGCCAAATTTCTACCTTCTACGTCATTGGTATTGGTTAAACTAGCCCCCAATTGCTCTACATCGTTTCGATATCCCGCTATAATAGTTAGTCTTAATTTTCGATCTATCAAGTATTTCCCCGACAACCCATATTTAAATTTTTGATCTTTAAAACCATAAGCACCATACCCTTCAAATCGCCAGCGATCATTTGCAGTAAAATAGGTTCTACCTCCTGCTCGAACTCGAAAACCTTCAATTGCATTAAATCCTATTGTAGAAAACAAAGGGCCAAAATCATACCCATCAAAACTCACATATCCAGATGCCAGAATACTCCCTACATTATACAATCGCTTAAAGGCTTTTACCGTTTTAAGTGTATCTAAAAGTTTATATACTTTTTGTTCATCTTTATTTAAAGCCTCCATTCTGGAATTTTGCCAGAACACATCGTCTTTATTATAGACTTCTTGGTTATAAGGATCTACTTGACTTTTATAGAACTTCTTTCCTTTTTTTACATCAAACTTATAATGATTATATAATGTGGTTCGTTTTCCATAAATCCCTCTTGAATTTTCTTTTTTATTCAGTGCAAAATCAGACTGGAAATAATCCTTAGTAATTAGAAAAACAGAGTCATTCAATACATCAAACTCTTGTTCTATGTACAAATCCTTAACCCAGTTGATATTCGCACTCTTAGTAATCTCTAAATTAATATCTTTAATTGCCCAAGTCGAATCATTCACCCAAAAATCACCTTTAAAGGTTAACTCATTTTTTCTACGTGGATAATACACTATATTATAGCACCATTTATTATCAATATAAGCACTATCGGATAAGACATAATTATAGACATTAATTCCGGTACGGGATAACGGACTGGTAAAACTCTTATCAAAGAACTTTAGATAATTATCATAAATATCATACTCCGAATACAAATCCTTAATAAATGCTATCAGAGTTTGGTTATCACTAAATCCTGCATTTTTATTTCCGGTTAGTACTTCTTTATACTCATTTAACTCATTATCTCCATATACTTTGGAAATGGCTTCATTTAAATAGATCGGTAAATATGTTTTTCCAGAAATTCGAGAAGTATCCAAATCATCAAACACGAACTCCATGCCATTAAAAATCCTACTATTAATTAAATTACTATCGATAGTATTGAGGTCAAATTCTAACTTTTCATACTTATCATAAGCATATTGTTTGAATTTTTTAACCCCATTCCCTCTTCTGTTCTTCCAAATTTTCCTAAGAATAGCTATAGCAGGATTATTCTTTTTTGAAATTTTACCTTTATAAATAACCACTTCATCCAAGGTAGCCGTATCTTCTTCTAAAGTAACTTTCATACCATACGTAGCACGCTTTTGAAGCCTTACTTCTTTAGTCTGAAATCCCATAAAAGAAAAACGAACAACAGGAAAATTTTCGTCTGATTCTAAATAAAAATTTCCGTTTTCATCGCTTATAGTACCCACGATTGAGTTTGCAAAAATTACATTTGCAAAAGGGATTGGTTGCTGATTAGCATCATAAAGATGACCACTAATCTTAGTCTGTGCAACTAGTGCCTGACTTATAATAAAAAACAAAACCCCTAAAACCCAATATTTCATCATGTTCATATAAGATGTATCATATATCGTTATGAAGTGCTACCTTCTTTTTAGTACGATATTGAAATGATATTCTTTAAAAAAAATATTCTTTTATACGTACATTACCTTTTTCACTGCTTTGACCACGTCTGATCTATTTGGCAACCATTCTTCCAATAGAACGGGAGAATATGGTGTTGGCGTATCCGCTGTATTAATTTTAACAATTGGAGCATCCAAATAATCAAAAAGATTTGCTTGTACTTGATGTGAAATTTCCGAAGAAATATTTGAAAATGGCCAAGCCTCTTCTAATATCACAAGTCGATTTGTCTTCTTTACAGAAGTAAATACCGTTTCAAAATCTAAAGGACGCACTGTTCTTAAGTCGATAATTTCACAAGAGATATTCTCTTTTGCTAATGTATCAGCAGCAGCGTACGCTTCTTTTATAATTTTACCAAAAGATACAATCGTTACATCACTACCTGCTCTTTTAATATCGGCAACACCAAGTGGAATTATAAATTCTCCTTCAGGAACTTCTCCTTTGTCACCATACATTTGCTCACTCTCCATAAAGATAACAGGATCGTTATCTCTAATCGCTGCTTTTAACAAACCTTTAGCATCCATTGGATTCGATGGCACTACAACTTTAAGCCCAGGTGTATTTGCATACCAGTTTTCAAATGCTTGTGAATGTGTTGCTCCCAATTGCCCTGCAGATGCTGTAGGCCCTCTAAACACAATAGGAATATTAAACTGTCCACCAGTCATTTGTCTCATTTTGGCTGCATTGTTGATAATTTGATCAATACCTACCAATGCAAAATTAAAAGTCATGAATTCAATAATAGGTCGATTTCCATTCATGGCACTCCCTACTCCAATACCTGAAAATCCTAATTCAGAAATAGGCGTATCAATTACTCGATCCGAACCAAACTCATCCAACATACCTTTACTAGCTTTATAAGCACCATTATATTCTGCCACTTCTTCACCCATTAGGTATATAGATGCGTCTAAACGCATTTCTTCACTCATTGCCTCGCAAATTGCTTCTCTGAACTGTATTGTTTTCATGTATTTCCGTTATGTTAAAGTCATTCGAATGCAAAAATAACAATTAAAACAGTCTCCATACTGATCGAATGTTGAAAAATTTATTATGCGCGCATATAAAATATAGGTATTTTATTCGTATATTCGTTACTATTATTAAATTCTCAAAAAATAGCTATATAAAATGAAAATATTAGTTTGTATAAGCCACGTACCTGATACTACTTCAAAAATTAATTTTATTGAAGGAGATACTAAGTTTGACACCAATGGAGTGCAATTTGTAATTAATCCTAATGATGAGTTTGGATTAACTCGAGCCATGTGGTTTAAGGAAAAACAAGGCGCATCCGTTGAAGTCATAAGTGTAGGTGGTGCCGAAACAGAACCTACATTGCGCAAAGCATTAGCTATTGGAGCTGATAGCGCTATACGAGTAGATACCGACCCCATCGATGGTCTTTTTGTCGCAAAACAATTGGCTAAAGTTGCCAAAGAAGGTAATTATGACCTTATTATAGCCGGTAGAGAATCTATAGATTATAACGGAGGCATGGTTCCCGGAATGCTCGCTTCACTTCTTGATGCCAATTTTGTAAATACGTGTATTGGATTAGAAATTGAAGGAAACACCGCTACTGCAATTCGTGAGATTGATGGAGGAAAAGAAACGCTTACGACAACAACACCATTAGTTATTGGTGGACAAAAAGGATTGGTGGCAGAAAGTGATTTACGCATTCCTAATATGAGAGGTATTATGATGGCCAGAAAAAAAGCACTTACAGTACTTACTCCTGAAGCTGTTGAAGTACAAACCAAAAGCATCGCTTTTCAAAAACCCGAGCCTAAAGGCGCGGTAACCTTAGCAACTAGTGTAGATGAGCTCATAAGCTTATTACACAATGAAGCTAAAGTTATTTAATCAATTTCAAATAACACATCATACTATTTTAAAACTAAGTTTCTACATAAACACGTATAAAGTGTTCCAAAATTAACTTAGCCCCATAACCTACTAAAGTAACGTTTAGGATAAAAAAACAATATATGTCAGTTTTAGTATATACAGAAAATGAAGGTGGAATATTAAAAAAATCTGCTCTTGAAGCAGCCTCTTATGGCAGAGCCATAGCAGACGCTATGCAAACTACCCTTACCGCAGTTAGCATTAACGGCTCGGAAAATGAAAAATTAGCAATATATGGTGTAGATGCGATACTTGCCATAGATGCGGAGCAATTAAACGCTTTTAATACAAAAGCTTATGCCAGCGCTATAAAGCAAGCTGCTCAAAAAGATTCAGCTACAGTCATTATACTATCCTCTAGCGCAGATAGTAAATGTATTGCACCAGTATTAGCGATACAATTAAATGCTGGATACCTTTCTAATGTAGTAGCATTACCCGAAAGTATTACTCCATTCCAAGTAAAACGCACTGCATTTACCAATAAAGCATTTAGCATCACTGAGATTACTACCGATATTAAAATCATAGGACTTTCAAATAATGCTTTTGGATTGAAAGAATCTAGTGCTTCTGGTGCCGTAGAAGCCTTTTCACCTACATTAGATGACCACCATTTTGGAGTAACCATAACTGCGGTTGATAAAGCTACAGATAAAGTATCTATAGCAGATGCAGAAGTTGTAGTTTCTGGTGGACGAGGATTAAAAGGCCCTGAACATTGGGGCTTAATCGAAGATCTTGCCGAAGTGTTAGGTGCTGCTACAGCATGTTCTAAACCCGTAAGTGATATGGGCTGGAGGCCTCATGGAGAACATGTAGGGCAAACAGGAAAACCTGTAGCATCAAATCTATACATTGCAATAGGCATCTCTGGCGCTATACAACATCTAGCCGGAATCAACTCTAGTAAGGTCAAAGTAGTAATCAACACAGATCCCGAAGCTCCCTTCTTTAAAGCAGCTGATTATGGTATTGTTGGCGATGCTTTTGAGGTTGTACCACAACTAATTGAAAAATTAAAAGAATTTAAGGCTAATAACGCATAAATTTTATAAATTGTACCCAATTAAGGACTGTTTGAACTACAGGAAAAGTCCACCGGTTCAAACAGTCTTTTTGTATGTAAAAAAAAGTATGAGTTTAGTTCGTCTGAACATAAAGGGAATATCGTATAGCCAAACACAAAATGGAGCTTATGCTCTTATTTTAAGTGAAATGGAAGGAGAGCGAAAACTACCGATTGTTATAGGAGCCTTTGAGGCACAGTCCATTGCAATAGCATTAGAAAAAGAGATCAAACCGCCAAGACCATTGACGCATGATCTATTCAAAAACTTTGCAGATCGATTTGATATTGTTGTAAAACAAGTCATCATTCACAAATTAGTGGATGGAGTATTTTATTCTAGTATAATATGTGAACGTGATAAAATTGAAGAAATCATTGATGCTAGAACTAGCGATGCTATCGCATTAGCCTTACGTTTTCAAGCACCAATCTTTACCTATAAAAATATTTTGGATCAAGCTGGGATATATTTAAAAGTAAATCCTAAAAAGGATGAAGACGATCCAGAGCATTTACTAGTCGATGAATTAGTTGTAGATGAGATTGACACTGGTGTCCCTAAAGAAACTAGCTATCAAGACCTTCCTATGGAAGAGCTTAATCGCATGTTAGAAAATGCTGTTCATAATGAAGATTATGAACTTGCAGCTAGAATTAGGGATGAAATCTCTAAACGTTCTTAATCTAAATAACAATCTACCTTTATATGGTAATAGTGGAACTTTTATATCCCTTCGAATAAAACTGAGTAGTTTTAGATCCATATTAAAGAAACAAAACAATATCTTTTTTTTATATCTTTAACTATATTATAATCTAATAAAAAACCCGAAAATAGGGCATATCAAACATGAAGCAATACCTTGATCTTGTACAGCATGTATTGGATAATGGACACCAGAAAGGAGATCGAACAGGCACCGGAACAAAAAGTGTTTTTGGATACCAAATGCGATTCGACCTTAATGAAGGGTTTCCTTTAGTAACCACAAAAAAGCTACATCTAAAATCAATCATACATGAATTGCTTTGGTTTTTGAAAGGTGACACCAATATTGGATACCTTCAAGAAAACGGAGTTAAGATTTGGAATGCATGGGCTGATGAAAATGGAGATTTAGGACCGGTCTATGGTCACCAATGGCGCAATTGGAATTCTGATGAAGTTGATCAAATTAAAGATCTTATCCATACGTTAAAAAACAACCCTAACAGTCGCAGAATGTTAGTTTCTGCATGGAACCCTAGCGTACTTCCTGACACCTCAGTATCGTTTTCAGATAATGTAGCGAATGGTAAAGCAGCATTACCTCCATGCCATGCCTTTTTTCAGTTTTATGTTGCTGATGGCAAATTATCTTGTCAATTGTATCAACGTAGTGCAGATATTTTTTTAGGAGTCCCATTTAACATTGCATCTTATGCATTATTCACAATGATGGTCGCTCAAGTATGTGGTTATCAACCTGGTGAATTCATTCACACCCTTGGTGATGCACACATTTACAACAATCACATCGAGCAACTAACCCTACAATTATCACGAAAACCTAGGAAATTACCTAAAATTATTATAAATTCAGACGTAAAAGACATCTTTGGCTTTGTTTTTGATAATTTCAAGATAGAAGGCTATGACCCACATCCTCATATCAAAGGATCGGTCGCAGTATAACCTCAATCTAAAATTAAATTATTATGAAAAAATTATTACTTATTGCAACTATATTATGCTTTTCAGCCTCCTTTGCACAAGAAGGACTAAGCTTATCTAGAGAAAACGCAAACGAAAAAGGAATGACTCCGCTTTGGCCTGGTTGTAGAGATGATACTAATGCTATTTCTTGTTTTGATGGGAAATTGAGAAAACATATTTTGACTCACTTCCATTACCCTCAAGAATCTATCGACCGTGCTGCCGAAGGAACAGTAACTGTAGACTTTCTAATCGACAAAACGGGTAAGATCAAAGTTACTGCTGCCGAAGGAGCAGAAGATAGATTTTTAATTCAGGAAGCTGTACGGATTATTAGAGATATGCCCGAAATGGATCCTGCAAAATGGGGTTCTAAGCCTATTGGTGTAGATTATTCTATTCCGATTACTTTTACGCTTCCTAAACGATAAAAAAACTAAAAAACTAAAAAAAATACGCTGTTTAAGTACTTAAGCAGCGTATTTTTTTTAGTTTTTTATCGTAAAGAACACCTTATTTATTGTGCTTCTATAATTCTAAAATACTATTCTCAGATGAGGCGTATTCATTCCATTGTAATCCATCTGCCTCAGTTTCTACAGACCAATTTCCATCGACCACATATTTAAATTCAAACCTATTATCCTTAGGAAGATTTAATGTTCCTTTAAAAGTACCATTCTTAAGTTTTTTTAGTGTGTTTGCTTTAACATCCCAATTGTTGAATTCTCCAGCTACACTAACAGCTTCTGCTTCTTTAGCAGGTACTGTAAAAGTAACTCTACAAATGGGTTTCGATTTTAAGTATTGTTTAATAATTGCCATAATATTTATCTTTTGGTTAATAATAACGCAATGTGAAAATACTATAAAATGTTAAAAGCCAAAAGGATGAGCATTTTTTTTTTGATTTTTTTTCAATTTTAACACCTATAACGTTATAGTCTTGTTCAAAATCAATACCTATTGCCTTAGTATTTACAAAAAACAACATTAAAATGTCTAATAAAAAGGTGTGATCTGGTAATAATTAATTAAAAATATTCTACTTTTTGTTAAAACTAGTATCTTTACATCAATAATTTTTGATATACTTTTATTAAAAAAACAGAAATTAGAGCACTCATGTTTTCAAAGAAGAAAAAAAATATATCAATAGATAATGAACAACATGAATTATTTGAACATGCCCGAAAACGGATCGTTCAAAAAAAGATGTTGTTTCGTCATTTCATCCTGTTTATTATTGGATCACTATTTAGCATTGTATTAAATTTAATATTAGGGATTGGAAAATCATTTACAATAGCTAATATTGACTGGTTTGTTATTGTTATTGTCGTTTGGGCTTTCTTTTTAGTTTTACATTTTTGCAACGTCTGGCTATTCAGTACTTTTATGGGAGCGGAATGGACAGAGCAACAAATGAAAAAACTAGTTATCAAGCAAAAAGCCGAAATTGCTAATCTTCAGAAAGAAGTAGATCTTAAACACCCAAAACCTGAAATCATAGTACTACAAGATAATAACACTGATACTACTACAGAACAATAACTGTATTCTTAAAAAAACCGTGTATGATTACAATGATTGCAGCAGCAGCAGAAAATGATATACTAGGAAAAGATAATGACCTTGTATGGCATTTGCCTGACGATTTTAAACGCTTCAAAAAGTTAACCACAGGTCATCATATCATTATGGGAAGAAAAACATTTGAGTCTTTTCCAAAACCATTGCCCAACAGAACACATATTGTGATTACCCGAAATCCAGACTACGCACCCGAAGGAGTGATTGTAGTACATTCTATGGAAGCTGCGCTAGCAATAGCCAAAGAAGACTCTCAACCTTTTATTATAGGTGGTGGTGAAATTTACACCTTAGGAATGCCTTACGCAGAATGTATTGAACTGACAAGAGTGCATGGTGATTTTGACGGAGATACTTACTTTCCTGAAATCAATTCAGAATTATGGCAAATCACACAGCAAGAAAAACATCTTATAGATGAACGGCATTCACATGCATTTACATACATAACGTATCTAAAAAATTAAATCAATCAGGATATATAATATCCTAATACTACATTAAACACATCATAACTTTATCAACATGAAAGCATATATTTTTCCTGGCCAAGGAGCTCAATTTACTGGAATGGGGCTTGATTTATACGAAAGTTCTAGCATTGCAAAAGAATACTTCCACGAAGCCAATAACATATTAGGTTTTAAGATCACCGATATTATGTTTGAAGGTACTGCAGAAGCCTTAAAAGAAACTAAAGTAACTCAACCTGCCATTTTTTTACATTCTGTAATCTTAAGTAAAGTAATGGGAGAACGCTTTCAACCTGATATGGTTGCGGGACATTCTTTAGGTGAACTTTCTGCACTAGTTGCGAATCGTTCTCTAGAGTTTAAAGATGGTTTACAATTAGTCTCCAAACGTGCTTTAGCAATGCAAAAAGCCTGCGAAGCTCAATCCTCTACCATGGCCGCCGTACTTGGACTGGCTGATGCCATTGTAGAAGAAACCTGTGCCGACATTGATGGTATTGTTGTTGCTGCCAACTATAATTGCCCTGGTCAGTTAGTGATCTCTGGCGAAGTATCTGCTGTAGAGAAGGCTTGTGAAGTACTTAAAGAAAAAGGAGCCCGCAGAGCATTAATGCTACCTGTAGGTGGAGCATTTCACTCTCCGTTAATGGAACCTGCTCGAGAGGAGCTCGCCGCTGCTATTGCTGCCACTACTTTTAACACCCCTAATTGTCCTATTTATCAAAACGTATCTACAACTGCTGTAACTGATGCCGTAACAATTCAAAAAAACTTAATCGCACAGCTAACGGCCCCTGTAAAGTGGACACAAAGCATACAACAAATGATTGCAGATGGCGCTACATTATTTACAGAAGTTGGCCCTGGAAAAGTACTCCAAGGTCTTGTTAAAAAGATTGATAAAACCGCGGTAACTGAAGCAGGGACATTAGCGCAAGAATCTTTATAAATAAGAGCTAAGTACATGACAAAAAAAATAGTTGCTCTCGATTCAAAGTTCCATTATCACTTTGTGATCCAGACCTAGTAGGTTTCCAAAACCTAGTAGATCTAATACCATTTTATATTTGAATTCACCCAATTCAAACATAAAATGGTATAACAGAGCACCCAACTGTAAAACAATAGCTACAACAACTTAAATCATAGCGACTGCTTTTTTAGTCTTGTCCCGACTCTTCGGGGGTTAGAACATTACAAAAGATTATGTACTCGAAATAAGTTTCTTAATTATTGATTTTTCAGGCATTTACTAATTTTCACCATGTACTAAAATCAAATAATCCCAAAAAACCTTAGAAAGGTATTCCCCGTATTCTTATTTTATCGATTAATATATAAATACCCTGAACTATTTTTTCGCTCCCCAATAGTATTGGTAAAAGAATACACATAATAATACGTTCCTACGGGTAATGCTTCTCCTTCACTAAAGGTTACTCTTCCTTCAGATATTCCTTTAAAGAAATCTCCATTTTTACCATAATCATCCGACACATAGACTTGTACTCCCCATCGATTATATACTTCTAATGTACTTGACTCTGTACTTTCATTTTCATTAGTAATTACAAACACATCATTTACGCCATCACCATTAGGAGACATTCCTGTAAACACCTCTACTCCATCAATACGAACTCGATTTGAAGTATTGGGTTCTAGGTAATCTGGAATGCCATTACCGTTACTATCTTGAGCATCTTCTGGAATACCATTATTATTAGGGTCTGGATTTTCTTCACTCGTTATGATTCGATCATCATCATCATCAATATCCTGAAAATCATCTACCCCATCTTCATCAGTATCTTGTAATTGATAATTTGTAGTCCCATCATCAATGGTATCTTGAAGACGATCTACAATACCATCACTCCCAACAGCACCTTCTAAAGCTCCATTACTATCGGCATCTTCTTCTCCATGACCTGCTTCGATGTAATCAAAAATTCCATCCCCATCTGCATCAGGGTCTAAACTATCAATAATTCCATCTGCATCTGTATCTAGCGAAGGGATTCCGTTTTGCTCTTCTTCATTGGTAATTCCATCGTTATCCCAGTCTAAATCATCGATATCAACAACCATATCTCCATCGGTATCTAGATAACTTACTGTTGGATCTTCTGCATCTCCATCAGTATCAATATCAATATTAGTGAGATCTAAGGGATCATCAGAATCTTCTAAAACAGCGGGTACTCCATTTGAAAACTCGGCTGTCACTATTGCTATATTTTCTAACTGTTGATTATCGATATCTTCTTGAGCGATTTGATATGTTCCTTCGACACTCATCGATTCATTAGGCAATAATTGGGCAATTGTATTCGTCGTACTAAAATCAATTAAAGGATCTTCTACCACAATATTAAATAGGGATATATTTCCTGTATTCGTTACTTCAATAGTATAAGTAAGCACTTCATCAATACCTGAATACGTTGCTTTATCTACAGATTTCACTACTGCAACACTAGCAAACTGAGGTGTGATTATAACCGTTGGATCATCTGGATTTCCATCGCCATTCAAATCAACATCTGTAAGGTCATTAGGATCATCTGAAAGATCTTCTATAAACGTTCCATTTGGCTGTTGTGCCGTTACCAGTGCTGTATTCACTACACTACCCCTATTAATATCTTCTTGAATTAGGGTATATGATGCTTGAAACACTACACTTTGCCCTGGAAGTAATGCAGAAATCGTTGCAGGAATAATACTTCCCACATCTACATTTGCATCGGATATCGTTATATTCGATACTGTTACATTTCCTGCATTTTGAACCTCCAAAGAATATATAATAACTTCACCTACATCGTCTAATAATCCATCATCTACTGCAGCGGCTGTTTTTAATAAGGATACTGATGGTTTTTGGTCTAAATTAACTACTGTTGCATCATCAAGTGCCAATGTAGTTGGGTCATCAGAATCTATAGTAATAATATTCGTACAAAAATCAACACCACTTACACGGGCTTGATTTGTAATGCTCCCTAGGTCTAAATCTTCTTGAGTGATCGCATGCGTAGCTGTGATAACAACACTTGAATTACTTCCTAAAACAGGCAACGTTGACATACTTATAAAGTCTGCATTGTCATCGGTTATTGTTAACGCATTTATAGCAGTTTCTGTACCATTAGTAATCCGTATTTCATAAACAATATCTTCACCTAATGTATCATACGATCCGTCAATTGCGGGCACTACTGTTTTTGTCATTTGCAATTCGGGTTGCGCCAACACAGTAACCGTATATTCAAAAGGAAGCCCTATACACCCATCTGATGCTATTGGAGTTATCGTGTATACTACTTCTTCAGTAGTAGTTCCTGTATTGATCAACACATCTGTAATATTAGTACTAGATTGGACTGTCAAAGACTCTCCTGTAATCGCAGGATTATCTGCGGCAACCCAACTAAAGGCAACACCACTCATATTCACATCTGCATTTAAATCATGGGTTAACGCATCGGTACTACAAATCGTATCGCTAGGTGCTACTGCAACAAAAGGCTCTGAGTTTATCGTAATAGTATAGGTATACGAATCCCCAATACATCCATCGGGACTGGTTGGAATAATCGTATACACTACTGTTTGTACACTACCGCTTGTATTTATAAGTACATCGGTGATATTTGTAGCTGTAGTTGCTGTTGTTGTTTCACCTGTAACACTAGGATTATCTGTAGCTGACCAACTAAAGGTGGTTCCTGTAACATTAACATCACTATTTAAATTATGAGCTAATGGTGTTCTGCTACATATCGTTTCAGAAGGAATCGCAAATACCACGGGTTCTGGATTTACGGTAACTTCATAGGTATATACACTTCCAACACAACTCCCTCCACTGGTAGGAATAATAGTATACACTATAGTTTGTATACTACCACTAGTATTTAGTAAAGTATCTGTAATGTTATCTGTAGTACTTAATATTGTAGTTTCTCCAGTTACATTTGGATTATCGACAGCTGACCAACTAAATGAAGCTCCCGTAATATTATTTACATCATCATTAAGATCGTGACTTAAAGTAGCACTACTACACACTGTCTCTGTAGGTGCTACAGCTACTATAGGACTTGGATTTATAGTTACTGTATACGTATACACATTGCCTATACACCCATCACTACTTACAGGAATAATCGCGTATACTACAGTTTGAATAGTTGTACTGGTATTGATCAGCGTATCTGTTATCGAAGTCGCGGTACTAGTTGTTAACGTTTCTCCTGTAACATTTGGATTACTAGAAGCAACCCAACTAAACGTGGCTCCTGTAACATTTACATCACTGTTTAAAGCATGAGTTAACGCAACACCACTACAGATCGTATCTGTTGGTACTGTAGCTACAAAAGGTTCGGGGTCTATGGTAACTGTATACGTATACGCATCACCAATACATCCATCGGGACTGGTTGGAATAATTGTATACACTATGGTTTGCACAGTACCACTTTCATTGGTCAATACATCGGTAATACTAGTTGCGGTGCTTGCCGTTGTAGTCGCTCCTGTAACATTAGCATTGGCTGCTGCTACCCAACTAAAAGTAGCACCTATCAAATTCACATCGCCGTTCAAATCATGAGTTAATGCAGCATCACTACAAATCGTATCTGTTGGTATTGTAGCGACGAAAGGTTTCGAATCTAAAGTAACTGTATACGTATACGAATCACCAACACAACCCTCTGCACTAGCTGGAGTAATCGTATACACTACGGTTTGAACAGTACCGCTTGTATTGGTTAACACATCGGTAATACTCGATGCTGTGCTTACCGTTGTAGTTTCTCCTGTAACATTAGCATTGGCTGCTGCAGACCAACTAAAGGTAGCGCCTAAGATATTTACATCACCGTTCAAATCATGATTCAACGCTACATCACTACATATAGCATCAGTGGGTAACGTTGCTACAAAAGGCTTTGGATCTATGGTAACCGTATAGGCATACGCATCACCAACACAACCCTCTGGACTGGTAGGAATAATCGTATACACTACGGTTTGAACACTACCGCTTTCATTAGTTAACACATCAGTAATACTAGTTGTCGTATTGGTTGCTGTAGTTTCACCTGTAACATTAGCATTGGCTGCTGCAGACCAACTAAAGGTCGAACCTAAAATATTTACATCGCCATTTAAATCATGGTTCAATGCCACATCACTACAGACCGTGTCTACTGGACTAGTTGCCACAAAAGACTCTGGAGTAACGGTAACCGTATAGGCATACGCATCGCCAACACAACCCTCTGGACTTGTAGGAATAATCGTATACACCACAGTTTGAACACTGCCACTTGTATTGGTTAACACATCCGTAATACTCGATGCTGTACTTATTGTTGTAGTTTCTCCTGTAATATTAGTATTGGCTGCAGCAACCCAACTAAAAGTAGCGCCGGTAACATTTACATCGCCATTTAAGTCATGATTCAACGCTACATCACTGCACACCGTAAAAACAGGTGCTGTAGCTACAAAAGGTTTAGCGTCTAGAGTAACCGTATAGGTATACGCATCGCCAACACAGCCATCTACACTTGTAGGTGTAATCGTATACACTACAGTTTGAGTACTACCACTTGTATTCGTCAACACATCAGTAATACTGGTTGCTGTGCTTACCGTTGTAGTTTCTCCTGTAATATTAGCATTGGCTGCTGCAGACCAACTAAAGGTCGAACCTACCAAATTTACATCGCCATTCAAATCATGATTCAAGGCTACATCGCTACATATCGTATCAGTAGGTGACGTTGCCACAAAAGATTCTGGATCTATAGTAACCGTATAGCTGTATGAATCACCAACACAGTTACCTGCACTGGTTGGCGTAATTGTATACACCACAATCTGAACACTACCGCTTTCATTAGTTAACACATCGGTAATACTGGTTGCAGTACTTGCCGTTGTAGTCTCCCCTGTAACATTTGGATTATCCACAGCTTGCCAACTAAAAGCACTTCCTGTTAAACTTACATCTGTGTTTAGATCATGAGCCAGTGCCACATCACTACATATTGTAATTGTTGGTTCCACAGTTACAATTGGTTCTGGATTTACTACAACTTCATAAGTATATGTATCTCCATCACATCCATTAGTTGCTGCGGGAGTAATCGTATACACTACAGTTTGGGCTATCGCAGTTGTATTTAATAGTGTATCTGCAATCGTTGCATCTGTACTTGCAACACTAGTTTCTCCAGTGACATTTGGATTATCTGCTGCTATCCAACTATACGTCACTCCACTTAAATTCACATCTGTATTCAAATCATGATTTAAAGTATCACTACTACAAATCGTTTCTGTAGGAGCTGTTGCAACTACAGGCACGGGCTGCACAGTTACTTGATAGGTATAATTATCAAATGGAAAACCTACTCCATCCACTGCAATAATAGTATAATTCACGATTTGATCTATTGTACTTAAATTAATCAATGTATCCGTAATTTCAGTAGTATTGCTAATGCTTGTAGTTTCCCCTGTAATATTTGGATTATCTATAGCAAACCAAGTAAAAGATACCCCAGGAGTAGCAACATCTATAGTAAGATCATGAGCAATCGTAATTCCACTACAAATCGTTTCCACTGGTGCAATAGTTACCGCTTCACTTGCAGTAGGGTCTATAATACTAGATGTTCTAGGTGTTCCCGTAGCCGTAGCCGTATTGGTTACATCCGTTTGATTTGCAACATCGGTTGCGGTAATGGTATATGTCGCTTGATACGTAGCGGTTTCTCCTGGAGATAACACATCCACAATAACATCGGTTCCATCATCTGTTCCTGTTGTACTTAACAATGTAATAGTGCCTAAAGTTCCATCCCCATTATGCACATCACTAACACTTACATTATCGATAGTTACATTTCCTGTGTTTTCTACGATATAAGAGTAGGTAATTATTTGTCCTTCTATCACATTTGTATTATCATCGGCTACTTTGGTTAAGGACAACATCGGTTCTGATGCTAAAGCTACTATAGTCGCATCATCATCATTTGGGCTAGGATCATTAAGATCATCAGAAACATCAGTAATACCTCCTGGAATTGGTAGCGAGGGATCCAAACCACCTACAATTGCCGAATTTGTTACCTGACCATTATCTAAATCTTCTTGTGTCAATACATGAGAGGCTATAAAGCTAGCGACTTCGCCTGATGCTAAATTATCGACTACATTATCTACACCATCGTCGGTACCTGTTGTACTTTGAAGAATAACATTATCTGCATTAGGGTCTACTACATTTACATTATTGACATCCACTGTTCCCGTACTAGAAACTAACAATGTATAGAAAATGGATTCTCCCACAGTATCATAACTACCATCTGAAGGTAGGGATGCTTCTTTTGTAAACTCTAATCGTGCAAATTGAGGAATCGTAATTACTGTAGGGTCATTTAATGTTGCTGTAATAGGATTATCCGAATCATCGGTAATCGTTTCCCCTTCTACAGGCTCTGTTCCGGTAACTGTAGCCGTATTTGTTACATTTCCTGCGGTAAAATCGGGAGGTACAACGGTGTGTAATGCTGTAAATATTGCAGATTCTCCCACCTCTAATTTTGGTATTGATACTGGACTAATACTTCCTATATCCGCATTGGGATCTGTGATCGTTACATTGTCTAAGCTTACATTACCTGTATTGGTTACTGTAAGTTGATATTCAATAACTTCACCTAATGCATCATATAAACCATCGGGTGCAGGTAAAGCTACTTTTTCTAATACTAATCCTCCTTCTTGATCTAATGGCGTAATCGTAGGATCATCTATTGTAGTGGTTGTGTCATTAGGATCATCCGAGAGATCTGAAATCACAAAACCATTGGACAGTGTAGCTTGTGCAGTTGCCGAATTGACAACTTGATCTGCTTCCAAATCATCTTGAGTAATGGTATGCCTTGCTGTAAATACTGCAAACTCACCTGCTGCAAGATTGGCTACAACTGCTGGAAACAAACTCCCTTCATCGATATTTGGATCCGTAATTGTCACATTCGTTACATCGATATCTCCAGTATTTGTGACCACCAGATCATACACAATAATCTCTCCAACGGTATCATAGCTCCCATCTAATGCAGCTCTATCTCGCTTACTTAATGACAATTCGCTATGCTGAATCGTCACCTCTTCTGTAGGGTCATCTGTAATCGTATTTCCATCAACCTCATTTTGAGTATTGGTTATGGTATTTGTTACCGTAGTTTCGGCATGCAATTCATTTACTGTAGCGACCACGGTAAGTGTATGCAACTCTCCACTATACATATTCCCAATGGTCCAATCTGGACTGCTCCAACTTCCAAAATCAGGTATAGCACTTACCAAGGTAAATTCAGAAGGTAAAACTTCATTAATCACTAAGTCAGTAACTGGGTC
The DNA here is from genome assembly GCA_937951135.1 of uncultured Aquimarina sp. Lineage (GTDB taxonomy): Bacteria > Bacteroidota > Bacteroidia > Flavobacteriales > Flavobacteriaceae > Aquimarina. The sequence continues at coordinate 7,231 of CALFCI010000062.1, read as the reverse complement.
ATATCCTAAATGCTCTACAGTAATCGTAAACGTAACAGTATCTCCTTCTAGTACTAGCGTAGTATCTACGGTTTTTGTGAGTACAATTTCTGGAGTACAGGTATATACAGATACTACTGCTGAATCATAGGTACAACTTCCTTTAGACACTCTTACAAAAAAATCACCTTGGGTAATTGGTGTGTATGTATTTGCAGTTTCCCCAGGTAGAATTGTTCCTTCCTGAAACCATTGGTATGAATCAAAACTACCCGTTACCTCCATAAGAGTAGCTCCAGGAAAACACTCACTAACATTTACATCCAACTCTACAGAAGGTACCGTATCGAATCCTGAATAATACCCTGCTACACCAGCATTATTATTAGTCCCAAACATTCCTACAGCAACAGGCCCTGTAGAAACTATAGAAACATCACCCATTAAACCATTCACATAAAAAGTTTTCCAGTCCGAAGTTCCCGTCACAGGGGATGACGCAGGTAAAGTAACCGCTCCACTATCATCCGTTACTATAATATTCGCATCAGGAGTCGCTGTAGAGGCTATGATCGTAATACCTCCATCAAAATCAAGACCATCAATATTTTGAGCATCTGGAATATTATTGACTTGATCTGGCAATAAACAATTCACTGAAGCTATAAAATTCATTCCGACGGTACGAATAATCGCTGCTCCGGCAAGGGATTGATAGGCATAGGCAGCTTCCGAAGTTTCTACATACATATTACCCCCTGCACTCCCCGAAGAATAATTTGAACCTGATATTTCAAAATATTCCCCTGTGTTTATGGTTGCAATTGGGGTTCCTGATCCATTTACAAAAATCTCAGTATGATTACGAGTAGCTATAATCACTGGAAATTCCGTCTGATTGTTTCCATTCCCTCTTACAAAAACATATTCTTTACCCAATACATTTTCGGGCACGGGTTGATCAATTCCTGTATCCCTTGCTGCCGCACTACTGTCTACTCCGGTATTTAACCCACCGTTACTAATAACAATTTTTTTATCTGCTCGAATTGTCGTTCCCAACCAACCATCAATATTGGCTGTAGTTTCATTTTTTAATGCTTCTAGCACAAAAGTCTGCCCTGCACTTAATGTTATTTGCATGGTGTCATCTGTCAACCCATCTGGATCTCCTTGTAATCGAAATTCACTACCCGGATCATACCCATAAATATCTATTGTAGTATTATCCTCTGTTGCCATGATCCCAAGAGCAGTCGTTAAATTTTCATTATTCGCTCTGTTCGGAATTCCTCCCCATTTAAATATGGTTCCTAAGGCTTTTCTACCTTTAGAGGTAAGAGAAGCTGCTTGAGAGTCTGAACGCCCTCGATAATTCACGTAAAATTCTTGTCCTCCTACAGATTCGAATCGCAATCCACTATTAGAAAGTACAATACCGGTATTTGCATCTGTCACTAAAGAGATATCATTATCTCCATCAGGTATATCATACAATTGTGGCGTAGCATTAGACACTCCAATTACGGTAACCGGAACAGGATTAGTACCCGTATACACAAGCACATTAAAAGGCGTAATCTCTGGTGTTGATAAATAAAAGGCTTGTTCTTTAATTGCTACATTATTTGACACTTGTTTTAACGGTGGTAAATAATGAATATCACTTAATTGAGCGTGGATATTTGAGACAAAAAACAAAAACCCAAGTAAGCTTAGTAGGTAGTTTTTTTTCATGATTTCGGGTATGCTTTATTAGTATTTTAAATACCGACAACATAAAACAAACACATTAAAAAAACATCTCAAAATCAGTATGAGAAGAGGTCAAATCAGATGTAATTATGTGTATTTACGGAGTCATGTATTGTGATTCATTAGGGTGTTCCCAAGGTACTATAAAACAACCACCTCTATATACTGTTCCTCCTCAAAATATAAGCAAAAATCCCTCACTAAAAACTACGTAAAAACCATATAAATAACTGAAAATCAATAAATTACAAAAATAAAATACAAGTAAAAAAAACAAAAAAACCAAATCAATAATACATTTATTTCACACAGCCTAAACTAGCCATAGACTTCAAGCTTATATTCCATTATGGTATCTAATACGATTTTCGAATAATAATTTCGTATATAATCCTATTCTTTTTCTACTATTTATTCGTTATAAAATTAAACAATAGCTGCGGCTATTCTTTGATTTTATGCCTCTAACTAGCGAAAAATTTATTAGATTCTAAATACGAAATTATTATTCGCAAATCGTATAATCCCTGAAAAAGGGGTAGTGATTTTGGACAGTGCGGTGTATTTTTAACATCAATAGAAATAGCATATACTTAAGATAAGGGAATGAGATACTATTGAACAATGTATTTTTGGGGTATAAACATTTTATCGTCAAGTATAGTGCAATGCAGGTATAAGGTTAAGTGTATATATTACTACTTCCCTAAATAAACCAATGTGTTCCCTCAGTAATCGTTGCGTTTTAATGCTTTATAGTGTAATTTTAAAGTCTAATATAATATGTGACACTTGATACTCGAGAGCGAATAGTATATTAAAACCCATACATGATGAAAAAATATGTTCTTTTTGTGCTACTTAGCACGGTTATTAATTATACGCTTATGGCACAAGAATCTCACGCTGAACAATGGACACAATTGAAAAGCTTTGAAAAAGAAGGGAAGCCAAAGTCTGCAATGGGAGTAGTGACTACAATTTATGATCAAGCCAAAAAAGAAGGAAATAACAATCAGATGATCAAGGCCTTATTGTATAAGGCAAAGTATATGTTGCAGCTAGAAGAAGATGCACAGTTAACTATTATTAAAGAGTTTAAGGAGGCGAGTGCTGCGAATACCTTTCCTACAAAGAATATACTAGAGAGTATTCTTGCCAATATGTATTGGCAATATTTTCAACAACATCGATGGCAATTCTATAATAGATCCAAAACTACAGAGAAAGTGGATCAAGAAGATTTTAGAAGTTGGGATTTACAAACGTTATTTGAAGAAGTACATTTTCATTATCAAAATTCATTGCAAAATGGTGTTTTGGCACAGCAAACAGTATTGTCTGATTTTGATGAACTATTGCATATAGGGTATAACTCTAAGCAGTATCGTCCTACGTTATATGATTTTTTAAATCATAATGCATTAGCTTTTTATAAGACTTCGGAAACCAATATCACTAAGCCTTCGTATGCGTTTGAAATTAGTGATCCTATATACTTAAAGGAGAGTAAAGTGTTTTCGAGGATTCCAATAGCAACAAAGGATTCGTTATCATTACAGTTTCATGCACTGAAAATCTATCAAAATTTAATTAAATTTCATGCTAAAGATGGAACACCAGAGGCGTTAGTAAATGTAAATATAGAACGCTTACATTATGTAAAGGCGAATGCTACATTTGCAGATGTAAATACTGTAGTATTGCAAACTTTAGAAGCGGAACGAGAAAAATATATAGGAAATAGAGCTGCCGCACTATACGATTATGAGATTGCCAATTTGTATAAGCAACAGGGAGATGCCTATGTACCAACAACGAATGAAACACCACGGTGGGACCTTAAAAAAGCCGTAGAAATTTGTACCGCAGCATTTCAAAAACATCCAAAATCACGTGGTGCTAAAAATTGTAAGGCATTAAAAGAGCAGATAGTAGTACCAGAATTAGCGATTACAACAGAGAAGATCATTCCGGTACAAACTGCGGGACGGTTGTTGTTTACCTATAAAAATTTAGACACCATTCATTTTAAAGCATTAGCAGTAAGTCAAAAGCAATTAAAAGCACTAAGTGAATTATATCGAGAGAAAGAAATTGTAGCGTTTTTAAATGCATTACCAGTACAGAAAACTTGGAATTCGAAATTGTGTAATGAATATGATTACCAACGGCACACTACAGAAGTGGTAATTCCTGAATTGGAATCGGGAACTTATATCGTAGTTGCTGCACCTACAGAAGAACTATCTCATGAACGTTTATTTGCCTATGGAAATTTTCAGATCAGTAATTTAACTTTAATAGAAAACAATACTCCCGAGCACTTAAAATTTCAAGTCGTGGATCGAATTACCGGTGCACCGATAGCTAATGCTCGAATACAATTGAAGTCTGAATATTATAATGACCATAGAAAGTTAAATACAACACTCACTACCAATGAAAAAGGGGAAGCCTCTTTTAAGGCTAAAACATACTATTACAATGTGTCGATAACCATTACACATCAAAAAGATAAGGTGTATTTAAAAGGGTATCGTATCAATGAATCGTATGCGCCTCGGACTGCTGTACCACAAGAACGACAAACCACATTTTTGTTTACCGATCGCAGTATATATCGTCCAGGACAAACGATATATTTTAAGGGGATTGTAATGTCTTCGATTAACAATACAAAGCATAGCGTAGTTCCCAATCAATCGGTATCTTCAACCTTAATCGATGTGAATGGACAAAGTGTGAAAACTTTAAATTTTAAGACGAATGCCTATGGCTCTTTTCATGGCGAGTTTATACTTCCTGCTACGGGGCTTACAGGGCAATATTCTATACGTACCAACAATTATCAAAACGTATCTTTTTCCGTAGAAGAATACAAACGTCCTAAATTTGAAACCCATTTTAATCCAGTTACGGAAACGTATGCGGTAAACGACACTATTCAACTTAAAGGAGTTGCCACAGCGTATGCGGGAAGTATGATTACCGAAGCTAAAGTAGTGTACCGAGTACAACGCCAAGTGAATTATCCGCGCTGGTGTTATTGGTATTATAATAACAATAATTCAACACAAGAAATCACTCAAGGCGAAACGATTACGAATGAAAAAGGCGAGTATGTTATTCCTTTTGCAGCATTGCCCGATCCTAAAGCACAAAAAGAAAACTTACCGGTGTTTAGTTATGTAGTGACTGCAGATGTTATTGATATCAATGGAGAGACACATAGCACCACTGCTACTGTGCAAGTAGGATATCACACGAGTACAGCGGAGATTCTTATGAAAGGGCAATTGAATATTGACAGCAAAGATCCTAAGTTTTCTATAGTAACAAAAAACCTAAATGGCCAAGCTATAGCGGCAAAAGGAACGGTAACTATTCATAAATTAAAAGGGCCACAATATCCTATGCGAAAGCGCCCTTGGAATGCCCCGGATTATGCAGGGTTTACTAAAGATGAGTTTAAAAAATTATATCCTCATGATGCCTATCAAAACGAAGATGATTACCGGCAATGGAAAAATGGGAAGCAGGTATATCGTAGTGACTTTAAAACGACAACCGATGGAGATCTTAAAGGTGTTCAAGAGGTATCTTTAGGTACGATCAAGAAGTGGGAACATGGGTATTATAAGGTGGAGTTGCAAAGTGTAGATTCAAGGGGAATGCCACTTAAAGATATTCATTATGTTGCTGTTATAGACCCTAAAGCAAAACAAATTAGTGATCAACAATTATTTCAAATTACAACAGATAAGTCGAGTTATGTCGTAGGGGATCAAGTAGCACTTAATGTGCAGTCTGCTTCTCAAGATATGACTGTAGTTATAGAAATCGAAAAGAATCATAAAATTGTAAAAACACAACTTGTTCGTTTATCAAATACGAGTAAAACGATTGTTATTCCTGTAAATGCCGATGATCTAGGAGGGTTTTCGGTACATTATAGTTTTGTGAATTATAATAGTTACCGCATTGGAAGTATCAATATCGCAGTACCTTATGAATCCACTGCATTGTCGATTGTAACTAAAACGTTTAGAGATAAATTACAGCCTGGGCAGGAAGAGACTTGGAGTTTTACCATCAAAGGGCCTAAAGGAGATAAAGTAGCTGCAGAAATGTTAGCGAGCATGTACGATGCTTCTTTAGATCAGTTTCGTGTACATGATTGGTCTTTCAATCCAATATATCAACCTTCGTATTCTACGCGAACGTCTAGAAATGCAAATCGAAGTTTTGGTACGGATGTTTTTCGAGTAGAAGCCATAGGAAGCCATTATGGGTTTGATTTTCCATCGTATGATTCCTTAAATTGGTTTGATTTTTATTTTGGAAGAAGTACATATTACGGAGGAAGACAAAGAAGGATGTCCAAAAGTGCTCCTGCGCCAATGGCAGTATCAAGTGGAATGGATCTTGAAGAATCTGCAGAAATGCTGATGGAATCGCCGCTAGGGGATAGCATGGATAAAAAAGAAATGGCAGTTGAAAAAAAATTAAATAAACCAAAAGGAAAGGAAGATCAAGATGCAGAAACAGATGTAAAAGAAGACACTGGTTTAGAGGGGGTAACGATTCGTAAGAATTTACAAGAAACTGCTTTTTTCTTTCCGCAACTGACTACCGATGATGCCGGCAATGTAAGCTTCTCATTTACGGCTCCAGAAGCCTTAACCCGTTGGAAATTACAATTAGTTGCGCATACCAAGACCTTAAATTCAGCCACGCATAGTTTAGAAGCCGTGACTCAAAAAGAGTTGATGGTATTGCCTAATCCGCCTCGATTTTTAAGGGAAGGAGATGCCATCATATTCAGTGCCAAAATTGCAAGTTTGGCCACTACCGATCTTAAGGGGATTGTAGAATTACAATTGTTTGATGCATTGACCAATATTCCTATTGATGCCGCATTACAAAACAGTAGTAAGCGTCAGGAGTTTACCGTAAAAGCCAATGGAAATACGAATATCTCTTGGGCGTTACAAATTCCAGATACCTATCAGGCGGTTCAATATAAAATTGTAGCCAAAGCAGGCGAATTTTCTGATGGAGAACAGAATGTTTTACCGGTATTGTCAAATCGGATGTTGGTCACCGAAACTTTACCGATGTGGGTTCGATCGAATCAAACCAAGACATTTACTTTAGAGAAATTAAAAGCGAATACCTCTACCACACTAAAACACCATAAGTTAACCTTAGAAATGACGTCTAATCCAGCATGGTATGCTGTGCAAGCGTTGCCTTACTTGATGGAGTATCCATACGAATGTGCGGAACAGACATTTTCTAGGTATTATGCTAATAGTTTAGCAAGTCATATCGCCAGCAGCAATCCTAGAATTCAGGACGTATTCAATCAATGGAAATCTAGTGATGCCTTGTTAAGTAATTTAGAAAAGAATCAAGAATTGAAATCGTTAATGATTCAAGAAACCCCATGGTTAAGAGATGCGCAAAGTGAGACGGAGCAAAAGAAGCGTAT
>CALFCI010000061.1 GCA_937951135.1 uncultured Aquimarina sp. | reverse complement strand
GAAAAAACACCATTAGGGTTTGGCGTATTATTTGTAGATGGTCATACAGATCAACAAATGATACCGCATATTAAGTATAAAGGTAAAACGATAGTCTTTATGGCTGATCTTTTACCAACAGCGGGGCATATCCCATTACCTTATATTATGGGATACGACACCAGACCATTACTCACGTTAACCGAAAAGAAAAAGTTTTTGGATCGTGCTGCTGATGGAGAATGGTATTTATTTTTGGAACATGATGCGCATCATGAAATAATAACAGTACACCATACAGATCGTGGAGTACAACTTAAAGACACATTTACTTGCAATGAAATATTTAATTAAAACCGCTATAAAAAATTCATCAAAGATGATGAGTGCAACTATAGCAGCATCATTACTAACAGCAGGGTGTGGAACACCCGCTATAATCGCTACTCCAATAGCAAATATAGATGCAATCGCATTAAAAAACATAGCGCTTACAGATGAGCAACTCAAACAATGGAATGCCTTAGATTTAATACAAGACACCATCCCCGGGATGAGTGTAAACAGAGCCTATACTGAAGTAATCAACACTAAAAAAGGAACCTCCGTTATTGTGGCGGTTATTGATAGTGGTATTGATATTGAACATGAAGATTTAGATGATGTAATTTGGACCAATACTAAAGAGATTAAAGGAAATAACAAAGACGATGATAACAATGGATATATTGATGATGTCCACGGTTGGAACTTTTTAGGTGATGCAGAGAAAGAAAACTTAGAATATGTACGAATTGTTAAAAAGTTAAAATCTAAATATACTGGAAAAACGATAGCCACAGTAGCAGATTCAGATAAAGAAGAATATCAAAATTACATAGAAGCAAAAGCAGAATTTGAAAAAAAGTCTCAAGAAGCGATCGCTAATAAAACACGATACGAGCAGATTTATCAACAAGCATCAGCCTCTCATAAAACAATGAGTACTGCCCTTGGTAAAGAAGACTATACACAAACAGAACTGTTAGCAGTAAAGGCCGATACTGAAGAAATGCAACAACATGTGGCACTGCTATCTCAAATGTTTGGGTTTCTAGAAAGAGGTGAACTCATCCCAGATTTATTGACCAATCTAAAAGAAGGTATTGACCATTTTACAGATCAACTTAACTATCATATTAATCTAGAGTTTGATGGTCGCAGTGTGGTAGGTGATAATGTAGATGACATTAAAGATACTACCTACGGAAACGGAAATGTTATGGGGCCAAACCCTAAAAAAGATGGAATCCTTCATGGTACACATGTAGCAGGTATCATTGCAGCCGAACGAAATAATGGAAAAGGAATGAATGGAATTGCTAAAAACGTAAAAATCATGGCAATTCGAGCTGTTCCTGATGGTGATGAGTATGATAAAGATATCGCCTTAGCAATTCGGTATGCTGTAGATAATGGCGCTAAGGTAATTAACACCAGTTTTGGAAAATATTATACAACGCATCCAGAATGGGTTTTTGAAGCCATTAAATATGCTGCTGATAAGGATGTGTTAATTGTAAATGCTGCCGGAAACGAAGGCATTAACTTGGACCAAAAAATGGTATATCCAAATGATCAAACCAATACCACACCAGAAGTTTCTAACAATTTTATTACGATCGGAGCATTAAACTATGAATATGGATCGAATCTAGTCGCAGATTTTTCAAATTATGGAAAAGAAAATGTAGATGCATTTGCTCCTGGTGTTCAAATATGGGCTACTGTGCCATCAAATAAATACAAATACTTGCAAGGAACATCTATGGCAGCACCTGGAGTATCTGGAGTAGCAGCATTAATTCGATCGTATTATCCAAAACTTAAAGCAGCACAAGTAAAACAAATACTTATGGACAGTGGAATAGGCGTTACCGCATCAGTAGTGACAGGAGGTGAAGCTACACATATTGAAAAATTTTCGCAATTGTCCAAATCAGGAAAAATGGTGAATCTTTATAACGCGTTAATATTAGCTTCCAAAACAGCAAAATAAATACCGTATTGAAAAGACATCCCTTCATATCAAACACTATGTATAAAACAATTGTTTTTACCATCCTTTTTGGAGTTTTGTGCGCATCTGCACAACAGCATAGTTCCTATTGGCAACAACACGTAAACTATACGATGGATGTTGATATGAATGTCAAAAAATATCAATATTCAGGAACACAACAATTGGAGTATACCAATAATTCACCAGATACCTTACATCGTGTTTTTTACCACTTATACTTTAATGCATTTCAACCGGGAAGCGAAATGGATATTCGTTCCCAAAGCATACAAGATCCAGACCCAAGAGTTCAAAACCGAATTGCACAATTGTCACCAAATGAAATCGGATATATTAAAGTTATCCAACTTACTCATAATGGAAATACGGTAAAGCACAACACTGAAGGCACCGTTTTAGAAGTAACATTAAATACACCTATAGCACCAGGAACAAAAGCTAATTTCGACATGAAATTTGAAGGGCAAGTACCTGTTCAAGTTCGTAGATCGGGACGCAATAATGCAGAAGGAGTAGCGCTATCGATGACACAATGGTATCCTAAAATGGCAGAATACGACTTTGAAGGATGGCATGCTGATCCCTATATTGCTCGTGAGTTTCATGGCGTTTGGGGGAATTATGATGTAACCATACATATTGATAAAAAATACACCATAGGGGGGTCAGGATACTTACAAAACCCTCAAGAAATAGGACACGGGTATGAAGCACCCGGAACGAAAGTAAAACAAAAAGGAAAAAAACTATCTTGGCATTTTAAAGCACCAGATGTACACGATTTTGCTTGGGCTGCCGATCCAGAATACATACATGATACTGTCCATATCTCTAATGGACCCGTATTACATTTTTTGTATAAAAACAAAAAGGAAATTATTGATAGTTGGAAAGAACTACAAAAAAAAGCTGTAGCATTAATGCACTATTACAGTGTAAACATTGGCATGTATCCTTATGAACAGTACTCTATCATTCAAGGAGGAGATGGAGGAATGGAATATGCGATGTGTACCTTAATTACAGGAGAACGATCATTTGATAGTTTAGTAGGTGTTACTGCACATGAAATGGCACATGCATGGTTTCAACATATCTTGGCAACCAATGAATCAAAACATCCCTGGATGGATGAAGGATTTACAACCTATATTTCTACATTAGCCATGAATGAAGTGCTGAAGCAAAACAAAAAATACCCATTATCTGATTCTTATGCTTCATACCAACAATTAGCTACCTCTGGAATAGAGCAACCACAATGCACACATGCGGATCGATATCATTATAATACGGCATATAATGTTTCTGCGTATTCTAAGGGATCCGTTTTTTTAGTTGAATTAGGATATATTATAGGAGAAGAAAACCTAGCTACTACATTAAAAAAATATTATGACCTGTGGAAATTTAAACATCCTACACCCAATGATTTTAAAAGAATTGCTGAAAAAGTTTCCGGAATGCATTTGGATTGGTTTTTAACCGATTGGACACAAACCACCAACTCGATTGATTACGCCATAAAAGAAGTGACCGCTAAAGAAAACAACAGCAATACGACTAGCGTTACACTAGAGCGTATTGGACAAATGCCAATGCCAATAGATGTATATGTTTCGTATACAGATGGCACACAAGAATCCTTTTATATCCCATTACGAATGATGCGTGGTGAAAAAGAAAATCCTATTCCTGAAATTAAAAGAACCGTAGTTCCAAAATGGGCATGGGCAAACCCAATATATACATTAGAAATTGCGCAACCCAAAGAAAAAATTAAAACAATAACAATAGATATTACAAATGCATTAGCAGATATAGATAAGAAAAATAATAGCTACACAAAACAAACTACTTCAACTCCAAATCCAGAGTAACCTATCTAAGTTTTTTGTATAAAAATTACTATTTTATGTGATTTCCATAAAAAATAAGCTGTTTTAATATCAAAATTGAAAAAAATTAAGAAAAATTGAAAAAAATTCTATTTTTACATACTAGGAATGTATGAAATTCGTTACTTAGTAAAATACTAACGTCCTATTAACATAATATTCATATAATTTTAACGAGTAGGAGACCGGAATTAACTCTCGTTATTTATATTAAACTTTAAGTAAAAAATTTCACACACTTTTTTTTAAAGAGATAGTACGTACCCTTATATTAATTAAAACAAACGTATTAAACATGAACAACGTTAAATTATTATTTTTTGTCACTTGTGTAACTATGGCCATTTTTGGTATCGTAGTGGATACTTTTTAAGACATTAAGACAAGGTCGTTCTAGACCCTTAATACCTTTTACATTATCCCACAATTTTAGAGTGTACTGTCCAATGAAGTACACCATTAGAGGCTAAGCGGGGTTCTGAATTCATTTCAGAACCCCGTTTCTAATTCAATGCATTTCGCGAACAGTCATTTTACGTACAAAATCAACTCTTAATTAGTACATAGCTATCCGGGTTAAATCAAGATCAACTATTCGGACTATATGCTATCAACAATATTATAAGTATTTTCGCAACATTATGAGTGCAACCTTCCCAAAGACAGAAAAGTTAAAAAGCAGAAAAGAGATTGCATTATTATTTTCTGAAGGAAAAACAATAGCAAAATATCCAGTTCGATTACTCTTTAGAAAAACAACAACAACTACAACTACAAATGTTCCCATTAAGGCAGCAGTATCTGTAAGCAAACGGAATTTTAAAAACGCGGTAGATCGTAATCATATTAAACGATTGTTACGTGAAAGCTACAGGAAAAACAAACCTTCTCCCAATATAGAAGGTGCAGATCAATTCTCTTTTTTGTTATTGTATACCGCCAAAGAAATGCCAGATAGCAATGTAATCGAAACCAAAGTAAAAGCAGTATTGACAAAATTTGCGAAAGAACAGTTATCATAATGCTGCTTCTCCCTTGAACGAACTCAATTCAACACATTCAAAGTAAAAATATTCGTATTTCTTAAGCTGTATTCAAAAGTATCATTTTGATTTAGTATTTTTAGTCCTACTATTTTTAGTAGACATCAATAGGTTTTGGTAGTATCCCAAGATATTTGAAGAATGAAACAAAACAACACATGAAAAAAAGAGTTGCATATATTACTGTTTTAGGACTTATTATACTCTCTTCTATAAGTTTTAAATCCGATTTTTTTGAAATCGCAAAGCAGATCGAAATTTTCACGACGATGTTTAAAGAACTAAACATGAATTATGTCGATGAAACGAATCCCGCAGAATTAATGGACACAGCCATTAAAGCAATGCTAAACGATCTCGACCCTTATACTAAATATTGGAACGAACAAGATGTAGAAGCCTCGAAAATTAGAAACTCAGGAGAATATACAGGTATCGGAGCTTCCATAAAAACGATAAAAGATAAAATTATCATTCTAGAACCCTATCAAGGATACCCAGCAGATAAAGCTGGACTAAGAGCCGGAGACGAAATTATACAGATCGGAGACATAAAGGTTACTGATTTTAAAGATGATGCAGGAGAACTTTTAAAAGGAGCTAATGGTAGCTTAGTAGCAATACAGTATAAGCGACAAGGTGAAATCAAAAAAACAACACTTACTCGAGAAGAAATTGCAGTAAAAGCGGTACCATTCTATACCTTACTAGATGATAATACAGCATATATTGTATTGTCCAAATTTAATAGCAAAGCTTCTAGTGAAACTATTGCAGCATTAAAAGATTTAAAAGCAAAAGGAGCAGATAAAGTAATTTTAGATTTAAGAGGGAATCCAGGAGGACTATTAAGTGAAGCTATTAATGTAACCAATATTTTTGTACCTAAAGGAGAACTGATTACCACTACGAAATCTATCGTCAAAAAATACAATAAACAATATAAAACAAAGAGAGCACCTCTAGATACCGAAATTCCATTAGTCGTATTGGTCAACGGACGAAGTGCTTCGGCAAGTGAGATTGTAGCAGGAGGAATCCAAGATTTAGATCGTGGTGTAGTCATCGGAGCTAGAAGCTTTGGTAAAGGTCTAGTACAGCGCCCGAAAAAACTCACCTACGGGACACAAATAAAAATAACAATTTCTAGATACTATACCCCAAGCGGACGCTGTATACAAGCCTTAGATTATTGGAATCGAGATAAAGATAATAAAGCAGTTCGATTTGATGAAAAAGATTTTAAAGCATTCACTACCAAAAATGGAAGAACCGTATACGATGGCGGAGGAATACAACCTGATATTGAGTTGGAAAGTTCAAAATATAGCACGATTACTACAGAATTATTAAAAACCAATGCAATTTTTGAGTACAGCACGGATTATTACTATAAGCATAAGGTACAACAGCCTAGTGATTTTAAGTTTACACCAACTGATTTTGAAGGGTTTAAAGAATTTATAAAACAAAAAGAGTTTAGTTTTGACACAGAGACTGAAAAAGCCTTAAAAAAATCAATGGAAATTGCCAAAAAAGATCAATTTGATACTGCGATAACTGTGGAATATGAAGCCTTATTAGCGGCAATCCAAAGGGCTAAAGAAAAAGCATTGGATACCCATAAACCCGAAATCATTAGCTTACTTACCGATGAGATTGTAAAACGCTATTTTTATAGAGAAGGGCTATACAATTATTATGTAACTCACAACCCAGAAGTAGCAAAAGCCAAGGAAGTATTAGCCAACAAAAACACGTATCAAAATATTTTAAAGTAGCATTGTTTTAGACACTAGACCGCTCGCTATTAGAAGTGAGACAGGAGACAAAGAATCAGGAAAAATAGGAGATAAAGTCACAGTCATAAAAATCTTTACTTTTCAGTGTATCCCTAATTCTCTGAGTCTTTGAAACGAAATTAGATGTCCGTTCAAAAATCGATCAACCATCAACTGACAACGATCAACTATATTAGAAACACTACTAAACACTATTGATTCCATTTCAATTGTATCGCTACAGGAAAATGATCACTGAACCCACCTTTGTAACGCCTTCCGGCATAGGTTCTAAAAGGAGTTCCTTTATAACGACCTTTATACACCTTTAAAAACGCATCATCAAAAATATTGGCATGCGCAAAGCTATGTGCTCCTTTTTTATACTGATGAAAATTATGACTAAAAATAACTTGGTCAAACAAATTCCATTGTCCTTTATAACTTAATGTACCACGATATCGCGTGTGTAAACGCTCCATCGGATTATATAAATCATTTTGTACTAAGTGCTGAATGCTTTCACTAATTGGGTCATCGTTAAAATCGCCCATAATAATAATTTTAGCATCCGGATTAGCATCCGTGATTTGCGTAATCAGTTCCCTATTCTTTTCCGCTGCTGCTACCCGTTTATATGCCGTAGATTCTGCACCATCTCTTCGGGATGGCCAATGATTAACCAATACATGAATCTCTTCATCATGCAATTGTCCAGTTACCCAAAGAATATCGCGCGTATAATCACGTTCACCATTTGGATTATTAACATCTACCGTAACGCTTTCAGAACGGGTCACTGTAAAATGTTCTTTTTGATATAATAACCCAACATCAATACCCCGTTCATCTGGAGAATCATAATGTACAATATCATACCCTTTATGCTTAAGGTGTTTAGTTTGTATCAAATCATCCAATACTTTTTTATTTTCTACCTCGGCAACCCCAAGAAGAATTGGAGCCCTACCGGTTTCTCGAAAACCAATATTAGAAATAACAGTCCCCAACTTAAAAAGCTTTTTCTTATAGCGCTCTTGATTCCAATGTTTT
Source organism: uncultured Aquimarina sp. (assembly GCA_937951135.1). GTDB lineage: Bacteria > Bacteroidota > Bacteroidia > Flavobacteriales > Flavobacteriaceae > Aquimarina. The sequence goes on along the minus strand of CALFCI010000061.1, from coordinate 24,101 downwards.
TCAGATTCAGGAAGAAAATCATCATCTAGGGTTTGAGGATCATCGACAGTATCAAACAAGTTTTCTAAGTTGTAAAAAGCTAAGGTATATAATGGAGTATCTTTTTTTTTAAAATAAGGTGTTGAAGGCATAAATATGTGTATAATTTAATCCTATTCCTTTGCGCATAGGAAAGTTCAAGTAACAATCCTCTAAAGTACAAATTCAAAAGCATACAAAAGTGTACCTTTGTACTATAATTTTAAGGATCGTATGTTAGAGCAAAAAATAATCAATTACGAAAAAGCAATTTTAATCGGTATTGTAACCAAGCATCAAAATGAAGAAAAGTTAAAAGAGTTTTTAGATGAATTAGAATTTTTAACGTATACTGCTGGTGGTGAAGTCGTAAAACGCTTTACCCAAAAAATGGAGATGCCCAATTCCAAAACCTTTATCGGTAGCGGAAAAATGGAAGAGGTACGAGCCTATGTAGAACAACATGATATCGGCACTATCGTTTTTGATGATGAATTGACACCAGCGCAATTGCGTAATATAGAAAGTATCCTAAAAGCAAAGATCATTGATCGTACCAATTTGATTTTAGATATTTTTGCACAACGCGCACAAACTAGTTATGCCAGAACCCAAGTAGAACTCGCACAATATCAATACCTATTACCCCGTCTTAAAGGATTATGGACACACTTAGAACGTCAAAAAGGAGGTATTGGAATGCGAGGGCCTGGAGAAACAGAAATCGAAACCGATAGACGTATCGTAAGGGATCGAATTACGTTATTAAAAAAGAAATTGTTGACCATCGATAAACAAATGGCAACGCAACGGGGTAATCGAGGAAAATTAGTGCGAGTAGCATTAGTAGGGTATACCAATGTTGGAAAATCCACACTAATGAATGTCATTGCAAAAAGTGACGTATTTGCCGAAAACAAACTCTTTGCTACACTAGATACTACAGTACGCAAAGTAGTGATCGGAAACCTTCCCTTTTTACTTACCGATACCGTAGGATTTATCCGAAAATTACCAACACAACTAGTAGAAAGTTTTAAAAGCACCTTAGACGAGGTACGGGAAGCAGATATGCTATTGCATGTGGTTGATATTTCACACCCACAGTTCGAAGATCATATCGCATCGGTAAATGCAATTCTAGACGAAATAAAAGGAGCTGATAAGCCAACCATTATGGTGTTTAATAAAATTGATGCTTATAGTCACGAAACTATAGATGAAGATGATTTAATAACAGAACGTACCAAAGCCCATTACACTTTAGAAGAATGGAAGCAAACATGGATGAGTAATGTTGGTGATAATGCATTGTTCATTTCTGCCATACACAAAGAAAACATGGAGACGTTTAGAAAAAGAGTATATAAAGAAGTACGTGATATCCATGTCACTCGTTTTCCATATAATAATTTCCTATATCCAGAAGAATGTATTGAGGATAGCATGAAAGACAATAATTAAACTATAACCCCACGCCTTAGAGACGCAAAATATTGCGCCTCAACCGTGGATCAACAATAACAGTAAAGACACAATATTTTGTGTCTCAATACTATGGCAAAAATAAAAAGCACCTTTTTCTGTCAGCATTGTGGCGCACAATTTGCCAAATGGCAAGGGCAGTGTACATCCTGTAAATCTTGGAATACAATTGCAGAAGAACTGATTCAAAAACCCGATAAAAAAGATTGGAAAAGTCCAGATAGGGTAACCAATGCAAAACGTATTGCAAAACCTTTAAAAGTATCTGAAATCGATACTACTAAAGAAGCACGGTACACCACCGATGACCAAGAACTAGATCGTGTACTGGGCGGTGGATTAGTACCTGGGTCGTTAACCCTACTCGGGGGAGAACCAGGCATTGGAAAGAGTACATTGCTATTACAGATCAGTCTAAAACTACCCTATAAAACCTTGTATGTTTCTGGAGAAGAAAGCCAACAGCAAATCAAGATGCGTGCAGAACGGATCACTGCACAGACCGATAACTGTTTTATTTTGACTGAAACCAAGACCCAAAATATCTTTAAACAAATCGAAACCATACAACCCGATATCGTAATAATCGATTCGATACAAACACTACATAGTGATTATATCGAGAGTAGTCCAGGTAGCATCTCACAGATTCGAGAATGTACTACGGAACTGATTAAGTTTGCCAAAGAAACTGCAACACCGGTACTACTGATTGGTCATATTACCAAAGATGGTACGATTGCAGGGCCAAAAATCCTAGAGCACATGGTCGATACCGTATTGCAGTTTGAAGGAGATCGCAATCATGTATACCGCATTTTACGTGCTTTAAAAAACCGATTTGGTTCTACAGCTGAATTAGGGATTTATGAAATGCTAGGCAACGGCCTACGAGAAGTACACAACCCCAGTGAGATCTTAATCTCTAAAAAAGATGAAGAACTGAGCGGTACCGCCATTTCAGCATCTATAGAAGGAATGCGACCTTTATTAATAGAAGTTCAAGCATTAGTTAGTACCGCAGTATATGGCACACCTCAGCGTAGTGCTACAGGGTATAACCTAAAACGATTGAATATGATCTTGGCAGTACTCGAAAAACGAGTTGGATTTCGATTAGGCGCTAAAGATGTATTTCTAAACATTACCGGAGGTATTTCTGTTGATGATCCAGCCATTGATTTGGCGGTGGTAGCAGCGATATTATCTTCAAATGAAGATATCGCCATTCCAAAAGAATATTGTTTTGCCGCAGAGATTGGTTTAGCAGGAGAAGTACGCCCTGTTAGTAAAGTAGCGCAACGCATACAAGAAGCTGAAAAATTAGGGTTCACCACTATTTTTGTCTCTAAATACAATAAAATAGCCTTGAAAAATACCGAAATTCAAATACAACAGGTGGCTAAGATTGAAGATGTTGTCGAACATCTGTTTGGATAGTTTTTTTAGATAAAAAGACGGATAGATAGTAAGACTAATAGACGGTAAGATTTTTTAGATGAAAAGAGTTTTAGACAGCGTATCGTCGTAATTTTATCAATTACTATTTCTTCAATTTTCCTATAGGAATAAACGTTCCATCACGATTTACATAGAGCGTTTCTGTATGCTCCTCTTTTGTTGGGATAAATAAATCTCTGATGTCTACGTCTAAGGTTTCTGCGATTTGCAATAATAGATCAAATCTAGGTTGTTGATCTCCTTTTATGATTCTAGACAAGCTCGTTTCTGTAATACCAATACGTTCTACCAGTTCTTTTCCCGTTATCTTTTTTTCTTTTAAAATTTCTTTGATGCGTAAAATGCTCATAAGCACTGTCAATTTTTAAGTATAAAGATAAACGATTTACATCTTTAGTTAATTTTTTTGAAAAAAATTTACATTATATTTTTTAATATTGTATTAATTAGTATATTTATAATATTATTATTTACCTATTAAGTAAATAAAATCCACATATCACTTTGAGTATAATTGATTTTATCAAAGCATTGTTTGGATTTTTAAGTCAAAACACCTGAGCTTAACGTAAGAAAATTACGTCAGGTCGAGTGACTTTTTGGAATGGAATGGAAAAAAATTGTATCGAGACCCTATTTCATTAGTATTACATCTCGATACACTTTGCTTCGAAAAGCACTTGATATGACATACTAATAAAATGGAAAAAAAAGCCTGCCCCTTTGCAGAAAGGGGTATCGAGACCCAATGTGCCTTTCGATGCTAAAGTATCTCGATACAATTTCCTACGTTTCCCTCCGGAAATTACTCGATATGACATTTTCAATAGTATTAGGATTCATACTATTGAAAAACCACTTAATTTTTAAAATAAGGAACTCAAATAAATACTTAAACACACAATACAATGAACAACTTAAAACAGTTAGCAACCGGAAATCAATTATTAATTCTGCAAGGCATTACCCTTATCGAAAATGGCTTACAATTTATTGATCATGCTTTAGAATTACCCAACACTCATGCAGAAGATGCACGAGCGGTATTACAAAAAAGATTTACTCTTTTTAAAGACTGCGTATTATTAGGCGATCAAGATGGCTTTATTGTAGATCGAATGGAAGAACACTTACAGAATATGACTTATGGAAATACGAATAGAAGTACCGTATCACAGGAACTACAAGAACTGAGGGGAGCGGCATTGGCAGAATATTATAGGGAAAAGGAATTAGAACAAGCAGAAGCATTGCGAAAATTAAAAGAAGAAATTTGAAATTTAGGCAGTAGTTAGTCTGGTTAGAAATATAATTCTAAACTATCTGTTCGATTTAAAATAATTTTTAAATTACTATCTGTCAGTAGTATAAACCTCCTCTCCTTTTGGGAGAGGATTAAGGTAAGGGTAGCCTCATACGAAAACCAACATGTTATTAATTGAGCTCAAGTTTCTATGACAAAAAAGCCCTGCTCAGTTTTTAAAACCGAGCAGGGCTGTACTAAAAAATCTTAAATCCAAAATTTAAAATCGTAAATTGTATTACCCAATCAATTGCTCAGCGGCAAGATACTCTGCAATTTGCACTGCATTTGTCGATGCACCTTTACGCAAGTTATCGGCAACGATCCATAAATTCAACGCATTTTCTCTAGAGTGATCTCTACGAATTCTACCTACGAATACGTCATCTTTACCTTCAGCATAAATTGGCATTGGATAGGTATTGGTATCGATATTATCTTGTACCGTAATTCCAGGGGTTTGGCTTAAGATTTTTCGAACTTCACTCTCCTCAAAATCATTTTCGAACTCTAGATTCACACTTTCACTATGCCCTCCTACTACTGGAATACGAATTGCAGTTGCCGTTACAGCAATGGTACGATCATCAAGGATTTTTTGAGTTTCGTTCACTAATTTCATTTCCTCTTTTGTATACCCATTTTCCATAAATACATCACACTGTGGAATTGCATTTCTATGGATAGGATACGGATATGCCATTTCTCCTTTTACTCCTTTGTATTCATTCTCTAACTGTTGTACTGCTTTTACACCCGTACCTGTTATCGACTGATAGGTAGAAATAATAACACGTTTGATTTTATATTTAGCATGTAATGGCGCTAAAGTCAATACCAACTGTATCGTAGAACAATTAGGGTTTGCTATAATCTTATCTTCTTTGGTTAATTCGGTAGCATTGATTTCTGGAACTACTAATTTTTTAGTAGGATCCATTCGCCAAGCCGATGAATTATCAACTACAGTAATCCCTGCTTCAGCAAACTTAGGAGCCCATTCGGTTGAGGTATCTCCACCTGCAGAAAAAATAGCAACATCAGGTTTCATTTCTATAGCTGTAGCTAATCCTACTACTGTAAATTCATTTCCTTTATATGCTACTTTTTTACCCACAGAACGTTCTGATGCTACTGGAATCAATTCCGTTACCGGAAAATTACGTTCTGCTAATACTTTTAACATGACAGTGCCTACCAAACCGGTAGCGCCTACAACTGCTACTTTCATAAATTTTTGTATTTATATGTCCACATCAATGAACACCTCATTTTTTAAACTTGGGCAAAGGTCAGGAATAATTCTAAGACTACAAGTGTTTTAGTATAAATTACAGAAATTCGTATAATTTGTTATATATATAACAAATCAATCGTATACTAAATATATAATGAAAGGGTTGAAACAAGAGACAGGAGACAATTTCTATTGTATTTGATGGCTGATCGTTGTCGGACTGTATGTGGCTTAACTAGGTAACTTGATCGGTTTTTTTAATCACACTATACTATAGCAGTTAGCTACTAGCCTTTAGCGGTTAGTTTTACACAACTACCCTAACAGTCTGAAAATCTAGAATCTAGTAGTGAAATGGTCTAATTTCAAGAGCTAGGAGACAAGAGACAATACTAAAGTTAAAATAGTATTGCACAACTAAATTTAAAATTAGTTTCGTCTAGTCTATAAACAAAAAAAACCGCCTTTATGATAAGACGGTTTGAATTATATTGAGACGCAAAATCTTGCGTCTACTACTATTTTTTACCTAATAAATCTCTAATTTCAACAAGTAATTCTTCTTGTGTTGGTCCTGCAGGAGCAGCTGGAGCTTCTTCTACTGGTTTTTTAGATTTATTATATGCTTTTACCATGATAAACATCACAAAACCAACAATTATTAAATTGATGATAGAGTTGATCCATGCACCCCATCGGATAGCATTCTCTGCTTTAGCAGCAACACCTTCAGATTCTGGAACGGCAGCGGCTAATACTATTTTTAGATCTGCAAAATCCATACCCCCGGCAAAGTGACCTACGATAGGCATGATGATATCATTAACGAAACCGTTAACTACAAGTCCTACGGCTCCTGCCAAAATAACTGCAACAGCAAAGTCGATGACGTTACCGGTCAGTATGAAATTTTTAAATTCTTTTAACATAATTTTAGATTGATTTTATGATTAGTTAATTAAGTGTTGCTACTAAAGTAGCTAAAAAATGAAAACGATTTAGAAAAATCAAAATCAAAGTGCATAAAATCTGACAAAAATCATATTTTACCGACAAACGTTCGCTTTATCCTTGGAGAAATTGATGTCATCAATTCGTATGATATTGTACCCACAGATTCTGCAAGGGTTGTAGCCTTAATTTCTTCTCCAAAAATAATGACTTCGTCTCCTTCATTACAATCAATATCAGTAACGTCTATCATCATCATATCCATGCAGACATTCCCAATAATATAAGCACGTTTTCCGTGTAAGGTTACAAATCCTTTTTGATGTCCATATTGTCGACCAATACCATCGGCATGCCCAATAGGTATGGTTGCTGTTTTTGTTGTTTTTATCGCAGTAAACCCTCTATTATAGCCTAGAGTTTCACCGGATTCCAGCGTATGTATTTGAGAGAGTATCGATTTTAAAGTGGCAATAGGGCGTAGTTCTAAATCATATTTCGAATCATTTCCAAAACCATATAATCCGATACCACTGCGTACCATATCAAAATGCGCTTCAGGATAATTAAATATGCCAGACGTATTGCATTGATGCACTATAGGAGTATCCCCCAATATAGGTATCACTTGCGCTACAATAGTCTTAAAATCTGTAATTTGTTGCATTGTAAACGCTCGTTCTTCCAGAGCTTCACTAGCGGCAAGATGAGAAAACACCCCTTGTACTCGAATTGTTTTTGTTTTCGATATAAGGCGGGCAACAGCTTCCATTTGTGACGTGCCAAAACCTAATCGATTCAATCCCGTATTACATTTTAGATGTATTGGGTATGCGGTTTGTTTACTATTGGTTACCACAGCTATAAATTGCTGTAGTACACGTTCACTATAAAGGCTAGGCTCTAATCGATATTCAATTAAAGATTCGAAGTTGACCACTTGTGGGTGTAATACCAAAATAGGCGTTTGTATTCCTACCTTACGTAAGGCTATCCCCTCCCCTACATAGGCTACTGCTAGATAATCTACACCTAGCTTTTCTAAATGTTTAGCTACCTGAATAGCATCACTTCCATATCCTGAGGCTTTGACTACAGCTAGAAATTTTGTGGTGTTTCGAAGCTTACTTTTAAGCACGGTGTAATTATGAGTAAGGTGCGCTAAATTAATTTCGAGTACAGTTTCTTTTACACTACTCATTAGATGGATTTGACTTTTTTGAATCTTTCTTTTTAGTCGCATGCATTGCTTTATAAAATGCAGCTCTGCTTAAGGGTTCATATTCTTCAGTTTCTCCCAATACCACTAGATCCGATTTTCCAGACTTTCTATGACTGTATTGTGCCAAATTACCCGTTCGAGTGCATACTGCATGTACCTTAGTAACATACTCTGCCGTAGCCATTAATGCAGGCATGGGACCAAAAGGGTTTCCTTTAAAATCCATATCTAGCCCTGCTACAATAACACGAATCCCTTGATTAGCAAGATCATTACATACCGAAACAATTTCATCGTCAAAAAACTGAGCTTCATCAATGCCAATCACATCGCATTGATTGGCAAGAATTCGAATATTTGCCGCTGCGGGTACTGGCGTAGATCTAATTTTATTGGCATCATGAGACATCACCAGATCATCATCGTATCTAATATCTATAGTCGGTTTAAAAATTTCGACTTTTTGTTTTGCAAATTGTGCACGTTTTAGCCTTCGGATCAATTCTTCCGTTTTACCAGAAAACATAGAACCACAGATGACCTCAATCCAACCAAATTGCTCTTTATAATTTACCGTATTTTCGAGAAACATTTTGTATTTTTCAGCATCAATTCAAATACGCTCTTCTCTTTGATGCTATAAGACGAAGTAAATGTATTAAAAATCAATTTAAGATTACAGTATAAAGATATGAGATATTAATCCCTGTCAACGATCAGCCATCAACTATTTAAAAAGAGATTGCAGTATTAAAAACAAAATAGAAGGAGTAGTCCACAGCCAAAGAAATGAAAATCACATTGAAGAGCTATGAACTATCAACCACCAACAAATAACGATATCATGAAAAAGAAAATAGAAGCAGAGCTCATTAGCCTTGCTCATAAAATATTACAACTTAAAGATTCAACTACACTGCCCGAATTACAAGAACATGCCCAAAATTTGTATGAAAAATTAACAATTCTAAACTTTACAGAAACTCATTTTTCAGGAGCCCAGCCCACTATCGGAAAAGTAAAAGCAATTGTAGAAGAGTCCCTAGAAGTACAGGAAACTAATGTCGTTCCTAATCCAGAACCAATACTTGCTTTGGAACAAGAAGAGAAAAAAGAAGAAAAAAAAGCTATAATACCCATTCTGAGTCTTGAAGAAAAAGAAGAAGAAAAAACAGAAAAAAATACCACACCAGAAGCAATAGATGCACTAACTGCACTTCAACAGGATTTAACGAAAGGACAAGAAATTGAAGTAGCACAAAAACCTGAAATTATAATCGAAGAGGTGAATGCCAGAGTTGCGGATGATCTTTTTATACCTGTGTCTGAGGTAGAAAATAATAAATCTCGTATAGAAGCAACAGTCACTACATCTGAATCTTTGGAAGAGGAACAAACAAAATCAATTAATGATGAACTAAAAAAAGGAATTCATATCGGACTTAATGATCGATTGGCGTTTATCAAGCACCTTTTTGATGGAAGTTCTACAGATTACAATCGTGTATTGTCGCAATTGAATACGCTGCATAGTAAAAGTGGCGCTCGCGAGTTTATAAAAACCATGGTGAAACCTGATTATAATGAATGGGAAGGAAAGACAGTACATGAAGACCGTTTTATGGAATTGATTTTCAGAAAATACGAATTTTAGAGGCTAGGCAAGGTCATTTCATGAGTATTCACAAATCGATCATTCGATATATATGTGGACTTATAAAACAAACAGCCTTAGGTTCTAGTTTAAAATTGCAGTCAACTACCTCGGAGCAAGTTTACGAGACATCCAGCAGACATCTATTTTTCGCATTTAAAGACAAGCCTTGGAGAGTTTTTAATCCTGAAAAAGCACACTAGACCTACTAGGTTTTCAAAACCTAGTAGGTCTAACGATTCATTATACTATAGTTCAAAAATAACAACGCAATTATAAACTACAGTCAATACCTTGCTATAGTTTAAGCAACATAAAATAGGAACAACTAATCTGGCATGTAAACTACCGGTATTAGTTGTTTGCTTTTTTATGCAACAATCGAGTCAATTGTATCGATAAGTCAGTTAAAACAATTTTAGCATTTCCATTACGCTCAATATGGTAAATCGCATCTTCTAATTGTTTCGTAATCCCAATAATATTACCCCCATGAATAAAGGGTGCGAAATTTTCTAATTTAAAGTTATTCGTTTCTGGAGATAAGTACACTAATTCTTTTGCCCCATAATTCAATACTAAAGCTTGTCTGAAAAAATCAATACAATAGCTTAAAAATTTCTTTTGTGTTTCTCTTCCAATACCTGCAATAGTATCACTCCAAGCAATAAGCTCGTTTATAGCGGCTTTATTTCCTTTAGCTTTAAAAGCGGAACGCACCCATTGGACAAACCATGCTTCAAATTGTGCATCACCATCAGTATTGCTTTGTAATTGTAAAGCCTTTGTATAATTTCCGTTGGATTGATGCGCGATTTTTAACGCTTCCGCTTCTGAATAGTTTCCAGTACTCAACAATGATGCTTTGATTACTTGTTCTCCCAATGGTGGAAAAGAGGTGATTTGACACCGAGATCGTATGGTCTGTATCACTTGCTCCTCATCTTCCGCAATCAAAATAAACACCGTTTTTTCTGGAGGTTCTTCGATAAGCTTCAGTAGCTTATTCGATGCAGCAGTATTCATTTTATCTGCCATCCAGATCAGCATTACTTTATACCCGCCTTCATAACTCTTAAGAGATAATTTTTTCACAACTTCCAAGGCTTCATCTACACCGATTTGCCCTTGTTTTTTTTCAATACCTATAGATAAGTACCAATCAAAAAGGCTACCATACGGAGTATTTTGTAGAAAAGACCTCCACTCATTGATAAAATTATTAGAAACCGGATGTTTTTTGACCCTATCATTTGTCGCTACAGGAAATGCAAAATGAAGATCAGGATGTGATATATGATCAAATTTGATATTACAAGAGTGCTCTCCTCCTGTATTTTCGCCATCATGGTTTTGGCATAAAATATATTGTGCATACGCAATTGCCATGGGTAAAGTACCACTGCCACTAGCCCCAGTAAATAACTGTGCGTGAGCAATACGACCTCGATCTACACTGGTAGTTAAGTATCTTTTAATATGAGGCAATCCTAATATTTCTGAAAAAAGCATATACAAAGATAGATTTTAGTATTGAGATTTTAGTATGGAGTAGTTAGATATTACTAATGATCCACTATACTCTAAAAAGAGGGTTCAGTATCGCAATGCTTTTTTTTCATAAAAACTATGGATTTACTCCGAAATCAATAAAAGTAAACGAATCCCAATCGTTTCCTGCATTTTTTTTGATGGAATAGCTCATTTTTAGGGAAATAGAATTATTTTCGTTTTTGTAAAATTTTAAAGAAAAAATGAAGACTATAAACGATTTTAATTTCGAAAATAAAAAAGCACTAATTCGCGTTGATTTTAATGTTCCTTTAAACGAAAGTTCTGAAGTAACCGATGATACTAGAATTCAAGCTGCAAAGCCCACTATAATCAAAATTTTGGAAGATGGTGGAAGTGCTGTATTAATGTCTCATTTAGGACGACCAAAAGGAGTACAAGAAGAATTTTCTTTACGTCACATCGTAGCAGAGGTATCTGATGTATTAGGCGTGCAAGTAAAATTTGTTGCCAATTGTATTGGTGCAGAAGCTGAAGCAGCAGTTGCAAACTTAAATCCGGGAGAAGTATTATTGTTAGAAAATCTTAGATTTTATACGGAAGAAACTAAAGGAGATGTAGCATTCGCTAAGCAGTTATCTGCTTTAGGAGATATTTATGTAAATGATGCCTTTGGTACAGCACACAGAGCACATGCTTCTACAACGATCATCGCTCAGTTTTTTACTGATAAAAAATGTTTTGGAAGCTTATTGGCTAAAGAAATCGAAAGTATTGATAAAGTATTGGCATCTGGTGAAAAACCAATTACCGCAGTTTTAGGAGGGTCTAAAGTATCTTCTAAAATTACGATTATTGAAAGTATTTTAGACAAAGTAGATCATTTGATTATTGGAGGTGGAATGACATATACCTTTGTAAAAGCACAAGGTGGAACTGTTGGAAACTCGATTTGCGAAGATGATTATCAAGAAATGGCTTTAGACATTTTAAAGAAGGCTAAAGCGAAAGGCGTACAAATACATTTACCAGTAGACGTTTTGGGTGCTGATGATTTTAGTAATGACGCCAACACTCAAGTATTGCCAGTAAACGCAATTCCTGAAGGATGGGAAGGATTGGATGCTGGTCCAGAATCTATAAAGAACTTTCATAATGTAATTTTGGATTCTAAAACCATATTATGGAATGGACCTTTAGGAGTATTTGAAATGGAAACCTTTGCAAAAGGAACCATTGCTTTAGGACATTCTATAGCAGAAGCTACAGAAAAAGGAGCATTCTCTCTTGTTGGAGGTGGAGATTCTGTTGCAGCAGTAAAGCAATTTGGATTTGGAGATAAAGTAAGTTATGTTTCTACAGGTGGTGGTGCTATGTTAGAAAGCTTAGAAGGAAAAGTATTGCCTGGTATCGAAGCCATCAATAACTAAGAAAATCCTTCATTGAAATAACAACCTGAGTTCGACGTAAGAAAATTACGTCAATTCGAGTGATTCTGCGGAGGAGAATTGTATCGAGAATAGTGATTTTCACTGTAAAAAAAGCTAATCTCGATATATTTTTTCTCTGTTACACGACGAAAAAACACTCGATCTGACGATTTTTTGCTATTTCGGTTTACGTCAAACTAACGTTAACAGGTAGTTTTGAAAAGGTGAAGTACTTTTTCAAAACTACCTTTTGCATATTTATTATTTGTAAGAATTATTATATTTTTTCCTACAAATAACAACATTATCAGGCATTTTGTCTGATTTTTTTGTTTTTTATCCTTTTTTTATTTGGTGGTTTGAAAAAAAAAAACGACTTTAGCCTTAACTATCGTTTATACCTACTAAAACGATCTTTTTTTGCCCCAAAATATATACAGTTGTTTACTGTTTCGATTGCCATACGTTTTGCATAAGAAGCGGTAAATAACTTTTATATGAATTGACTTAGGCACAATAAATTGCCAAGAAAAACGATTAATACAAAACGATTTCACACAATGAAAAATTATTTACTTCTGGCTTTTACACTGATTTTAGGATCAATAACAGCTCAAGAACAGGCTATTGATTCTCCCAGCACTTCTAAAACAGTGATTCAACAAGATAGTCTTTCTGTCATGTCATCATCTCAAAGTACACAAAGCAAGGATATCGTTTTAGATGCAAATACTTTAGAAACTAGAATTGTTAATGATACCACAACCTATATCGCTAAAGATCATGCTAAAATAGCAGCATTAGATTCATTATGGAAACAAGAATTATTTAGCACTACTGTTTTTGACACCATGTATAAATCTATAAATGAGCTTACCTACGAGCCTGTAATTTATGAAGAGCTACCTACCGATACTTTAAAAGCACGGCTAAAAGCTCTAAATGCAAGAACACCTTTTAATGTGGAATACAATCCGGGCTTAGAGAGTGTCATTAAAAGATATTTAAAAACCAGACAAAAATCGTTGCAAAAATTGGTTACGTTAAGTCAATTTTACTTTCCAATGTTTGAACAAGAATTAGACAACCAAAATATTCCATTGGAGATGAAATATTTGGCAATTGTAGAATCTGCATTAAAACCTAGAGCAAAATCAAGAGTGGGTGCTACTGGATTATGGCAATTCATGTATGGTACAGGAAAAATGTTTGGACTAGAAGTAAGTTCTTATGTAGATGAGCGCATGGATCCAATTATGGCGACCAAAGCAGCTTGTAAATATTTAGGAAGTTTATATCGTGTTTTTGGTGATTGGGATTTAGCTTTAGCAGCATATAATTCAGGGCCTGGAAATGTAAATAAGGCCATTCGACGTAGTGGAGGTCGTACCAATTATTGGAATATTAGACATAATCTACCCAGAGAGACTGCGGGTTATGTTCCTGCATTCTTAGCAACGATGTATATTTTTGAATATGCAGAAGAGCATGGTTTCAACACTAAACACAAGCCACAATTTGCATATTACGAAACAGATACCGTAAGTGTAAAGCAAATGATCTCCTTAGATCAGGTTTCTGACTACATGAACATTCCTATTGAAGAATTACAGTTTTTAAACCCTTCATATAAACTAGATGTCATTCCTAATGTAAAGGATGAAGATTATGTATTACGCTTGCCGCTAGATCAAGTAGGAAAATTTGTAGCCAATGAAACTCAAGTATATACTTTGGCACAAACAGAATTTAACAAACGAGAAAAGCCACTTCCCAGGATAGTTGAAGCCAATAATAGAATTCGATACCGGGTGCGTAGTGGAGACTTTTTAGGTAAAATTGCAAGACGCTACGGAGTGCGTGTAAGCCAAATTAAAAGATGGAATGGTTTGCGAAGTAATAACCTTAGAATTGGTCAGCGATTAACAATTCACCCTAGAAAACCGGTCTCTAGTGCTAAAAAACAAACAAAAATTTCTAAATCTGTATCCAATAAAAAACAAACGGTACGTGGCAATAATCCTATGTATACCGTGCGATCTGGAGATACATTATGGAGTATTTCGAAAAAATTTAGTGGGATAACCATTGAGAATCTTAAAAAATGGAACGATATTAGCGGTAGTGGCATTAAGCCTGGCATGAAATTGAAGATTTCAAAGTCATAGTCATCACAAACCCGTTAGTATTTTTTTATGAAAAAACTATGTATCGCAGTATGTTGTATACTCAGTATGTTGAGTTGTACAGATACCTCAACAAAATCCGACAACAACACAAAAAAACTCATGGTTCATTCTGTGGGAAATATCAATACCCTTTCTATTATCATGGATAATGAATCCTGGAAAGGTGAAATAGGAGATACGATACGAAAGTATTTTGGAGCAGAAGTTGCGGGATTACCACAATCCGAACCCTTATTTTCTATGCGTCAAATGCCTCCTAGTGCATTTTCTGGATTTTCACGAAAAACTCGAATTTTCATAAAAATTGAACCTGGTAAAGGTGCGCATTATACTGCTTTAGAAAATAAATATGCAGAGCCTCAATTCGGTGCTATATTTTCAGGAAAGACTAACGACGAGATTACTACATTAATTCGTGACCATTCACCTGAGATTATCGAGCGGTACAAACGTATTGAAGCGCAAGAGAAGCAATTTAGAATTCGAAAATCATTACAAAAACTACCAGAATTAAAAGAAAAATTAGGCATTACATTGGATGTTCCTTCTGCCTATAGAATTGCTGCAGTAGAAGATGATTTTGTATGGATTCGTAAAGACATTCCTAACGGAAATATGAATTTAATTGCATATACGCTCCCTTTAGAAACCATCACTAAAGACTCTACAACCATAGCTTCTATTATTGCGATGCGAGACACTATCGGAAGTACAAAAATCCCAACAGGCACAGGAAATTTCATTACCGAAGAAGCCTATGCCCCTTATTTATTTGAAACCGAATTGGATGGACGATTTACGTATGAAACTAAAGGCACTTGGGAAATCAAAGATCGATTTATGGCAGGACCTTTTGTGAATTATGCTATTAAGGATGTCGCAAATAATCGTTTAGTCGTTATTGAAGGATTTCTATTCGCTCCTTCAATAAGCAAGCGCGATAATGTATTTGAGCTAGAGGCTATTATCAAAACGGTAAAGTTTAAGTAAAAAACGGACAGTAAATATCCATTAAATGATTTTCAACGGCGCTCAAGGTAAACGAAAACACTATGCCGCAAATGTTATGACCAGTCTATGCTTTCAGACCTACTAGGTTTTGGAAACCTAGCAGGTCGGATTTCGTAATTTATATAATTCGAAGCAAATAGCATTATCAACAAACAACTATCAACTAAAACAAATGAATATCATTTCTTTTATTGCAAAGCAAATCAGTGCTGAGCAACATGCTGTAAACATCACCACATCTCAGATTACAAAAACCATAGCCTTACTAAATGAAGGGGCTACAATTCCTTTTATTGCTCGCTATCGAAAAGAAATGACTGGCGATTTGGATGAGGTAGTCATTGGTGCTATTGTAAAAAATAAAGCCGTTTTTGAAGCCTTAGCAAAAAGAAAGGTATATGTGCTAGAAGCCATAAAAGAGCAAGGAGCCTTAACTCCCGATCTTGAACAAAACATCCAAGTAGCAGAAACCCTTACACGTGTTGAAGATTTATATGTACCGTATAAGAAAAAACGAAAAACGAAAGCTTCTGAAGCTACGGCGCAAGGATTAGTACCTTTAGCCAAAATACTGATGCAACAAGAGGAAGAAGAAGTACTTCATATCGCTTCTTCGTATCGTAATGAAACCATTACCACTGAAGAAGGTGCACTAGAAGGAGCACGGTACATCATCGCAGAATGGGTTAGTGAAAACCAACAAATTCGGGATCGACTGCGGCGATTATATCAACGAAAAGCAACCATTTCGGCTACCGTAATTAAGAAAAGAAAGGATGATGAAGACGCTCAGAAGTATCAACAGTATTTTGATTGGACAGAACCACTACACAAATGCCCTTCTCATCGTTTATTAGCAATGCTAAGAGCATCTCAAGAAAAAATAGTACGTGTCAACGTTACGGTATCCGAAGAAGAAGCCTTAACGATCATTGACGATATCATTATAAAAAACAATGCAAAAAAAGCATCTGCTGATCAATTGTTTATCGCGATATTAGACAGTTATAAGCGTCTATTAGCACCAGCCATGGTAACAGAAACCTTGAATACTGCTAAGGAAAAAGCAGATGACAATGCCATTGCAGTATTTTCTCAAAACCTAAAGCAGTTACTGCTAGCGGCTCCATTAGGTCAAAAACGAATTTTAGCATTAGATCCCGGATTTAAATCGGGGTGTAAAGTCGTATGTTTAGATGCTCAAGGAGCATTAGAACATAATGAAAATATATATCCGCATCCTCCACAACGGCAAACCACAGACGCAATTAAGAAAATTAAATCTTTGGTCAATGCGTATAAAATTGAAGCTATTGCTATTGGGAACGGTACTGCAGCTCGAGAAACAGAGACTTTTATTAAAAAAATCCCATTTGATCGTGATGTTTTAGTCTTTATGGTCAATGAAAGTGGCGCATCCGTTTATTCTGCTTCTAGCATAGCCCGTGCAGAATTTCCAAATTATGATATTACGGTTCGTGGGGCAGTTTCTATAGGAAGGCGTTTAGCAGATCCCTTAGCAGAATTGGTAAAACTTGATCCTAAAGCCATTGGTGTAGGACAGTATCAACACGATGTCGATCAACAACAACTCAAACAAGAATTGGATACTGTAGTGATGAGTTGTGTAAATAGTGTGGGGATTAATGTTAATACTGCCAGTGTACCTTTATTAAGTTATGTATCTGGAATTGGAGTAAAATTAGCAGAAAACATTGTAACCTATCGATCAGAACATGGTCCATTAACAACGCGCCAAGAACTTAAAAAAGTACCGAGATTGGGAGGAAAAGCTTTTGAACAATCGGCAGCATTTTTAAGAATTACAGCACCAAAACACCCATTAGACGACTCCGCAGTGCATCCAGAACGCTATAGCCTAGTAGCACGTATGGCTAAAGATTTGAATGTAGATATGGCAACACTTGTTGGTAATAAAGCCGTAATCGCTAAGGTTGATATCCAAAACTATATGACCAAAGATATTGGCATTCCGACCTTAAAGGATATTATCAAGGAATTAGAAAAACCAGGAGTTGATCCAAGAAAAAAGGCTGCTATTTTCGAGTTCGACCCTACTGTAAAAACCATCTCAGATTTAAAAACCGGTATGAAACTGCCTGGTATTGTAAATAACATAACCAATTTTGGCTGTTTTGTTGATATTGGCCTTAAAGAAAGTGGGCTCATTCATATCTCTAAACTAGCACATGCGTTTGTTAGTGATGTGAATACTATAGTACAACTCAATCAACACCTTACAGTCACTGTATTGTCTATCGATATGGACCGAAAGCGAATTCAATTGTCCTTGATTGAAGAGGACTAAAAAAGCATGCTCAGAAAAAAGAAACATCCGGAGGTTTAGAAATACATTCAGTTACGGTATGTAGCTACAAAGTTTCAAAGAATCAAAGTTTCTATAGCCTAGCTTTCCTTAACCCATTTTTAACTTGGATTATAATCCTAAGCTTGATGAAGCAAATGGCTGAAAATATTTGTCCTGATTCTTGTCTCTAGCAGCGTAAGCGGTCTAGTATACAAGTTACTTTGTGACGTATTGTATTGATTTAACTATAATACCTTTGAAACTTAGTAACTCTTTTATTGTAGCAACCCTTCTTAAAACACCCAAACGTTTCTATTTTCTGAATGCCTCTAAAAAATCAAATCTTTGATACGTCTTATATCCGAGATTCTAATGTTTGCAGTATTGTTTGATGCGTTTTATCTTTCAGCGCTTTTTTATCTTCTAGATGCAGTCCTTTTGTAGGGATTTCAGCGTGAATTAATGCTCTCATCTTGCCAGGGCTTCCGCTAAAAAAAGTATATGAAAATCGCTTTTTATTATCCAAAAATGTTAACGGCAGTATTGGAATTTGGTGATCTATGGCTAAACGAAATGCACCATCTTTAAATTGATCCAATACTATCGATTCATCATCGGGAACACCTCCTTCTGGAAAAATACAAATACTTGTGCCTGCTTGTAATCGTAATTGTGCACGTTCAAAGACTTCTTTTCTACTTTTAGGACTACTGCGATCCACTAAGATGCATGTCCGTTTATAGAAAAAACCAAAGACTGGTATTTTAGCCAATTCTTTTTTACCAACAAATACAAAAGGGTTTTTAACACAGTACAGCATTAACATAATGTCTGCCATAGACGTATGATTAGCGACAAACATATAGCTTTTACTGCGGTCTATTTCTACTTCTTTTTTAACTTTAGGAAAAAAGCCTGTTCCATATAAAATTAGTTTTGCCCAAAACCGCGTCATTACAAAAAACTGTGGGTACCATCGTTCTCTGGCACTAAGGACTAAAAGTATAGGGAATAGCACAACTAAAGGCAGTCCCATAAGGGTGTAAAACCAAATACGCCATAGTAAAATTAATATATTCTTAAAGAAGGTCATTACTCAAAAGTACGTAATTGTTGTGTAAAAGTATGGAGTATATAGTATTTAGAATAGCATCCTAATTATAAGAAACAAGATCGCTTCGCTACTAGAGCCAAGAACCAAGACTAAATTAAGTCCTTGAATTTCATTATTTTGTCTTTTCAAATTGCTGTTATTTAGTTCAAAAATAGAGTTCATGCTCAAGTGCTAAAAACAACCCCTCATGCCGAAATATACTTATAAAGCACTATAGATATAAAGGAAAACTAAGAAGTCATGATACTGTTTAGGACGCTATTGATTGAGAATCTAAAATACAGAAGCCTGTATAACTAATTAGCATCACCTTGATAGATTAAGAACGTATCGAGAAAAACTATTCCAAAATATCAAAAACCATATTAGATTTACGAATTACGAATTACGATTTTTGATTTAAAATAATAAAAACGATCAACCATCAACTAACAACTGACAACCAAATTAGATTTACGAATTACGAATTACGATTTTTGATTTAATAATAAAAACGATCAACCGACAGTCATCAACCATCAACTGACAACGATCAACTAAAAATAAGCATCGAAAATCTCAATAAACACTACTGAAAAAAATTATCTTTGTTGAAAATTAAAAATTTCTATGTCTAGAATTCTAACCGGAGTACAAAGTACTGGAACACCACATTTAGGAAATATTTTAGGAGCTATCCTTCCTGCAATTACGATGTCTAATCAGCCAGAACATGACTCTTTTTTGTTTATAGCAAATATGCACTCGTTAACTCAAATTAAGGATGCTGCTATATTACGTGAAAACACGTATGCTACTGCAGCAACTTGGCTGGCTTTTGGTCTAGACATTGAAAAAAGTGTGTTTTATCGCCAAAGTGATATTCCACAGGTTACAGAATTGTCTTGGTATCTCAATTGTTTCTTCCCCTATCAACGGCTTACCCTTGCACATTCGTTTAAGGATAAAGCAGATCGACTGGAAGATGTAAATGCAGGACTATTTAGTTATCCTATGCTTATGGCAGCAGATATTTTATTATATAATGCAGAGATCGTTCCAGTAGGTAAGGATCAATTACAACATTTGGAAATGGCTAGAGATGTAGCCTCTAGAATTCATGCACAGGTTGGTGAACTATTTGTTTTACCTGAAGCCAAAGTACAGCAGGAAACCATGTATGTGCCGGGCACAGATGGTAGTAAAATGAGTAAATCTAAAAACAATACTATCAACATTTTTTTACCGGACAAAAAATTACGGAAGCAAATCATGGGAATTGCTACAGATAGCACCCCATTGGAAGAACCTAAAAACCCAGATACTTGCACCGTATTTAAATTATACCAACTGGTCGCTTCTCCAGAACAAATTAAAACTATGCGTGCTAATTATACCGGAGGTAATTACGGATTTGGTCATGCAAAACAAGCATTGTATGAGGTATTACTAGACACTTTTTCGAAAGAACGAGAACGTTTTACCTACTATATGGAAAATCGCCATAAAATTGATGCCGCGCTTTCCATTGGTGCAAAAAAAGCCACTAATGTAGCTAACGAAGTACTCGCTAAAGTTAGAGATCGAATGGGGTATTAGAGCTATTTTGCTCTTAGCTCTTAAAACAACTTTGATATGGAATACTTATTTCAAATTGTATATCGTTTCTTGAAATTTTTAGAAAAGATTTCTGGTTTCTCTTATGAAGAGATCAATATTATCATCTGGTTTATTCTGATTCCTTTGAGTTGGATGTTTTTATTAGATAAGATTATGCAAAAACATTATTTCAAAGCTGTAGCAATTATAATACTTATTTTTGCTGTTCTCTATATTGATGATTTTGAACACTTTTCTAAAATAACATTCAACACTGCTGTACAATTTCTTAACACATTTAATGCTATAGGCAGTACTTATAAAGCATCTTCTGTAGTTATATGTATTTTCATTCCAGTATTGATTTATTGGATACTTATTTCCAAAACTCTTGCAGTAATAAAAACTAAAAGACTGTCTAATACCAATAAGTAACTATTTTTTTAACGCTATACTACAAAACTCAGCTACTTTGAGTCTTTGCAACTTCATAAACACCAACTTCATAAACACCTACTTCATCAACATACCCTCTTGTTCCATAACAGGAAGCTGTTGAAAAGCAGCTTCATTAATGGTATTTTTTGAAAAGATGTATTTTTTATCATAGAGCTTATCTGCTGCAAAAAAAGTAACGGAAAACTCATTATGCATTGCTAAAAGCTCTTCTTGTAGCATTTCGATTTTAGCAAAGGACTTGGGTGCAATCGTACCTATGCCATGACGAAGTAAAGATGTTTTTCTATCTTCATCATACCCTTTAGTCACAACAAGCACCATTTCTATCGGAATATCTCTATCGTTAATAATATAAGAGTTCCAATCTTGAGCCAAAAACTCATCATTCCACTCTTTCACTATAGCGATATATACATGCTCTACTACAGGAATTTCAATGTCTTTTTTCACGATATATTAGCTTTAAACTATAATGCGGACTTAAATTGTGATAAAAATCGAGCATCGTTTTCACTAAGCATTCTAATATCAGGAATACCGTACAACAACATCGCGATACGATCGATTCCCATTCCAAAAGCAAATCCGCTGTATTTTTCTGGATCGATATTACAATTTTTAAGCACATTAGGGTCAATCATACCACAACCTCCAATTTCTAACCAACCGGTTCCCTTGGTGATTTTATGATCAGTTTCAGTTTCTAATCCCCAATATACATCTACCTCGGCACTAGGTTCTGTAAACGGAAAATATGAAGGTCTTAAACGGATCTTTGATTTTCCAAACATTGCGGTTGTAAAATGCTGTAAGGTTTGTTTCAAATCGGCAAAAGAAACGCCTTCATCAATATACAAACCTTCTATCTGATGAAAAAAACAATGCGATCGTGCCGAAATTGCCTCATTCCGATATACTCTTCCTGGAGAAATCGTACGAATAGGAGGCTTATTTTCTTCCATATACCGTACTTGTACTGATGACGTATGGGTACGCAATAAAATATCTGGATCCGTTTGTATAAAAAACGTATCCTGCATATCTCGCGCAGGGTGATATTCTGGAAGGTTTAGCGCTGTAAAGTTATGCCAATCATCTTCGATCTCTGGCCCTTCACTAATATTAAACCCAATACTAGTAAACGTATCTATAATCTGATTTTTAATTAAAGAAATAGGATGTCTAGCCCCTAATTTAATAGGATCACCAGGTCGGGTTAAATCACCATAATTACCCAGCACTTCGGTATTACCTTCCAATTCTTTTTTTAGCACAGCGACACGTTCAGCAGCTACCGTTTTTAATTTGTTGATCGACTGTCCAAATTCTTTCTTCTGATCGTTGGCTACATTTTTAAACTCCGCAAAAAAATCATTAAGCAGTCCTTTTTTTCCTAAGAATTTAATTCGGAATGCTTCTATCTCATCTTGTGTCTTTGCTTGAAATTTTTCTACCTCAGCAATATGCTCTTTTATCTTATCGATCATTAGAATGTCTTATTTAACGTGGCAAATTTAATTTAAATTCAACAAAGTATACCAAATGAATTTCAAAATGGCTTCAATTATATCCAATTAAGTGGATAATTGCGTAGTCAACTACCGCTGAGCAAGCTCGCGAGGCATCAAGCGGATACCTATTTTTCGAATTTCGAGGCAAGCGTCAGAGATTAAACTCCACAATGTGGATTAAAATGTATTCGGGGCGAAATGAGTTAGGCAATATAGGCAGCGGTTACAAAATAGTTCACGACTGCTTCTTTCATTAATACCGATTGTTCTCCTGCTTTAAGATGCGGAAGTTCGCCTTTGGTTTGATAATGAGGCCAACCCTCTTCATCAAAATATTCAAACTCATAATATCCATAAGGTTCTAGTAACCGGCAAATGGCAATATGCATCAAATCTAGCTTTTCGTCTTTTTTAAACTCACGGTGTAATTGCCCTAATTCCTGCACTCCTATCAAATAAATAATCGCATCTAGATCCAACACTTCTCCATCACCAAATTGTTCTGATAATTTTTGTGACAATGTTTCCCACCGTTCCTTTAATTCTTCATCTCTCGCCATGACTTATTTTTTTGCAAAAATACGATTATTGATTGAAGTGAATGCGATATTAATGGATTCGTTATGGAGCTATATCATTTTGTCTTTAAGACCTACTAGGTTTTGAAAACCTAGTAGGTCTGATCCTAGTACCCTTAAAATATGAACCGAATATTGTCTTTTCCTATTCACAATGAAAACACTACTATTCGTGTCCGAAAACTTCCAGAATCTGATCTCTTTTCACCCAACGCATCAATGTAAATTCATGGGGAGCTGTGGCATACCCCACCAAATAATAAAATCCAATGCCTATTCTAAACGCCTTACTATCTCCATACATAGGTTTGCAATGTGATATCGTGCCGGGGTCTTGCGCTATTTTAAGCGATGCTAAGACTGTTTTAAATTTCTCACGAAGTGAATCGTCTTTAATTGCCTTAAAGTCTTTACCGAACTGTGTAGTGATTTTTATCTGCATGGTAACGCTTATGAGGTAAACAAATCTTCTTCAGTGATGGTGCTTTGAGCATCTGCTTGTTGCATTAAAAATAATAATCCTAAATCTTCTCGTTGCACTTTAGACAATCCCGCTACCCTATTCTTTTGTTTGTGCTGTAGGTACCAAAACACAGCATCTTCCATTACTTTTTTAACACTAGAATCTTCTATTGCCGCTAATAGCTTGAGTTTAGGCAACAACTCATTATCAATATCTATAATTTTTCTCATGATATATATTGTATATACAATATGCTAAATATATACATATTTATGAGATTCAAGATGAAAATCGCCAACTATTTTGCCAATAGCCAATAGCCAATTTTTTTTGACCTTCGGTCAAAAAAAATTCTGCCTTCTGCCTTCTGCCTTCTGCCTTCGGACTTCGGACTAAAAACTTGGGTACTCCCCTTTTTAATAGTACTTTTATACTATGAATTACATAGACATCATATTGGGGATTATATTGGCTTGGGGATTGATTCAGGGGTTTCGAAAAGGATTGTTTTCTTCGATTGCCTCTTTGCTTGCTATTGTCGTTGGGGTTTATGCTGCCATCCACTTTTCTCATACTACGGCTACCTTTTTAAAACC
>CALFCI010000060.1 GCA_937951135.1 uncultured Aquimarina sp. | reverse complement strand
GAGGTAGATTTGATTTAAAAAGTATTAAAGGACGAAATGAATTTAACAAATATGTAGAAGAAAATATCTTAAGTAGATGGAAAGAACTTCCCAAAGAATTTCCAACTGTTGATTTTTCAATTTTTAAATAATATTATATCATGAAATTAACAAAAGGCCCTTTAGGGAATAGCTACATAGAAATAAATTCAGAGTCTGAAATTAGACCTATAAAGGATGAATATAGAAATGATTATCCTGTAAGGATTGATGGTGAATTTCCTAAAGATAAATTTTCAGATTTTTTAGACCAATTCTCTAATATACGAGAATTGAGTATTCTCAATGAAATTGCTATTGAAAATGATTTTTTGTATGACTTAAATAAGTTAGAAAATCTTGGTTTGCACTTTTACTCAGATATTAAAACTTCAGTTAATTTTTCTAAAATCGTTTCGTTAAAGAATTTGGGGTTTAATTATTACAAAAAATACATCAAAAATCTATGTTCACAAACATCGTTACAAAATCTTTCGGTATCAGATTATACAGAAAAAGACATGAAGCCTTTAAGTTGTTTAACGTCTATTAAAACATTTCGCACCATAGGCGGTAAACTAAAATCTTTAGAAGGCATACAACAGCTTAAAGATTTAGAAGCAGTAGAAATAAGTGCGCATAGGGGGCTTACGGATATTAGTCAAATAGCGCATTTACAAAAGCTAAAGTTTTTAGAAATTAATACCTGCTGGAAGATGGCAGATTTTAGTGCTATTGGTGCGCTAAAAAATTTGGAAGCCTTATCTATTATTGATTGTAAAAATTTAGAGTCTATCCAGTTTATTAAAGCCCTCCCTAATTTAAAAAATCTTACTATTTTAGGGACGACGATCATTAATGATTATGACACCACCCCTGCTGAGCATGTACCAGTGTTTTTTGGAAGTCAAAATGCAAAATATAATAAACAGTATCCTGAAAAAGAACTGCATACACCTACCCTTTTTTAGCAGCAATTAATTGTTGTAACCTATATTCGACCCCCATTTCGTCATTACTTTTGGTGCGATATCGAGCTGCTTTTAGAATATTAGGGTGTGCATTTGCCATAGCAAAACTATACGAAGCAGCCCCCATCATTTCTAGATCATTATTGTAATCGCCAAATACCATAGTCTCTTCTGGAAGAATCCCTAATCGCTGTTGTACTTGTTGTAATGCATTTCCTTTATCGGCAGCGTGGTGCGAAAGATCCAGCCAAACTTCTCCAGATACCTTTACTTTTAATCTGTTTTCTAAATGTTTTAATTTAGGATAAAGATATTTTTCAGAACCCTTTTGGTTACAAATCGCTATTTTGAGATACTCATCATCGGTTACTGTAGCGAGATCCGCTACAATTTCATACCGATCATAAAATTCTGAAAAGAATGTAGTGAAATCAGTTCCATAATCTTCAATATATCCTTTTTTGCGTCCGCAAAGAATCACTTGAGAACCTTCGAGACCTCTGGTAAGATCTAGCAATTCTAAATACGTGTCACGATCTATTGCTGTCGATTGTAATGTGATATCTCCTTGCATCGTAAGCGCTCCATTTTCTGCAATAACAATGATGTCATCTTGTATAGGTGCCAGTTTTTTGATAATACTATAGTACTGTCGCCCACTAGCCGCTACAAACGTAACATCTAATGCTTTTAGCTCTTCAAATAAGGAATAGAAATTAGTGCTTACTTCTCCTTTAGAGTTGAGCAATGTGCCATCCATATCGGTAGCAACCAATCGTACTGAAGATAAATCCATGTAGTAGTATTTTATTTATGATACTACAAATGTATTATAGTGAGCACGAATAATCGATACTATTGTGATGTTCTTTAGGTATAATAGTATCTTTAGTCTTAAACTAAAGCAGCATGCAATTTTTTCAACATACATTACAATAGGTCAATTGCAGGTATTCATTCAGCAGATTTCTGTAAGTCTTACTATTAATGAGAATGCAGATACGGGGGTTAACGGGTCACAAAGGGCGATTCACTCAAAAAAAGCTATTTAATTAGTAGTTTTTAGATGTCTCCTAATTTTGTCATGTACTTAGATAATTGCTGTATATAAAAAGTCTGACACCATAAGGGATCAGACTTTTTCTTATGCCAAATGAATTTTAAAATGTTGATAAAATTGATTTGATATTTTTTTATGATGTTTCCAATTTTATTTCTTTCGAAATCAATTACCTCAGAGCAAGCTCACAAGGCATTCGGCGGACACCTATTTTTCACATTTTAAGGTAAGCCTCAGAGAATTAAACTCTACAATGTGAATTAAAATGGCAAATCATCATGATCTTCTTCAGATAAATTGGTTGCAGGCTCAAAAGCATCTGCTACTGGAGGAGGAGTTGGCGTTGCTCCTGCTACAGGTGCAGGCGCTCCTACTTGTATATTTTCAATACGCCATCCTTGGATGGAGTTAAAATATTTTGTCTCTCCTTGTGGGTTTACCCATTCGCGCCCTCTTAGGTTGATTCCTATTTTTACCTCTTGACCTATTTGATATCCGTTTAACAAATCACATTTATCTTGTATAAACTCCACCATAATATGCTGTGGGTATTGTTCATCTGTAGTCACTACAACCTCACGCTTTCTAAATCCATTACTACCAAAAGTTTGGGTCTCACCTACCATTTTTACTTTGCCTTGTACTTCCATCTTTTCTCTTAATTATTTACTACTAAATTCTATACTGTTATTTCTATATCGTGCTGATCCAGATATTGTTGTACAAATCTATGAATTTCTATTGGGTTATCCAGATCAAATTTTTGCTTTCTATTAAGATAAGGGGGTACTGTTCATAATTTTATGGATGAAATCTATTATTTTTTTGATTTTAATAAAAAATCACTAGTGTCCACTTAAAAGAATATAGATCTTCGCTACAGGAATCAGAGCCAAGACTTGTGCGTAAAAATATGATTATCAAATTATTAAAAAAAACATCAACTACAGATAAATGTACGTTACTCCTAAATGGAGTACAACTTTCTAATGAAATCAATTTAGAAGATAAAGACTGTTACGCTTTTAAAAGCAAGGGATGTGAGAGTGTTTTCTTTTTTTTAGTAGACACTAATGATAAAAAATAGCGAATTAAAAACGTTGAGATGATTTCGATACATTGATTTTACATTCAAAGGGCAACAACACATTAGTTTTACTTATATTAGCCCAATACTATTAATGTATACGACCATGATTTAAGCACGCTATTTTAGATATGAATTTTTTTGATGAACGTAACTTTCCTGGATATTTTATTATTAGCGCAGTGCTAGTAATTACTGGATTGATTTTATGGAACACCTCATTATTCTCTCAAAAACTTAAGGTAGATGAACGTATTAAAATGCAGGTATGGGCGCAATCTCAACGCGCATTAAACAGTGAAGTTTTGGATGAATATTTAATTTTGTCTAATATCATTAATGGAGCAAATACGACAATCCCTATCTTAATCACGGATGCTCAAGGTAATGTGATGACGGATTTATGTGCTAATCTTCCAACCAATATATTACAAGACAGAGACTCACTACATGCTTTTTTAACCCAAATCCAACAAGAAAACGACCCTATCATACTTGACCTTAAAGGAACAACACAATATTTATATTATGGAAATTCTTCGATTTTAAACAAATTAAAATATTATCCAATTGCGATTGCTTTAATTGTCTTTTTATTGATCGGTGTTATTTATTTTTTCTTTAAAACTTCTAAAGTTGGGGAACAAAATAAATTGTGGGCGGGTATGGCTAAAGAAACCGCACATCAAATTGGAACTCCTTTATCTTCGCTAGTCGGATGGAACGAAATTTTAAAATCAGAAAATGTAAATCCGGAATATCTAGAAGAAATCGAAAAAGATATTTCTAGATTAAAAGTGATTACAGAACGGTTTTCAAAAATAGGTTCGATGCCTAATCTAACACTCGCCAATATTAATAAAGAAACGAAAAGCGCATATACCTATCTGCAATCCAGAACTTCTAAACTAATTAACTTTTCTATAGAGATACCTGAAAGACCTATTTATGTAGAATTAAATACGGAACTCTACAGTTGGACCATAGAAAACCTAGTAAAGAATGCTATTGACGCTATGCGTGGTAAAGGAGATATTCATATTGAAGTTATTGAAGAAACCAAACGTGTTTTAATTCAAATTACAGATACTGGAAAAGGAATTCCTAAAGGAAAATTTTCAAGAATTTTTGACCCTGGGTACACTTCTAAAACTAGAGGCTGGGGACTTGGACTCTCTTTAGCTAGGCGTATTATCGAGGAATATCATCAAGGAAAAATAAAAGTATTAAAATCTGAACTCCGTAAAGGAACTACCTTCCAAATTGCGCTTCGTAAATATGAAGATGCGGTCTAATTTGGTTGATCGTTGATTGTTGTCAGTTGATGGTCTTTTAAATCGAAACTCTGAAATTGTACTTCTAATTTGGGTATTAGGTTTCGGGTTTCAGGCATTGGTTTTTTTGTCTAAAATCTAGTATCTAATAGCGAAGATTCTGTGTTAACTTCCAATAAAAATCATTATTATTTTTCTTATTTTTGTACTTCAAAACGGTTTCAAACCAGTTTCTAAAGAGCACCCATTATTTTTAATGTTGTTGCTCTTTTTTCTTTCTCATAATCCAATAACTTCTGACTTCTAAAATCATACTTCGTAACTCTATTTTAGTAGCTATACCAACCTAAGTTAGCATCTGATTATATTTAGATAACCAAAGAAGAGCAAAAAAGGAGGATCAAGATTTTTTTTTAATCAAAACTCGAAAATCGTACTTCGAAAATCAAAGGTTCTATACCAAAATAAAAAAATCAGCGTTATCTTTCTAAAAGTACATACGTTTGAAAACAGAATATATTACCCTAAAAGAAGCGACGCTATCTAATAATTGCCCAGAGTGCTATGCTACAGAAAGCCTGCTGCTTTCCTTTAAGCAAAAAAAAGTTACCTCATCTTGGAAAACAAAAATTACCGACCAATTAACAGAACAGATGGTATGTACACAATGTAAATCTACTATTTTTCCAGGGCAATGGAATATTGATATCGAACGAGTATATGAATATCATAAAAAGACGATTGGCGCGCCACAGTCTGTATTACAATTCACTACGTTGTTTTATGGGCTATTGGTCGTATTGGCACTGCTTCTTATTGCTGGTATAGGGTATTTCTTTTTTTATGTGTAATCCCAATTTATGAATAAAAATTCGCATTGACGGGTATCTGACCTGCCATACACTTCAATGAGAACCTAATATAAAAGGTGATAACCTAAGGATCAATACGGATGGATCATTATTTTCTTTGCCTCTCTTTTTCTTAGCGAAAGCGCATGTTTATTTGGCATTTCTACCCTAGCTTCTGTATAAACCAAGATAAATAGTCATCGATTTTATGCACTAAGTAGTATGGTAAGCTTAGTAAATGGGAGTGTCCATTTTTTGTGTTAATCTCATCAATTTGGATTGGTCCTGCATAGAAGCGAACGGCTATAGAATGTATTGTTTTAGACATATAAATATGTAATGATTTTAGTGTTCCTGTTTTTCCAGATTTCACTTCTATTGGAATTAATTTTCCTTCGAAAGGATATACATAATCGATTTCTGCATTTGCATTTGCATTTTCTTGAACCCAAAAACTAAGTCGATGATTTGGAGAAGAGCGCAAAGCCAACAACTCCTGACCTACTAAATGTTCTATAATTTTCCCATTATAGGTTGCTGTCAAATCTTTTGCTCCAATAATAAGGTGTTGAATCTTAGAAAAATAATTGATCAACCCAGTATCTAATACTTGTAATCGAGGTTTTCTTTTGGTAATAATATCAATAGGTAATTGTGTCCCTGCCGTGGGATATGTTAACTGTAATAATTGATTTTTTTCGAGTACTCGCATTGCTTCTCCAACTTCACGAGCCCCATAGTTACTATTCCCAAAATTCCCAAAGGAAATACGAGTCCCGGCCTGCTGTAAAAAAGTTTGTATAAGATGACGTAAGACATGAGTTTGTGTTGTGTTCTTCGCATATTTCTCGATATCATCAATATAAGACAATAACAAACTATCATAGGTATCTGCTAACTGCACTACATCTTTATGTAGTGCATACTCCATAACAATTTCAGGCATTCCTCCTATAAGGGCATATTCATGAAATAGATGCAATACTCTTGCATGAATACTTTTTTGAATAGGAATATTTTCTAGTGCCTTTACTAGTTGTTGTTCTCCTATAGCATTTAGAAACTCTATGAACGAAAATGGTCGAACTTGCATAAATACAACACGCCCAACAGGAAATTTAATTTTTTGAGTCAACACCATTTCTAACAAACTCCCTGCAGCAATCACATATAGTGCTGGAGTGTCTTCATAAAAATACCGCAATTGATTCATCATCTCTGGCATTTCCTGAATTTCATCAATAAATAGTAAAGTTTTCTTTTGAGTATACGCTTGCTTATTTTTTAATAAGCACAGTGTCTGTATTAATTCTTGGGTATTGGTATACGATAAAAAAGATTCTTGATCTTCTTTTTTCTCAAGATTGATATAAATATACTGTTCAAATTGTTTTGAAAATAAGTGTACCAATGTAGTTTTACCCACTTGCCTAGCACCGCGTAACACTAATGGTTTCCTATTCACATTAGATTTCCATGCTTGTAAATTTTGAAGTAATTGCCTGTGTATCACGCTCAAAAATACACATTTGTTTCAAATAAGGGGTTGTTTTTTGTATATTTTGTTTCAAATAAGGGGTTGTTTTTTAGATTTCAGCCAACAACAACCGTATTAGGTTATAGATTTGATCCAATTGCGCTGCTGTGATTACATAAGGAGGCAAAATATAAACCGTGTTACCCAATGGGCGCAATGCTACGCCATTTTTCATAAAATGATCAAAAATCTCAAATCGTTTTTTACCATAACGATCCATTTCGATATCAAGATCTAGTGCATAAATTACTCCCTTTTGGCGTGTGCTTCTAACTTTGGGATGATTTTTTATCGTCTCATCAAACGCTTTATGCGATTGTATAATGCGTTGTATGCACTGCTGTATATCTTCCGACTGTAACAACTCGATCCCAGCAATGGCGGCAGTACACGCAATAGGGTTTGCCGTATAGGTATGCGCATGAAAAAAAGCTTTACCTATCGTATCATCCAAAAAGGCATCATAAATCTGTTGCGTACAACTGGTTACTGCCATAGGCACTACACCAGCAGTTAACGCTTTGGACATCGAAATCATATCTGGTTTTGTAGCAATAGTGTCTGAGGCAAAATACGTTCCTGTTTTACCAAAACCCGTCATCACCTCATCAGCAATAGTAAGTACACCATTGGCTTTACATACGGTTAGTATTTCATTAAGATGTTCCGATTCAAACATCTGCATCGCATTGGCACCTTGTACCAAAGGTTCATAAATAAATGCAGCGACTTGATGTGTTTTGAGAATCGTATCTACCTGTGTTACTATCTCAGCTATTGTATCTGCTGTAGGAGTAGGAATGCGTTGTACCGCAATAAAAAAATCTTCAAAAGGGCCATTATATACCGATAATCCTGAAGCCGACATTGCACCAAAGGTGTCGCCATGAAATCCATCTTCAAACGCCAGAATGGTATTTCGTTTTTCTCCACGATTGAAATGGTATTGTAATGCCATTTTTATAGCTACCTCATTAGCCGTAGAACCATTATCCGAAAAAAACAATTTCTGTTGATTTTCAGGAAGAATTTGCATTAATAGCTCCGATAACTGTATCGCCGGTTCATGCGTAAAACCTGCAAATACAATTTGATCTAATTGTTGCATTTGCTGATATACCTTATCCATAATATACGGATTACAATGTCCATACATTGCGGTATACCAAGAGGCGATACCATCGATATACGTTTGCCCATCTTCTCCGTATAATAGTGCTCCTTTGGCCTTT
>CALFCI010000059.1 GCA_937951135.1 uncultured Aquimarina sp. | reverse complement strand
TCTAATGCAATCAACAACAACCCGTCTGCCAAGACTACTTTATTTTGGTAGTCAACATCCGATGTGATGGTCACCACTCTTGGCACTTTAATCTCTGGAAAATAGTACCGTACATGTTGCAATACGTGATGAATTTGTGCTTTTTCTGCATCAAAATCTGGAAACACCTTAGCTACTTCAACATTCAGTTCTTTTTGTATGGTGTCTTGTGTTTTTTGAAGCCAAAGGGTATCTGCATATTGTTTTGGAAATAAAAAGGGATAGGTTTCTTTTAGTTGTGGTAAATTTTGCGAAGTTAATTTCGAAAACTCTTGATCAAAACGCTCAACAGTGAATTCTACTGGGATTTCAGAAATTTCTTTTTCTACGGCACTACTCGTCGTACACCCTATACAAAGTGAAACGACGATCAAGATCATTACAATATACCTCATCGACTAATTTTTAAACCAGACACAAAGATAACGTACCTAAAGGATTGATGCGTATATAAAAATTAAAATATTGGTAGATCAAGATAAAATGCCATACTACTGTTAGCGATGGCATCAGATTATTCTTTTTAGCCGTAAAGACACAAAGATAACACTTCGCTAAGTTACAAAGACTTTTGTCTTGACACTTATATACAGTAACGAAGCGATCATGACACTAAATCACCTATGTCATATCATCGTGATTTAACTATATATAACACACTGAAGAACATATATTTATAAAAATTTACGTCTCTCCAAAACAGGGAGACGTAAATTTTGTAATCTATTATGTAAGTCCTTTATAAAGACTCCTCATAGTATACACTTACTCTACTACTACAGAAAAAGTAGTTTCAATATCTGTTTCACCACCAGCATCACTCAAACCTGTATTTGGTTTTTTAGGCTCATGTCGTAATGTAAATGTTACTGTTCCTGAACCGGCTTGTGTTGTTGTAAGCGAAAACTGCGTTCCTAATGGGTTATCACTACCATCAAAATTAGTTGCGGCAGCTGTAATTCCTAAACCGCTACTAACCGTGTAAAAAAACTGGTGTTCATCATCCAACTCTTCTACTTCTTCTGTAATATTCTCAGCAGGATCTTCTGTTTCATTTAGCAATACAATACCACCTGTATAGGTAGTTTCAGCTGTTAAATCTCCCGAAACGGTAACTACTGGTGCATCAGAACCATCGCCATCTAAATCTCGTGTTTGCAATATCACTGCTGTACCACCACCAACAGGAGTTAATGTAACCGTCATGGTTGTAATTACTTCTTCCTCAATAACTGCTACTGGCGTTCCATCATCATCGTTTGAACATGACGCTAGGAATAGTGTTGCTAATAGTAGTGTTGCTAAAAAATTTGTTGTTTTCATTGTGTTAAATTTAAAATTAATAATTGATTTTGATATTTATTGTAATATTTCTACCCAAATCGTCTGTGTAATACCGTAAACGATTGAGGTAATTTCGATACGAAGTATCAAGCATATTATTAACTCTTACCCCTAAGGTAAGTTGTGTTTTCGTATTCATTTGAAACGCCATATTAGCATTAAAATGAAGTAAATGATACGCTAGTGGGGGTGTACTAACATCTACCGTAGTTAGGGTTTCTGTTTCAGGTACAAAAACTTCAAAATTATGGTCTGGAAATTCATTTTGACGAAATACATATTCACTTTGTAATTTCAATACAAGTTGATGCCATTTTTTATGTTGGTACACCAATTCATTTTTAGTACTTACAGGCGGCATATTAATCAACGCTTCACTACGTGTACGATCATACCCTTTAACTAAAGAAAACTGATGGTTTACTCTAAAATGTTCAGAAAACGCATAAAAAGCATCCAGATCAACTCCTAACAACTGAGCATTGGTTTGTCTATACTCCCATACCTGAAAATTACCCCGTATAGTTTGCCGAATTTCAGTAGGCTCAATCACAATAAAATCACTAATTGTATTGAGATAAGGATTTACAGTGTACCCAAACCCCTTATGGTTACGCTCTAGAGTAAAGGAAAACTTATGTGCCGTTTCTGACTTAAAACGCAAGTCTCCTAATTCTATTCTCGATGCAGAATGATGCAACCCTTCGCTAAACAACTCTGAGGGATTAGGCGAACGTGAGGATAATGAATAATTGAAGTATACCTGATGTACATCGTCAAATTGATACGTAACGCCTAAGGTCGCTGAAGGGTTGTAAAAATCTAATACAGGATTGGTTAACACCTGATTATTTTCTTCTTCAATCTCTATATCTGAAAATATGTTGTCATAATTTCGAGATTCCCAAAATGTAGACCGATAAAACTTTAATGCATCAATATGCGTATAATCAAAACGCCCTCCAGCTTCTATCGACAATTTCGGATTGACCTCGTACGCTAGAATGCCATAGCCTCCCATGTCGTATTTCTCATAATCGGGAATCAACCGTCGTATTCCTGTTTCCGGGTTTGCAAAATTATCTTGGTATCGTGACACTAATCCCATCTTTAACTGTAACGGATCAAATAACTCCGTGTCCCAATCTAGATGTATTGTATGTGTAATCAATTGTAAATCTGATGCGGCTTTATCACGGTCATCACCTCGTCTTATGTCAAATTCTAATCGGTTATTTTGTTGAAACCCATATTGAAAACGTAAGGTTCCTAATGTTTCGAATGTTTTAAATGCTTTTATACTGGCAAGGTGATGTGTGATTTCTTGCTTAGGAGCCTCTATTTCATAGGTAAAATCTTCAACCAATAAGGGTACTGCACTTTCTATAGCACGTATTTGATCTTGTGCGCCTCCCAAATGAGAAGCTCGTAATATACCTAAGTCATTCTTAACTAAAGCATAACTTCCTTCAATACCATACGTAAAACGGTTGATTCCAAAACGAAAAGAAACATTCCGCTCAAAAACACCTGTATTACTCAATATATAGTCAGCAACTTCTACATCTCCAAAGCGTTTTATCGTTCCTTGTACCATAGCATACCAACCATTACTGTAGCTTTTTGTCAATTGTGAGGTAAGCGAAGCACCGCGTCCATTAGATACACCAGCAAGCAATGTCTTGCCATACAACGAATCTTTAATAGGTGCTTTTGATGGGTTGACCACCACAATACCTCCTATTGCATCGCCTCCATACTGTAGGGCTCCTGCACCTTTAATTACCGTAATATTACCGGCCGTATTGATATCAATATTAGGAGCATGTTCTACTCCCCATTCTTGATCTTCCATACGGATACCATTGTTAATCGTCACTACCCTGCTACTATGGAGACCATTAATTAAAGGCTTTACCACAGAATTTCCTGTATTGAGTGATGAAACTCCAGATATACTATTCAAAATCTCTCCTAACGAGCCACTTTGATAGCGATCCAAATCTTCTTTTAAAATCTTTTTCTCTGGTAATGTATTTGAAGTACGACTATAACTTTTCCCTTCAATTAATATTTGATTTAACTCTTCTAAATGATGTTCTAGTCTAAATGTTTTGTACGTATCTCCTGAGATTTTTATTGTATATTCTTTTGCCAAACAATACGGATGTGAAACTTGAATACGACAGGTTTGATCACACAGTCCTGTAAATTGAAACTCCCCTTTGGCATTTGAAGGTATGGTATCTTGGGTTTCAATAATAATAAGCTGTGCTTCCGACAATGCTGTATTGTCGTGAAAGTCAATTATTTTTCCAGAAAGCGTATTGCTACACCCTTGTGAAATTGCTGATCCACTGCCAATTAGCAGTAGTATCAACAAAGCATAAATCTTCATGATGATTGTTAATTCTTGATGATAAAAAATATATATTTTACTTATGCAAGAATATAAGGGGGTGCTCGTAGTGGATTGTTAGTTCGCTGCAATACTTTATATAAAGAAGAAAACAATACTTCGTCTGTAACCAAAATATCAACAGCGCAATAGAGCTCAGAAAAAGGCGCTACATCAAAACCGAAAGGAACAAAATCAAAGTCACATATATGACATGAAGATTCATTTTCATAAACATTAGTTCCTACTTCTTGACGATCGGCATGGTCATGTGCATGACATCCAAAAACATGAAAAAATTGAACACTCATAGGAAACATCAGCACTACTAACAATAGTATTGACACTACACTATATCCTATTTTGTTTCTTTCAGTCATTATGTACTTTACACATTAAGCATGCAAATTTAAAGTTTTAAACATAAAAAACATAGCATTACTCTTTTTTTTAACGAATAAAAAGACTTCAAGCAGTATCTTATCTTTTTTAGTAATTTTATACGTATAAAAATGGTAAATTTACATTACAAATGTAGCCTATGCTTTTAAAGCATCATAATTTATCGCAATTTGAACATGTACGTATGTACTACAAAAATCGAAACTCATAATTAATTATTCATTGCATCTCTTTTTCAATATAAAATCATTTTATACTACTCTTTTTGAAAGGAGTTGGGGTGTGTTATAATACATTTAGGATTTTTTGGTATGTGTACAACATTTAAACATATAAATCATGCAAACACAAAAAGTAATTGATCATATTGTAACTTGGCTGAAGGACTATGCTATTAAAGCTAATGTTAATGGTTTTGTAGTAGGCGTTAGTGGAGGGGTTGACAGTGCAGTTACCTCATCATTATGCGCACTTACAGGCTTACCAACATTATGCGTAGAGATGCCTATCCACCAAGCACCAAGCCAAGTAACCAGAGCGCAAGAGCATATCTCACAGCTTAAAAAACGGTTCGACACTGTTACCGATGTTCGTACAGACCTAACTCCTCTTTTTGAATCTTTTAAGTCTTCGGTTCCAGACGCCATTTCTGAACCAAAACTAGATTTATCTTTAGCCAATACACGAGCCCGATTGCGTATGACTACTTTATACTATTTTGCAGGATTGCACGGCTATTTAGTTGCCGGAACCGGCAATAAAGTGGAAGACTTTGGTGTAGGGTTTTACACCAAATATGGTGATGGCGGTGTAGACCTTAGTCCTATCGCTGATTTATTGAAAAGTGAAGTCTATGCCTTAGCAGAACTTTTAGATGTACCAAAATCCATACAAATTGCAGCACCTACCGATGGTTTATTTGGAGATAGCAGAAGTGATGAAGATCAGATCGGCGCGAGCTATGATGAATTAGAATGGGCGATGAAAATGAAAGAAAAAGGCGAAAACCGTAACAACTTTACGGAAAGAAATCAAAAAGTTTTTGACATTTTTACTCATCTAAATACGGTAAATCAACATAAAATGCTACCAATTCCTGTCTGTGAAATCCCATTTCAACTGAAAAAATAGTAATTTTATCGATAAAACGATTTAAAAAAAAATACGTCAAATAGTTCTTAGTAATTTTGTAACTACTATTGTAGTGCAATATTATCCCTTAGATTATGTTAACATAGTAAGCATAACTCATTAACGTTATCAATTGTAGAACAACATGGCAACCGTATTAATAGCAGATCATCATCCAATTACTCGAAAAGGAATCGTTTCACTACTTCATACTATGGAGGATTATAAAGTGGTTGGAAAAGTGAGTAATGGTAATGAAATGTATGATACGCTCAAAACAACGAATCCTGATATCCTAATTATGGAATTAGACTTGCCACAGATTAATGGGATTATGGCTTTGCGAACTATCAAAAAAGAATTTACTAAAATTAAGGTGATCGTATTTAGTTCACACCCTGAAGAAATGTATGCATTAAGTGCTATTAAATCAGGAGCTTCTGCTTACTTATCTAAAATGGTCTCTACCAAAACACTGGAAAAAGCAATAGAGCGTGTATCTCGTGGAGGAATTTATTTAAATGACAACCTTACCCAACAGTTAGCAAACGGGAATACGAATGAGAACAATATGGTCGTGAAGTATAAGAAATTATCTTCTCGAGAGATTGAAGTCTTAAATTTACTATCTTCTGGAAAGCGTAATAAGGATATCGCAAGTACGTTATCGATTAACGAAAAAACGGTAAGCACCTACAAAACACGATTACTTAAAAAACTGAAAGTGGATAATCTTGCTGATTTAATCCACCAATCTCGATTGTTACATATTAGTTAGTGATCAGAAACTACACTTTTGATTCATTCACTAATCTCGATCTAACCGCATGACAAAAATCATAATGATTTGATTTACTACAATGCAAATAGAGTGCAACGATAAATGATATAAGAATCTCGATACAATTTTTCTTCATTTCATTTCAAAAAATCACTCGATTTGACGATGTAAACCACCTCGGGGCAAGCCTAAGAGAACACCCATCGGGTAACTATTTTTTTTACATTTCGAACCAAGCCTTGGAGCATTAAACTGCACAATATGGATGAAGACGAAACTACTTAGACAAGACTACCCTACTCAATTTACTAGCTAATAGTCGTTTTAAAGCATTGTAATCCACAATTTCAGATTTAACAGCTTCTTCTATCTCTATAGTTCCGGATGCAATCTGCGAGAGGATGTGTTGTATTTTTTCTGCAACTAGAATTCGACGTAGATTAAGGATCACATCACTAGTATATTGTGCTATACTTACGGTTTTCTTTTTTACATGAATTTCCATATCCACCCATCGGTGTAGGCTATGCCGCTCTTCATTCATTAAGATTGTAGTAATTTCTGATGCGATTTCTGGAGCTACTTGCTGCATAAAAGCATCGACCTTAAAGCTTTCTTCTTGTTGAAACTTCGTTATTAATATGGCATAAATTTCCTTAAACTGATCATTCGCAAACTCGACTTCATCTTCTTGAAGGTCTAGGTAAATTTTTTCAAAGACTTTTGCTGAAAATATTTCGGGTTCTAAGGCCAGTTCTCCATCCTCATCTTCTTTAAGCACTAAATCTTCAAACTCTTCTTGTTCTTGACCATACAATAGTAAAATCTCTATAATCTTACGCTCTAATTCATATTTCTCATCAACCTTTGGTGCTTTTGGTGTCGCTTCTTCTTTGACGACCTGTAGGGCTTGTGTTTTTTGAGAAGTTTTCTGATCTTTTTGATCTGTTTTTAATATTTGCGCAAGGGTATTGAATAATACTTCCTCAGACACTTCCATAATCCGCGCGCACTCTTGTACATAGATTTCTCGTTTAATGACATCTGGAATTTTGGCAATACTATGCACCATATCCCGAACCAATTCTGCTTTTTTAATGGGATCGTTTTTAGATTCTTTTTCTAAAATCGACGCTTTAAAACGGATAAAATCCTGAGCATTATCGTTTAAATAGGTGGTGAGTTCTTCAAGGGAGTTTTGTTTGGCAAAACTATCAGGGTCTTCACCTTCTGGAAAGCTACACACTTTCACATTCATACCCTGTTCCAAAATCAAATCAATCCCCCGGATAGCGGCACGCATACCGGCTGCATCTCCATCAAATAATACCGTAATATTTTTTGTTAACCGATTGATCAATCGTATTTGATCTGGTGTTAAGGCTGTTCCTGAAGAGGAAACTACATTGGTCACCCCTGTTTGATGAAATTGGATCACATCAGTATACCCTTCTACTAGAAAACAATTGTCTTCTTTGGCAATCGCCTGCTTGGCATGGTAAATTCCATACAATACCTTACTTTTATGATAGATATCACTCTCGGGTGAGTTTAGGTATTTTGCTGCTTTCTTTTCATTGGTTAAAATCCGTCCTCCAAATCCCAATACCCGACCAGATAGGGATTGAATCGGAAACATCACTCGCCCTTTAAAACGGTCAAATTGTTTTTCTCCCTTAACAATGGTAAGCCCTGTTTTCTCTAAAAATTCGAGTTGATATCCTTTTTTAATCGCCTCTGAAGTCATCGCATCCCAAGTATCCGGAGAATATCCCAACCCAAATTTTGTGATCGTTTCTGTAGTGAATCCACGTTCTTTAAAATACGTGAGTCCAATGGCTTTTCCCTGCTCGGTTTTATGTAGTATGTTTTGAAAAAAAGTATTGGCATATTCACTCACCAAATACATACTCTCTCGCTCATCTGCCTGCACTTTCTGCTCATCGGTTTGCTCGGTCTCCTCTACTTCTATATTGTACTTTTTAGCAAGGTATTTTATAGCTTCAGGATACGTAAAATGCTCATGCTCCATTAAAAAAGCCACGGCATTCCCCCCTTTTCCACTAGAAAAATCTTTCCAAATCTGTTTTACCGGAGAGACCATAAACGATGGCGTACGTTCTTCACTAAACGGACTTAATCCTTTATAATTACTACCCGATTTTTTGAGCTGTACGAAGTCACCGATCACTTCTTCTAAGCGAATGGCTTCATATACAGAATCTATGGTAGTTTGGTGGATCATGAATCACAAAAATACTACTTCCTTTCAACATAGCCATAGCTTCGCTGCAATTGTAATTATGGTATAGGACTATTCTTAATTTACAATTAACTTGTCTTTAATTTCTTTCCACGTAATCAGTTGAATACCTTCTTCCTTAAGAATCGTTTTACAAGTTTCACCACTAAAAAAATCAAAATCCTCCTGTCTCCAATGCGCTCCATAAACCTCACGATCTCTTGTTACAGCTTGCATTTCTTCCGTATTCATGGCTGTATGTATCAGTATTTCATTTACTCCTGATTCTAAATTTCTTAATACCTCGGTATAATATGCAGTTAACATCCCTTTATTACTCTTATCTGCTATATATACATGATCAATAACAATCGTATTATCACTCATCAGACTGTCTACACTTACTTTTAATAAGGTTGCCCAGTGCTTATCTAGCAAAATAGGAAGCTTATATTCTTTTCCTAACTTCTTATATACTGCCACATACTCTGGCTTAATTAATAATGAAAACATATGAGAGTCTAAATGAGTAATATTAATTCCATAACTCTTAGCCATTTCGATTTGAGCACGAAGTTCTTTCTCTACTTCATTGGCAGTAGCATTCGCTTTTAATCCATCCCAATTCTGATGAAAAAAAGAATGCTCATCTACTAATCCAGTTACTTCATTATGAGAGGTCACGGGCCTCCACTTATAATAGTCCCATTCACTAGTTAAAGTAAGGTGTAATCCAAAATCCATTTCGGGATGCATTGCCGCATATGCTGCAATTTCAGGAAACCAAGGGCAAGGCACCATAATACTCGCTGAATTTACCACGCCATTTTCCATTGCTTTAATACTTCCCATGTTTTCCGAATGTGAAACTCCCAAATCATCTGCATGAATAATAAGTAACTTAGTTTCTTTAGGGTATCCTAATCGTTCTTGAAGTGTTGTTAATTGCGCTTGAGAATTGAATTGGCATAATAACATTATACTAATCATACTATAGATATACTTCATTGTGATGATAAGGTTAAAGATTAAATATTATTTTTTCTGATCTTCCTTACAAAACTATGAAATATAATACATACTCATTTTTATTATGACATCTTATATTTAAATTAAAAACATACTGAAACGTATACTCATGTGAGTATCGCATTTTTAATACGCGCTAACCCGATTTCCAATTGTGCTTTGGGACACGCTAGATTAATACGAATGTATCCTTCTCCATTGGCGACAAACATGTGCCCTCCTTCTAACAGTACTCCGGCGGTATTGGCAAAAAATAACGTTAGGTTTTCAGTGTTTGGAAAATAGGCCTGCACATTGATCCATGCCAAATAGGTAGCCTCTGGGATACTAAATTTTGCTTTAGGCAAATGTGTTTTCAGATAGTCCTCAACATACTTAAAATTAGCATCCAAATAGACTGTTAATCCTTCTAGCCATGGACTACCATCTGTATATGCCGCTTGTGCTGCTGCTATACTCAATGGATTGTCTAATGGAGAATTTTTTGCTTGCCACTGGCTGCGTATGGCATCGTTTGGTATCACGATATTAGCGAGCATTAATCCTGCTAGATTAAAGGTTTTACTTACGGACATACAGGTAATAATTTGATCGGATTCCGGAAATAGTTTGGCCAAAGGCGTAAACTGCTTCCCTTTTCGCAGCAAATCACAATGAATCTCATCAGTAATAATAGTCACATTATTAGTCAAACATAATGTACCGAATTGATGTAATTCCACTGGTGTCCAAACCCGTCCTGTTGGATTATGAGGGTTACATAAAACACTTAAGGTTACTTTTTTATCCTCAACTTTTGCCTTGAGATCTTCAAAATCCACTTCAAAACGTCCTTCTTTCTCGATCAAATCCGTAGTCACCACAGTAATCCCTTTTGCATCGGCAGCATGCTTAAAAAAGGCATAAGAAGGGGTCATGATCAATACTTTTTCATCGGGAGCGCAACAATACGAGATCAATTCGAATAACGCATGTACGATCCCTGGTGAAGTAACAATATGATCATTTTTAAAAGCATAGCCATATCGAGATATTGCCCAATCTATAAATGCAGCCTTATAGCCTTCATCATGAAGCTTGGAATACCCAAAAATACCGTGATCTGCACGTTCCTTTATCGCTTTTATAATCTCTGGCGCGGTTGCAAATGCCATATCTGCGACCCACATCATGATCAACTCCTGATCGACACAGGGTAACTCTAAAATATCGTCTTTGGTAAATAAATAGTCTCGAAACCCCTCCAAACTCA
This sequence comes from uncultured Aquimarina sp., assembly GCA_937951135.1. Lineage (GTDB taxonomy): Bacteria > Bacteroidota > Bacteroidia > Flavobacteriales > Flavobacteriaceae > Aquimarina. The sequence continues at coordinate 9,775 of CALFCI010000059.1, read as the reverse complement.
TGGCATAGGTGTCTTCTCGACTGACAGGGGTATCAAAATTGTAGTGCATATTTTTTGTGCTTTATAGGTAACTAACGGTTATAATTTAACCTAGTATTGAGATAAGAAACAAGACTAAAAAAAGTAAAGCACTTTGTTTTTGTATAGCATGTTATTTGTATTCCTTACCACCAAATCAGTGTCTATTTTTTTGGTGACTATAGCCACTATCTTACTTACTTTTTACGATCAATCACATAATTGACCATGAGGACTAAAGAAGATTTATAATCCGACTCTGGATATTCGGAAAGTATCGCTAAGGCTTTATCTTTATACTCGTGCATGATCGTAGTGGCATACTCCAAGCCCCCGCTCACTTTTACAAAATCAATGACTTCATTGACTCTTTTTTTATTTTTATTATGATTTTTTATAGAGTTGATTAGCCATTTTTTCTTTTTGCTGGTACAGTGATTCAACGTATAAATTAGGGGAAGGGTCATTTTTTGTTCCTTAATATCGATCCCTGTGGGTTTCCCTATAGCAGCATCTCCATAATCAAATAAATCATCTTTGATTTGAAATGCCATCCCGATCAGTTCTCCAAACCATCGCATCTTTTCTACCGCATCAGACTCGGGCACTACAGAACATGCCCCTAGACTGGAACACGCGGCTATTAAAGTAGCGGTTTTTTGACGAATAATCTCAAAGTAGATTTCTTCGGTAATGTCTAAATTTCTGGCTTTTTCAATTTGCAACAGCTCTCCTTCGCTCATTTCGCGCACCGCTACGGATATAATTCTAAGCAAATCAAAATCTCCTGCGTCTATAGAGAGTAACAATCCTTTGGACAATAAAAAATCACCTACCAGTACTGCAATTTTATTTTTCCATAAGGCATTGACAGAAAAGAATCCTCGCCTTTGGTTAGAATCATCAACCACATCATCATGTACCAAAGTTGCGGTATGGATCAACTCGATCACCGCAGCGCCACGATAGGTACGTTCATTCACCGCTCCATCCGACACCATTTTTGCGACTAAAAACACAAACATAGGACGCATTTGCTTCCCTTTTCGGTTTACTATATAATAGGTAATTCGATTGAGTAAGGCCACTTTTGAAGACATGGACTGTGAGAACTTTTTTTCAAAAAGCTCCATCTCTTCTACAACCGGTAGTTTTATTTGTTCTACAATTTTCAAAATGTTTGCATCTATAGGGTCTTGCGAAGATACTATTTAAATTTTAGGTATTTCGTATGGGATTTCGGGTATCGGGTTTCAGGTATCTGGTGTTGATTTTATGATGCTGGTGTGTTTCAATCTTCACGAATTGGTATTATCGGGGTATTAGTTATATAATATAACGGGTTTTCACCCCGTATTCGTTTTTTCTGTTTATCTTGGGTTTACTTATTATAACTTTTTGTTTAAAATGTTTATAAACGTTTGTTGCTGTCTGTTTAGGATAGGTAATAGAGATAACCATATATGATTTTGTACACAATAAAAACACAAAAAAATGGGTGAAAGAATAGAGTTTTTAAAACCTGGAATTCGCGAAATTAGAAAAAGTATAATTGATATTGATGATAGTTATAACAATGATTGGGATATTTTAGCGGAGTTGTGTCAAAATTCAGTAGATGCTATTAGAAAAAATAATTCTCATAATCCAAAAATAGTTTTAGAAATTAATTCTATACGTAAATCAATAACAATAGAAGATAATGGAATTGGAATTGACCCAGAGAGACTATCTGTTTTATTAGCACCTTTTTCAACAGACAAAGAAGATGATGATACAAGTATTGGAGAGAAAGGAGTTGGATTAACTTTTGTGCTCTTTTCGTGTAATGAATTTAAAATTACAAGCGGAACTGAAAAAGGTTGTAAGACTGGTATAATAAACGATGCTTTGAATTGGAAAAAAAGCATAAGTTCAGAGAGTATATCACTTGAATTAAAAGAGGAGAACACGAGTATATCAGGGACTAAAGTTGAGTTAAACAAAGTTGCGGATAGTCTAATATTTAAACTTTCGTTTGAACAACTTAATTATATTTTACGCACCAGAACTGCATTGGGCAATAGTTTATTTTTATGGGATGATAATGAAACTGAGATAGAAATCATACTAAAGCACACTAATTTAGATGGTGTAGAGAAAAATTCTGTTTTACAAAATAAATATTGGATGATCTTTGATACGTTAGATGAAAACTCTAAAATTGATTTAGAAGATTTCATCAATTATGCAAATGATGCAAATAAGACAGATCAAGAAAAAAGAAGAAAATTAAAAGATAAAGTAATTTATAAAAAAGGAGAAATTCAACATTCTGGACGTACGATAAGGTATTTAACTTGTTTTCTTCCAAAAAGAAAAGTTTGGGATGATTTATCAGTTAAATTTAATTTATGTTCTGAAAAAGATTTATCAAATGGAGAATGGATTGATGAATTTGGTTATTCAAAATTTAATTCTGGCATTTATACATCTGTTAAAGGAATGCCAACTGGAATATCAATTGAACATCCAACAACTGGTTATGCGGGTTATTGGTCGAACATATTTATACTTTTTGAAGACAAACACCTTAGATTTGATATCGGTCGAAAATCCATTCACGGAATGACTAGCCGAATATATAAAAAGTATGCTAAAGAAATATTTAATAATTACTTAAAATATATTACAAAATATGTTTCAGGAGAGATCATAACAAACAGTGAATGGGATAAAGATGAAGTTTTCGCAGAAATCGATAAAATGATCGACTTAAATAACCCTAAAACAAACTTTATGAAAACGCCAAAAGATCAAGAAGCAAGTGTTGCAGGAATATTTTTTGAATGCATTGGCAATAATTTAATAAAAGATATTACACCCTTAACTTCTGGATATAGAAACAAATATGATTTATATGCGAAATGGGGACATAAAAAAATTGTTATTGAATTTAAATCAAAACTTAAAAATATTTTAAAAGACTTTAATGATGAACAAAAATTATTTGATGAGATTGATGCTATAGTTTGTTGGAATATAACTGAAAACGATCAGCAAGCAATGTCTGATAGAGGAATAACCCTTGAAATAATATCTTCATCTTCATTATCGTCTGTAAACAAACACCAAATTCCAAATTCTACTCACGAATTAATTTTATCAGGGTTTACGAAACCTATATATATAATTGATATGAAAATAGTCTTAAACTAATAAAAACTGTGCACAAAAACCTGTATAATTAATGGCCGTATAGTAAACAATGAATTGATTTTCGAAAAGTTAACGAACAAGTAACCTTAGAGAGTTGGAGAATGAAAAAAAAGGAATAGATTTTTCCATTACGGATTTATATGATGGAAAAAAATATTATTGGATATTCTATTATGATACTTCCAATCCTTAGGACAGCTTAAAGATATTTTTTAATTATTAGAAGACCATACATTGCTTACGAAGTTCAGTAAATAAGAGGGTTTAAGTTCGTTTGAAAAGCCTAAACGGGTCTAGTTAGCATCACGCTACACGCTATATTTCATATACAAATCATTAAAAATAATTATGAAAAAAACATTCCTAACATTAATTATTCTATTTTACTGCACCATCTCTAATGCGCAAAAACTAGAGGATTGCTCGCTATGCTCATCAAAAAAATATTCAGATACTGATATTATAGACAATGAACTATTTGAAATTGTATTGTTAAGAAATGAGATTTTTGCTAGACATAATTATTCGTTCAAAAATGAACGATTGGAGGAATATTATTCAAAATACGATTGGTACACCCCTGATCACTCAAATTCTAATAAAAAAATTAGCCTAAATCAAATTGAACAAAATAATATTGCCCTTTTTAAAAGTAAAGAAGAAAAAATTAAAAAAAACAGATCACTTTTACTTCGTGAATTAGAAAAACTACAATCCGCAATTAAACTAAAAGATACCAGTTATATAAAGTCTGTTTTTAATGCCGTAATTGAAATTAATGATCACTCTTTTTATTCTGCTTTAGTATTCGCAATAAATACTGTGCTTAGTGATATCAATGTAAACCATATCAATTGGCACAAAGGAAAAGCTCAATATGAAACACGAACTGATAATGGTTTTTCGATCGCTACAAAAGGCATATACATCGAAGGGAACTCTATCACTATTATAAGCACAGACCCTATGACACATTCTAGTATCATGAGTGATGATGATGCTTTTGAGTACCCTAGTGAGTATCACTCTGAATCTGAAGGCAGCGGCGGAGCAGAGTTCGAATTTAAAAATGGAACGCTGATTTTAAAAAAGACCTTATTCGTAGGATAAAACGCTGTGTACAAGCTAAAAAAAAACGTAAAAATGAACATTACAATTTCGGAGACTAAGGACATTACAACAGCACAAATTGTTGCTTTATATACTGCAAACAAATGGAGTGCTGCCGAAAAACCTGATGCATTAAAAAATGCGCTGTTAAATTCTCATTCGGTAGTAACTGCTTGGGACAACGAAAAGTTAGTAGGCCTTGGAAACGCAATCTCTGATGGGTATTTAGTCGTATATTATCCGCATTTACTCGTTCATCCAGAATATCAAGGAAAAGGAATCGGTAATCTGATTGTTGCCAAATTTCAAGAAAAATATAGTGGTTTTCATATGCAAATGTTAACCGCTGATGTAAAAGCTATTGGTTTTTATAAAAAGGTTGGTTTTAAAAAAGCAGGTGAAACTATGCCTATGTGGATTTATAAAGGTGATGAACAATGAACTACCCCGAGGCAGAGCCATCGGAGTATCAGAGATAAGACCGCTTCGCTACAAGAACCAAGAAACAAGACGCTATTTTATCTTGAATCTTGGTTCTAAAAGTCTTGAATCTGGTCGATACACCCGAGGCAGAGCCTCGAGAAATTCTATGGATTAAAATCGGAAGTATGATCGTTCCTATCTGGAAAGAGTTAATAGCAGTGGAACAAAACTATAGCACATATAAAATCAGAGTGATTTAACCCCAATCAAAAAGTGATTTTATATTTTAAATAGCGCTAAATTTTCATAATTTTAAAGAATAAAAACATCCATAATACATAGCCTTACTAAAAATTTTGAATTCCATTCCAACACAACATCTGATGGAGTAGAATTTTGGATGGCAAGAGACTTACAACATCTTTTAGGCTATAAAGAATGGAGAAACTTTAATCTCGTAATTCATAAAGCTAAAACAGCTTGCGAAGTTTCTGAACAACAAATAGATGACCATTTTGTTAACGTCAACAAAATGGTCACTCTAGGTTCTGGAAGTGAACGAGAAATTGAAGATCTAATGTTAACAAGGTTTTCTTGTTATTTAATAACTCAAAATGGAAACCCTAAAAAAGAAAAACTTGAAAAAATTAAAGTAATGCTACACAATGAATTTTGAAATAAGAAAAGCCAAACTAGCTGATTTAAATGAAGTCCGAAATCTTTTCGAACACACCATAATTCACACGTGTAAACAAGACTATACTGATCAGCAACTTAGAGTTTGGAAGTCTGCATCTCAGCAAATCGACAAATGGAAAACTGCTCTAAAAGAAGAATATTTTATTGTCACAGAACACTCCAATAAAATTGTTGGTTTCAGTTCCTTAAAAAATGGTAATTATTTAAATTTAATGTATGTCCATAAGGACTTTATTCGACTTGGAATTGCCAATATGATGTTTGCACATTTAAAAGAAAAATCAAGAAGCTTAGGTCATGATAAATTAACGGCTGATGTGAGTACAACTGCTAGACCTTTTTTCGAAAAAAAAGGTTTTAAGGTAATGAAAGAAAATCATAACCTGATCGATGAGATTATGATCATCAATTACGATATGAGCGAATAAAACAATAGTGAATTCGTTTTCGCTTACTTTAAAATTCCCACGACCGGAACTACTTGCTACTCTAAAACATTTTAAATTACAGTTTTAGATTCTTCTTTGATTTTTACGTATCAAAAACCCTTTAGGACTTATTCGCTAATTGCCCACATGCAGCATCAATATCTTTTCCACGACTGCGTCGCACATTGACGACAATACCTCTAGCTTCTAATCCTTTAATGTATTGTTGTACGGCAGTATCACTGGCTTGTTGAAACATGCCATCATCTATAGGATTATATTCTATAAGATTCACTTTACAAGGCACATAACTACAAAACCGAATCAAGGCGTCAATATCTTCTTTACGATCGTTAATCCCTTTCCAGACCACATACTCATAGGTGATTTTTTTTTGAGTTTTAGCATACCAATACTCCAAGGATGCTCTTAGATCTGCTAATGGAAATTTTGTATTAAAGGGCATAATACTGGTTCGCACCTCATCGATAGCAGAGTGCAAAGAAACTGCTAGATTGAACTTTACGTCATCATCTGCCATTTTCTTGATGATTTTGGGTACTCCTGAAGTCGATACTGTAATTCGTTTGGGTGACATCCCTAAACCCTCTGGAGAGGTAATCATGGTAATGGCCTTAATGACATTATTATAATTCATTAAAGGTTCTCCCATACCCATAAACACAATATTAGATAACGGACGGTTTTGATACAATCGGCTCTCATTATCTATAGCGACTACTTGATCGTAGATTTCGTCAGGATTAAGATTCCGCATTCTTTTTAAACGCGCTGTAGCACAAAATTTACAATCTAAGCTACATCCAACTTGAGAAGACACACAAGCGGTAGTTCGCGTAGGAGTCGGTATCAATACTGACTCTACAATAAGACCGTCATGAAGTTGCACCGCATTTTTTATGGTTCCATCTGAACTGCGCTGCATTTGATCTACTTTGATATGGTTAATCACAAAATGCGCTTCAAGCATCTCGCGTGTAGGTTTAGAAAGGTTTGTCATGGTCTCAAAACTATGCGCTGCTTTACCCCATAACCATTCATAGACTTGATTACCTCTAAAAGCTTTGTCTCCGTTATCTTCAAAGAATTTTCGAAGCTGCTCCTTGGTTAATGCTCGTATGTCTTTTTTCTTCACCTCCATAAGTTGCAAAAATAAGGTTTGAAAAGGTATAATATACGCTGTTTGGTATAGAATGTTTAATGACTCTTAAAACCGATTGTTATAGGATTGTAAATGCGTGATTTTCCAGCATCTAAACTGCAACCGTTTTTCGTATTGTAGCTAAATTATAACATATTCTATGAGAGAGAGTAACTTCATCTTAATACTTAGTTCTTGTAGCAAAGCGTACCGATCCTTTGATCTCGTATCTTATGCTCAGAACGCTATTAATCCTCTTTTTGTTTTTCTTCAATACGTTTCCATTCTTCAGTGCCATTTCCTCCTTTATACTTCACATAAAGCACCTCTGGATGATCTTCTTCTATCCATAATTTACAATCTGTTACTTTTCCGGTACGAATATTCGTAAAATCTCCTTCTACATATTTAAATTTCCCTTTAGGTTTCGCATTTTTGAGCAGCACTAATCCCTCTAGATATTTACTTTTATTTTCTCCATCACAAACATAGCAAATGGCATCTCGTTCTGATAATCGCAGCATCCGTTCTATAACGCCATGCAACTCATTATTAATCATATATAATCGTACTGTACTTATCGCAACACCCGTTTTTAGATCAAACGTTTTCCATGTACCAAAAAAAAGATTCACCTCTAATGTTCCTAATAAATCTTCTTTTAATTCTTGATTGATAGGATTATTTCCTAACCAAATTCGAAATAATGCCTTTTTCAACGTTAAGCTTTTTACACTCCCCAAAAGGGTGACATTATCATATAGGGATACTCCTTTTTCTTTAGAGTATACAAATTTTAAAATACTGTTTTTTCGGATTTTAGCTGGAAGTAATTGAATTAGTTTATTAATTTCTTCTTCTATAAGATAACTATTACCATCTGTAGCACGTTCTAAACCATTCCGTAAAAACTCTTCTAATTCTGGTTTAGAAAACGATGTTGACATGACTTTTAAGGTTAGTGCCATCAATGTGTTTTTATTGGCAACACGTTCACCATCTTGTACTCCGTCTACCTCAAAGTCTAGATATATTGCTAATGCATACGTATCTTCATCTGCTCCTGCTCCATTAAGCATGAGTTCTGTTCCTTCAAAATCAGCAAAATCATTAAAACTCACTTTTTTTACTTTGGTTTGTGACCAAGCAGAAAAACAAAGTATTGATAGTATGTATACTATTCCTTTTTTCATTCTCTATTCATTAAAATCGCATACAAAATCGCATTACGCCCTAGCACCTCTGGCAACTATAGTGATGCTACATTTCATATTTATACACACTTTATAACTTCTCTACGAAATCTTAATGCATAGGCTATGTTAAAAATATCGTTAAAAAACACGATTTCAACGGTAATATACAACATACCGACTTAAAACCCCAATTTTTTAACCACATTCACTAATATCGTATCAATTCGCTATACTGAATATCAATACTGAATTGAAATACCCAAAATAAACATGTTCATTTCGTTTTTCACTTCCGCGTTCGTACTTTTGGAAGCACTGTGCTATAAAAAGAATCATAGTGTTTTACAACTAAAGAAACAGCGCCTTTAATACAGCATTATATCCTTGTATGAACTTGCTTTAAATTCAAAAAACCCAAGTTGTATCGCACACAACTTGGGTTTTCTTGCTTTATCTGCTTAGGCAGTACTAATACCACTTCATTTTTATTTTAAATAATCAACATTGCATCTCCATAAGAGTAAAACTTATACTTTTCTTTTACTGCTTCGTCATACGCCTCTTTAATAAAATCTGGATCTGCAAATGCAGACACCATCATTAACAACGTAGACTTTGGTGTATGGAAATTAGTAATCATACAATTTGCTATACTAAAATCATAAGGCGGAAAAATAAATTTATTTGTCCATCCTCCAAACTCGTTTAATGTATTATCAGAAGATACTGCACTCTCTAATGCTCGCATTACGGTTGTTCCGACAGCACATATTCTGCGTTTATTTGTAAGCCCATTATTTATAGTATCTACGGCATCAGGTTTTATATATGCCTCTTCGCTATCCATTTTATGCTTCGATAGATCTTCTACTTCTACAGGGTTAAAAGTTCCTAAACCTACATGTAGTGTAATCTCTGCAAAATCTACACCTTTAATTTCCAAACGCTTCATTAAATGTTTAGAAAAATGCAATCCCGCTGTTGGCGCTGCTACTGCACCTTCATTTTTAGCATAAATCGTTTGATACCGCTCTTCATCTTCTGGTTCTGTTTCTCTTTTGATATACTTTGGTAGTGGTGTCTCTCCTAAGTCTGTAAGTTTTTGTCTAAACTCATCATACGAACCATCATATAAGAAACGAAGTGTACGCCCTCTAGAGGTCGTATTATCAATTACCTCAGCGACTAGGCTCTCATCATCTCCAAAATATAACTTGTTTCCAATTCTGATTTTACGCGCTGGATCTACCAAAACATCCCAAAGGCGTGTTTCCGAATTTAGCTCTCTTAACAAAAAGACTTCTATTCTTGCTCCAGTTTTTTCTTTATTTCCATATAATCGTGCAGGAAAGACTTTAGTATTATTTAATACCATTACATCATCAGCACTAAAATAATCGATTAAGTCTTTAAAATGCTTATGCTCGATAGTGCGTTCTTTCCTATTCAACACCATTAAACGAGACTCATCCCTGTTCTCTGCTGGATATTCTGATAATAAATCTTCTGGAAGTTCAAAATTGAAATGTGATAATTTCATT
>CALFCI010000058.1 GCA_937951135.1 uncultured Aquimarina sp. | reverse complement strand
TGAGCCCAATAAACTCGTTCATTTCATTTTCTACTTCCTTGTTTATCTTTTTCGTAGCGCTGCTATGAAAAAGAAGCACAGCGTAGTATAAAAGGAAAGCAACTTCGTCTCTTTAGGCTCATTTTAACTCATAATTGGTATAACTTTTTCGCATATTGAATAGGGTACTATTAAGAACTACGATTTCAAAATCTAAAATACGAAATCTAAAATCGTAAATTGTATTAGATGCTCAGCAACTATTTCATTGTCATCATGTTTCTTGAAATACTCAAAACACTTCTATTTTCTGAATACGCCTATAAATTATTTAGCACATGAACACTCACTGCTCATTACTTAATACTCTGTACTAAACACTCAATACTTTGTACTGAATACTAAACACTAACTCCCCCTCCTAAACTCACTCAACACAATAGCCGTTGCAGTAGCTACATTAAGACTTTCTGTAGCCTGTACAGCTCCAAATCTAGGAATTGCAATCCGATCGGTAATCAATGCACCTACAGCTTCAGATATTCCATTAGCTTCATTACCCATTACAAGTACACCTTGATCTGGGAGGTCTTGCTTATAAATCACTTCCCCGTCCATATAGGTTCCAAAAATGGGAAGCCCATTACACGCTGTGGCTATAAATGTTGGTAGTGTTACATAATGTAATTGTACTCGAGTGATCGAGCCCATTGTAGCTTGTATTACCTTAGGGTTATAACAATCTACGGTTTGCGTATCGCATACTAGATGTGCTATCCCAAACCAATCACATAATCGGATAATCGTACCCAAATTACCAGGATCCCTAACCGAATCTAAAGCAACAATCAATCCTGTCGTATCTATGGATTTCGGTATTGGAATATAGAAAACTGCCAATGCAGATTGTGGTGTTGTTAAAAAACTAAGCTGTGCTAATTCTGCCTCAGAAACCTCATGTATCTCATTTTTCATACCTACAAAAGAAACCTCTGCTACAGCAAAAAGAGAATGCAAGGTAAGTTGTGCATCCAATAACTCTTGAATTACTTTTTTACCTTCTGCAACAAATAATCCGTGTTGTTTTCTATATTTTTTATACGCTAATCCCTTGATTAACTTCTTTTGGTTTTTGCTAACCATACAAATAGTGTATTTTTGACCTTAACAAAGCGTTAGGGGTGAATCATTTTTGGATAAAAATACTATTTATTACAATACCATGCGCATTTTTGGTGTCTTGTAACGTCAATAAACGAGTCGCTGACTCTGCACACTTACTTCAAAAAAATAACATCTATATTGATAGTGCAAAAACTAATGACATTAAGCTGTATGAACAATTGTACCAAAAGCCTAATTCACGACTATTAGGTATTCCAGTGCGATTACACATCTATAACCTTGCCTCGGTTGATCCTGATTCTTCATACCACAATTGGCTCTATAAAAAACCCAAACGAGAAGAACGTTTAATACGTTTTTTATCTAAAAAGCAAGTAGAACGACTAGGCAACTCTTATAAAGGCATCACAAATTGGGTAAAAAAAACAGGAGAGCCTCCTATGGTGGTTGATGAATCCAAAACTGAACGTTCCCTCAAACGTTTACAAGCCTACTATTGGAACAATGGATGGTTTAATGCAAAAGCGGACTATACCCTAAAGAAGAAAAAGAATCAAAAAGCAACTACGCACTATTACATCACTCCTAATATTCCATATATCATTGATACGATACACCCTAAAATAGCAGCTAGCGCCGCTGATTCTATATACCGGAAAACCTTAAAAAATTCTGCACTATCCGCTGGTCAGCAATTTAAAACGGCCACCATTGAGGAGGAGAGAGAACGTATCACCGATATCTTTAGAAATAATGGGCTGTATCATTTTGAAAAAGAATACGTGAAATTTGATGCCGACACCGTCAATACAGATCATAAAGTACATCTCAATTTACTGATTAACAATAGACAAAAAACCACTGGAAACACTATAGAAAAAATTCCATTTAAAGTACATTCGATTAAAAAAGTAAATATCTATACGGATTATTCGTATACCAATAGAAATAAAAAACCAAAAGATAGTTTGTTCTATAGAGGGTATCAAATTTATAGTTTTGATAAAATGAGATATACTCGAAAGGCAATGACAAATGCTGTACTCATTAAACCAGGAAGTATCTTTAAAGATCAAGATCGCACCCAGACGTATAACCAAATCAACGCCCTCAAAACATTTAAATACCCTAATATTCGTTATGATGTTGACCCTAATAATCCTGACGGCACAGATTTAATCGCTAATATATTACTCACACCAAGAAAAAAATACAGCACTGATATAGAATTTGACGTATCAACGTCTAACATACAAGCTTTTGGTATTGGATTTGGAGGATCATTATTAATCCGTAATATTTTTAAAGGAACAGAGACTTTAGAAATTTCAGGGCGAGGGAGTATCGGTTCTTCGAAAGATGCTATTGGTGCCAATGATCGTTTTTTCAATATCTCTGAAATTGGAGCTGATGCTAAATTATCATTTCCGAAAATTTTGTTTCCTATACGCACAAATAGTATCATCAAAAAATACATGTCGCCTAAGACTACCATTATTTTTGGGATTAACAACCAACAAAACATTGGTTTAGACAAACTCAATGCTTCTGGAATTTTTAGCTACCAATGGAAACCTAAAAGTACCATCACACATAAAATAGATCTAATTAATGCCCAATACGTTAGAAACTTAAACACTAGTAATTATTTTAACGTGTATCGTAATTCCTTTGTTGACCTTAACACTATTGCACAACAAGTACTTCCTATAGACTCTCCTTTATTTATTCAAAACCCTGAGTTTCCGATAACGAGCAGACAAGATGCGGTATTAACAATTCCTGACGGAGCCAATGATTTTATTACTGAAATACTCAACGACCAAGATACTTTTCCTGATGATTCTCCCACCAGTAAAAGCATCCGAAGTATCAATGAACGTAAAGAGCGATTAACAGAAGACAATCTTATTTTCACTTCAAATTATACCTATACCCGAAACACGCGTTCCTCTATTTATGACAATAGCTACTCCCTATTTAAAGGCAAAATAGAATTTGCAGGTAATATTTTAAATACAATTGCAAATGCTGGTGGTAGTCCCAAAAACGAAAATGATACTTTTGAAATATTTGGTGTCGAATTCGCTCAATACATTAAAACAGAGTTAGATTATATCAAACATTGGAGTGTTGGCAAACGAAATACAATCGCTTTTAGAGCTAAAGGAGGCATTGCTATCCCTTATGGAAATGCTAATAATATTCCTTTTGCCCGAAGTTTTTTTGCAGGAGGCCCCAATGACAATAGAGCATGGATAGCCTATGAACTAGGACCAGGAAGTAGCGGTGGAAGAAATGAATTTAATGAAGCAAATCTAAAACTTGCGCTCAATTTAGAATATCGGTACTCTATTATTAATGCACTAAAAGGTGCTTTTTTTATAGATATTGGAAATATTTGGAATGTATTGGATAATGTTGATGAAGAAGAGGCTGTATTCTCTAGACTAGACGACATTCAAGAATTGGCGGTAGGTACTGGCCTAGGACTGCGCTATGATTTTGATTTTTTCGTATTGCGATTGGATGTAGGATTCAAAACCTTTAACCCAGCCAATGACGAAGACCAAAGATGGTTTAAAGGATACAACTTTACCAAAGCAGTATACAACGTAGGGATCAATTATCCTTTCTAAAAACACAATATTTTGCACATATCACATCTATGCTCCGGTAGAAATACAAAATATTGAATCTTTATATATATTTTCAGTACGGGATGCAAAATATTGCGTCTTTCCATATAATTTCAGTATTTTTGTCGCTTATAAATCAAAAAATTATCATGAGTCACAACATCAAACCAGGAGTTGCAACAGGAGACGAAGTACAAGCAATTTTCAATTATGCAAAAGAAAAAGCTTTTGCTCTACCCGCTGTAAATGTTATAGGTTCTAATTCTATTAATGCTGTTTTAGAAACTGCTGCTGAATTAAATTCACCTGTTATTGTTCAATTTTCTAACGGAGGAGCACAATTTAACGCAGGAAAAAGCCTTTCTAATGACGGTCAAAAATCGGCTATTGCTGGTGCTGTAGCGGGAGCAAAACACGTACACCTTATGGCTGAAGCTTACGGAGTACCTGTAATATTACATACAGACCACTGTGCAAAAAAATTATTGCCTTGGATCGATGGATTACTAGATGCTAGTGAAGCACATTTTGAAGCGACTGGAAAGCCTCTTTATAGTTCTCACATGATTGACTTATCTGAAGAACCATTAGAAGAAAATATCGGAATTTGTAAGGAATACCTTGCTCGAATGAGTAAAATGGGAATGACTTTAGAAATTGAGCTTGGAATCACTGGTGGTGAAGAAGACGGTGTAGACAACAGCGATGTTGATGATTCTAAACTATACACACAACCAGAAGAAGTAGCTTATGCTTACGAAGAATTAAAAAAAGTAAGTGATAAATTTACAGTAGCTGCTGCATTTGGTAATGTACATGGAGTATACAAGCCAGGAAATGTAAAATTAACTCCAAAAATTCTTAAAAATTCTCAAGAGTTTATTTCTAAAAAACACAACGTAGAGCATAATCATATTGATTTTGTATTCCATGGTGGAAGTGGATCTACTGTAGAAGAAATCAGAGAGTCTATTGGATATGGAGTAATCAAAATGAATATTGATACTGATCTTCAATTTGCTTTTAACGAAGGTATTCGTGATTATATGGTTAATAATGTAGACTATTTAAGAACTCAAATTGGAAACCCAGAAGGTTCTGAAGAACCAAACAAAAAATATTACGACCCAAGAAAATGGTTACGAGAAGGAGAAGTTACTTTTAAGAATCGTCTTAAAAAGGCTTTCGAAGATTTGAATAATGTAAATACATTATAAGACCCTTTAAACTTTAAAGCTGAAATTCCTACTATTGGAATTTCAGCTTTTTTTAATACACGAATTATGGCTTGGTTTAAGAGAACACAAAAAGGAATACAAACTGCAACTGAAGATAAAAAAGATGTCCCTAAAGGACTTTGGTACAAATCTCCTACTGGGAAAATTGTAGACGCAGAGCAGTTAGAAAAAAACTTTTATATAAGCCCAGAAGACGGCTATCATGTTAGAATTGGCAGTAAGGAATACTTTGAAATATTATTTGACAATAATAAATTTAAGGAGTTGGATAAAAACTTATCTTCTAAAGACCCTCTTAAATTTGAAGACAAAAAAAAATACGCAGATCGCCTTAAAGACGCTGAACAAAAAACCAATCTAAAAGATGCTATCCGCACCGCTGTTGGAAAATCCAATGGCAATTCAATTGTTATTGCGTGCATGGATTTTTCTTTCATAGGAGGTTCTATGGGAAGTGTTGTAGGAGAAAAGATTGCTAGAGCTGTCAACCATTCTTTAAAACATAATATCCCTTTTATGATCATTTCCAAATCGGGTGGAGCAAGAATGATGGAAGCCGCATTATCATTAATGCAATTGGCAAAAACTTCAGTAAAGCTTGCACAACTTGCAGAGGCTAAAATTCCATATATCTCATTATGCACAGACCCAACTACAGGTGGAACTACAGCATCATTTGCAATGCTAGGAGATATCAACATTGGAGAGCCTGGCGCCCTTATTGGATTCGCAGGCCCTAGAGTTGTACGCGACACTACAGGTAAAGAATTACCAGAAGGTTTTCAAACTGCTGAGTTTGTTAAAGAGCATGGATTCTTAGATTTTATCACTCCTAGACAAGACCTCAAACAAAAAATAAATCTATACTTAGATCTTATACTGAATCGACCTTTATCACAAAATTCAACTACCTCGAAGCAAGCTCAAGAGGCATTCAGCGGATAACTATTTTTAACATTTCGAAGCAAGCCTCGGAGAATTAAACTCCACAATGTGGATTAAAAACGAATTATTTTATAAAAAAAGGGATTGAAAATTTAATTTTCAATCCCTTTTTTTTTTATGTTATACCATCCTAAGTTAGCATCTGATTATATTTAGTGCCTGGTCGGAAATCTTGAATCCCTTATTTTATGGTTGTTTAGGTTATTTTCAATAGTGAAGACTTGGGGTCTTATCTAAGGTTTAAAATACAAAAAAATAACACATAAACACTTTGAATCCTGATAATTGTAATATATTTGCAGGCTGATAGCAAAATGCTATATACATAAAAATCA
>CALFCI010000057.1 GCA_937951135.1 uncultured Aquimarina sp. | reverse complement strand
AAATCAAAGGATTGAATTTTGCTTTTAAAGATGGTGTGGTGTCAAAATCAAGAACCACCGCTAAAATTTTGAAGGAAGCGCCTAAAAGCGGTGCAACTAATTTTAAAAAATATAAAGACCTGCACGCCGATTTTAAGCCAGACTTGGTGATTTCAGATTTTGAATCCTTTGCCTATTACTATGCGAAATTTCATAAAGTGCCCATTATAAGTATCGATAATATGCAAATTATGAATAGAGGAGTTTTGGAGATCCCTATTCCGGCAGCCGAAAAATTAAATTATAAAGTAGCCAAAGGAGTGGTAAAGGCAAAATTACCGAAATGTAATCAATATTTGATTTCTACTTTTTTTGAAGCTGCCCTAAGGAAAAAGAATACTAGTTTGATACCTCCGATTATTAGAGCTGAAATCTTGGCGGCCCAACCCGAGATCAAAGATCATATTGTCGTTTATCAATCTTCGTATGATAAAAATAGCATCCTTAAGATCTTACAAGAATTACCACAAGAGCAGTTTTTTCTATATGGCTTTAATCTTGAAGAAACCCATGGAAATGTGCAGCTAAAAAAGTTTAGTGAAACCGAGTTTATTGAATACTTTAGAACTGCTAAAGCCGTATTTGCTAATGGAGGGTATTCTTTTATTTCGGAAGCCTTATGTTTACAAAAACCTATTTGCTCAGTGCCGATACAAAATCAATTTGAACAATACCTGAATGGTGCGTATCTTCAAAAGTTAGGCTATGGGAAACAATTAGAGGGATTTACGCTAGATGGAATTAAAGCTTTTTTATACGATTTGCCAGTCTATCAAAAACAGATACAAGCCTATATTCAAAAAGACAATACACTAGTGTTTGAACGCTTGGATAGTGCAATCCAAGAAGTGCTAACAAAATAATTGAGACCATAATTTATGATTACAATCCTTATGAATAGCGTATATGATTATCTTAAACAGCGAAATCACACTACCACTTTTTTAAGCATACTATGTATGTTCGTTTTTTGTGTCTCATGTGGAGACAATGCAACGAAATTGCCGATACCCACTCAGGATTTTTGTGCCAGTATTCATCGTAATGATACCGTAAGTTTGACTCAAGAATTCAAAGTAATCGATGCGTTGTTATCTAAAAAAACAGGGGTGTATGTATTAGAAGATGGAGGGGGAGCATTGGTCACCCGAGCTTGGCTAAGTGAGTATGCTGAAAAAACAATTGATATTCAGTATTTTATATTTTCGGTGGATAATATAGGTCTTATCGCCTGTGATTATTTGGTAAGAGCTGCCGATCGCGGAGTGCAGGTTCGGATTTTGGTAGATGATATCATGGTAGAAGCTGGGCCAAGAGCTATTTTAATGTTAGCCTCACATCCTAATATACACATCAAAATTTATAATCCTGGGGTAAACCTTGGCAAGAACATATTTAGTAAAGGAAAAAAAATGATTACCGATTTTAGAGGTGCTAATCAGCGTATGCATAATAAAACCTTTACCGTAGATGGGAAAGTAGCAATTACAGGAGGACGAAATGTTGCAGATGAATATTTTGATTTTGATAGTGCTTATAATTTTAGGGATAGAGATATTTTAATATTAGGAAAGACGGTACGCCGGGTTCAGGAATCGTTTGTCGACTTTTGGGAGGATCCAATTAGTGTTCCAGTAGATAGTTTAATCACAGTAGATGGGATTGATCGTACTGCCCCAGATCGATTCGAGGGTTTGCATCAGTATGCTTGTGATCCTGCCAATTTTACACCACGTATACGAGATCGGATTACTCAGTTGCCAAAGGCGTTTGCTAAGATTAGAGCATCGGGAAAGCTAATATGGTTAGATGAAAATGCGGTTCATTTTGTATCAGATGTGCCTGGGAAAAATGAAGGTAAAGATGGGTTAAAAGGGGGTGGTGTGTCTACTGATAGTTTAGTCGGTTTGGTGAAGCGAGCTACCCAAACTATAACCATTCAAACGCCCTATTTAATCACTACAGAAGAGAGTCGGGCATTGTTTAAATCAGCAGTAGATCGTGGCGTTAAGATTCGCATATTAACCAATAGTTTGTCTTCTACAGATAATTTAGAAGCATTTAGTGGGTATCAAAGAGATCGAAAAGCATTATTGCAAACAGGAGTGAAAGTATATGAGTTTAGACCTGATGCTGCAGAGCGTTATAAGGTAATGACGGGGTCACTAGATGCCGCAACAAAATACAACCCAGTTTTTGGATTACATGCCAAGTCTATGGTTATCGATGGTGTAACGACGGTAATAGGAACATTTAATTTAGATCCAAGAAGTAGTCATCTCAATACAGAGTGTATTACAATTATCGAATCCAAGCAAATCGCAACAGGCGTATTAGAAGGCATGGAACAAGAGTTTCAACCTGAAAACTCATGGGAGACTACCTTAGAATCCAATCCAGATGAAAAGGCAGGAATCTCAAAGCGGGTAAAAACGTGGACAAGAAAATTGATTCCTAAAGCTATTTTGTAGTTTAGTTGATCGTTGTTAGTTGTCAGTTGTTTGTTTTTCTGAAACTTTCTACTTCTAATATAGCGTTTAAGGGTTGGTTTTTTACCTCTGTTTTAGGTCTCAGGTTCCGGCTATTAGGCACCTGTTTTAGTTCAATCAGTAAGATACTTTCTTAACGTTCTTCAAGGAAGAAATAAGATCTTACCTTTTGAATCCCAAAATCATACTTCTGTTTTAGACGGTAAGATGTTCAGAAGCTAAGATTTTTTTGTCTTGTTTCCTTAAGCGAAGCGATCTTGTCTTTAAAGTTTCACTTCAACTATTATTTCTTCGTCATATCATAATCAAAAGGGAATATATTCCAGGCTGAGTTTGTGTCTTTAAGCAGTGCTGCTACAGTAGCAGCGCGTTTGTCATAAGCCGCTTTGTCTCTAGACCAGTATAAGTATCCCGCTAGATAATTTTCGTAAAGTTCGGTATGCGAAGTGAACTTTTGTTGTGCCGCAGTGCCTGCCGCAAGTGATAATAGATATGCTTCATCCATGGTGAGGTATCCTGCTTGATATCCCCATCCAATTAGTGCAGTAGCTCGTACAATATCCCAAGCAAGAATGCCTTTGGTTTTAAATAGTGTTTTGTTGTTCCATAAAATACGATCAAGATCCTGATACTCGGGATTGTCTTTTAGACTTTGTTGGAATTGTGCTTCAGAAATATCAAAAAAGCCATCGTATTCTTCCATAAACGCGGGGTGATGCATACGTCCGCCAATAAGCGTGTTGATAGATTCTTCGAGATCCTTTTTAGAATTGACTTCCCACCATTCTTTTAAAGAAGCTTTGTAATCTGCGGTATGTGCCAAGTTTTTTTCTTCACCTCCAAAAATGAAATCACTCATCTCATTCTCTTGATTTAAAATAGCATTCAAAGACCAAACATAGATCATTTGATGTTCTTTTGTTACCTCTTTAATAGTGGCAGTAGTCAATGTGTTTTCTTTTTTACAAGAAAATGTAGTGAATGCGATCAGCAATAAATAAAGATATGGTAGGGTCTTCATAAATGTTGTAATTTAAGAATGAGTATGGTATTCAGTTAGTTTATCGATAACTTCTTTTTTTAAAGCCTCATGCTTCTGCTTGTTGAGATACATATACAAAGCCAAAGGCCAACAAAATAAGATATATACGATAAGCATGTCCATGGCCGTCGAAATGGTAATTGTTCCTTTTTTCTGATTGACTTTAACCTGAATGTTTTGCGTGGTGAAATTACTTTTACGTACTTGGAAATTTTTACTGAAAAGAATAGGTTTCACGATACGATGCGGTAAATCTTGAGTTAATTTTTCTTTTAGAATCTCGTTGTCTAAAACAGTTTCGAATTTTAAAATTTCTGGCATTTTTTTGAATATTATGGGTTTGTTGTATCAAGTTGACTCCCTGTGTTTTTAAAATTCATTTGATGTGCTGTACATATAATGTCTTTAATGGGGTAAACTAAATAACAAATAAGTTGATAAAAATGGATACTCTTTAACAGCTGTTTAAAGCAATATGTTAATTTGGTTTTTTAATTTAATACGGCGCAAAGCACAGGTTTTTATGATTAGTCTTGTAAGTCCAAGGTCAATTGTTCTGGTAATAGGCGAAAGCTTTTACGATGATATTTTGTAATGCCATACTGGCGTATAGCATTACGATGCTCTACGGTAGGGTATCCTTTATTTTTTTTCCAATTATACATAGGAAATTCGTCATGTATTTGTTCCATAAAAGCATCACGATAGGTTTTTGCTAATACAGAGGCTGCTGCTATGTTTAGGTATTTCCCATCTCCTTTAATGATACAAGAATAAGGAATATCAGCATAAGGTTTAAAACGATTGCCATCTACAATGATATGCTCTGGTTGTGGTGTAAGTTTAGCAATAGAGCGTTGCATGGCGAGAATAGAAGCATTTAAGATGTTAATTTTGTCAATATCTTCCATAAATATATGTGTCACACCAAAGGATATCGCACAGTCTTCTAGTAGCGGGCGTAATGTATTTCGTTTGGTTTCACTAAGTTGTTTTGAGTCATTTAAAATTGTATTTGTAAAATCATCAGGCAGGATAATTGCAGCTGCGGTAACGGGACCAGCAAGGCAACCACGACCAGCTTCATCAGTGCCGCACTCGATAAGGTCTGTATGTAGTTTCAAATCTAACATAATACGAAGATAAAGATATTTGAATAAAAAGAAGTATAGAGGTATAGAAGTTAAGAAGTTAAAGAATTAAGAAAAGCTAACCGCTACATCGAATTATGATTACAAAAAACCATCAACTGACAACGATCAACCATCAACTATATTAGAAGTTAAAGAATTAAGAAAAGCTAACCGCTACATCGAATTATGATTACAAAAAACCATCAACCATCAACTGACAACGATCAACAAACCAAATTAAACAATAAGCTGTCTGTAGATAGGGGTTCGCCAAAAAAAGTATATTTTTGCCAAAGTTGAGCATTATCATGAGAAAAATTATATTCCTTATCGTATTAAGTGTAGTTACAGCTGGAGTTTATGCGCAAGAGCGGCAAAGCGATAGTCAAGAAAATCAATCGGATACGGATGGTTCTTTTGTTTCCTTAAGAAACGACAAATCAAAAGGCGAAAAGAAAAAAGAAAGACCAGTGGTGTCTAAGTACTTGATTATTGATATTTATAACGATACGATACACGTAGACACAACTTTAAGTATTAAGAAGCATCATAAATTTAATTATTTGCGTCGTGATGATTTTGGTTTACAGCCTATAAATAATATAGGGCAAAGTTATAATAGTCTGGTCAAAATTGAAGAACGAAATCATCTACTACCTTTATTTGGCGCAAGAGCGCGGCATTTTAACTTTATGGAAGTAGAAGACATTAAATACTACAATGTGCCTACACCTTTAAGCGAATTGTATTTTAATACTACATTTGAACAAGGGCAACAATTAGATGCCTTTCTTACCGTAAATACATCGCCACAACTTAATTTAGCGATTGCATATAAAGGTATGCGATCATTAGGAAAGTACCAGCACGCACTAACAAATTCAGGTAATTTTAGAGCAATTGCGAGTTATAATACTAAAAATGAACGCTATCACGTACGTACACATTTTGTAGCTCAAGATTTGTCAAATGAAGAAAATGGAGGGTTATCTGAGGACGGAGTCGATCAATATTTAGGTAGCGGTGATTTTGTTACACAAGCAAGTGAGTTTGCAGACCGAAGTGCGATTTCTGTAAATTTTCAAGATGCTGAAAGTAAATTACTAGGAAAACGTTTGTATGTAGCACATCAGTATGAGATACTCAAACCAACCGACAGTGCCACTACACGTTTTGCAATAGGTCATGTTACAGATTTTACAGACAAGTCATTTACCTATGAACAATCTGAGCTTAGTGCCCTTTTTGGAGACGCCTATGTGACTGAAGCTATAAAGGATAGGGTTGCCTTAGAAGATTTTAGTAATCATTTGTTTTTGGATTTTAGAAATATATGGTTGGGGCAGCTTAAATTTCGTGTAGGCAATTCGAATTATAATTATGGATATAATACGGTACTGAATCAAGCGAATACTAATGGTTCAGGTTTGATAGCGATCACTCAAGTTCCAAACAGAATAAAAGGTGATGTATATTCCGTAGGAGGGAGTTATAAAAATACGTATAAAGGCTTTACAATCTTTGGAGATGGAGAAACTATAGTTTCAGGAGATTTTGAAGGACATCATTTTACAGCAGGAACAGGATATCAATGGAATGATAGCTATGGAGCTACGGTCACAGTGGGTTCCAATTCGGTAGCTCCTAATTATAATTTTTTACTCTATCAAAATGATTATATCAATTACAATTGGCAAAATGATTTTAAAAATATTGAAAGTCAAAAAATAAAAGTAGATCTTACGGCAAAAGGAATAGCAGAGCTGTCACTAGACTATACTCGAACAGATAATTACACCTATTTTGCTCCAGATGCAGCTACAGGCTTAGTTCAGCCTAATCAAACTAATGAGACGATTGATATACTGAAGGTAAAACTATCAAATGAGTTTAGATTTTGGAAGTTGGGATTGGAGAATACGGTGTTATATCAAAATGTACAAGGTGGAGATTTGGTATATAATGTGCCAGAGTTTGTAACTCGTAATAGTCTATACTTTAGAGATCGATGGTTTAAGAAAGCCTTGCTGTTAGAAACTGGAGTAGTCTTTAAATATTTTACTTCCTATACAGGAGATGGCTATGATCCAATAATATCAGAGTTTTATACGCAAAATAGTCAGATGATTGGTGGTTTT
>CALFCI010000056.1 GCA_937951135.1 uncultured Aquimarina sp. | reverse complement strand
AAATAAATTTACGATTCAATTTGTAGGTGTTAAGGGTAACCTTGTAGAACAAATACAAATTAAGCATCAAAACATCAAACTGGCCATACAGTTGCAAACGCTAAAAAAATAAATATGTTATTAGCAGATTTATATACGATTAAAGAGGATGTAATAATAGATAATGTACAAACGGCTGTAGTTACATTAAATGCAGCTCATGACGTCTTTAAAGGTCATTTTCCTGGTAACCCAGTAACACCAGGCGTATGTATGTTACAAATCATTAAAGAACTTACCGAAAAAAGGGTAGGGGCGTCATTGTTGATGAAGAAAGCATCCAATGTAAAGTTTATGGCGGTTATTAACCCTGAGAAAACACCAGATTTAACTATCGTAAATACCTTTACGGATAGTGACGATATTATAAAAGTAAAAAATACATTTCAGTATGGAGACACAATAGCACTTAAGGTTGTGGTACATTTTGAAAAGAGTTAATAATTTGTAAATAGGATAGCAATGAAAGTTTTAATTACCGCATTTCTAGTCACAATGAGCGCATTTTTATACACTGATATTAATGAGGTTAGACAAGCATTTAAGCATGCTAATGATACAGAAGAAAATGCGGAACAGTTTTATGAATTAACCAAAGCATTTGGTGTAAACGAGGGAACAATTTTATCTGCATATCATGGTGCTTCTCTTGCCTTGAAAGCTTCGAAAGCTAAGCAGAGACGAGATAAAATTGCATATTTTAAACAAGGAAAGCAGCTTATCGATGCTGCAATATTGGTTAAGCCTAATGCGATAGAACTTCGAATGATTCGACTAAGTGTACAATCCAATGCACCAAAAATAACACGATATCATAAAAATATTACAGCCGATAAAAAGTTTATCACGGATCATGTCGATACCATAAATTCTGTACAACTCAAAACACTAGTTAAAGGGTTTATGAAGGATTCTAAACTATTTGTGATAGAGTAGTAGTAGTTAATTTTGTAGAGACTATGATTTCTTACGCTCTACAAACTCCAGTGCATCTAATGCTACATTAGTGGTGAACATGCCATAATTAACGAAGGCTTTTTTCTTTTCTATCGTGTCGATGGTACCTATAGCTTTTCCATCAATCATACGCACTCGATCTCCAATTTTCAAGGTAACTTTAGGTTTTGGAGGTAATTTTTCTGCAGCTTTTTTTTCTTTTTTCTTTTGTTCTCGAATAACAGTTACTTTTTTTTCTACCTCTTTTATAAGTTCTTCTTTTTTTGTTTTTGTCGCCTTTTGTTGTTGTATAGTCTGTTTCTTTCGTTTTGAGTTTTCTATGGTAACCAATTTCAAAACCTCATCGATGAGTTCTTTTTTCTTTTTATTGGTAAAAAACTTTTCACTGAGTTGATCGATCTTTTGACCAAGATAGAGTAGTCGCTGATTACTATCATATAACTCTTGATAGCTTTCTAGCTTTTGTTGTATGCGCTGATTGGTTTTATCAGAACGTTCTTGTGCTTCAACCGCTTTTTCTTCCTTAGTTTTTAGCGTGGCAGTTGTTTTTTGAAGTTTGGATCTTTCTTTTTGAAGATCAGCAATGCTTTTATCAAAACGTATTTTACCACGAGCAACCTTTTTTTTTGCTTTATTGATTAAGTTATATGGAATACCATTTTTTTGTGCGACTTCAAAAGTGAATGAGCTTCCCGCTTCTCCTAGATAAAGTTTGAATAACGGTTCTAATGTTTTAGCATCAAACAACATGTTTGCATTAGACATGTTAGGAAGTTCACTTGCTAATAGCTTAAGGTTGGCGTAGTGTGTGGTAATGATACCAAAAGATTCCCGTTCGTAAAATACCTCTAAAAAAGCTTCTGCCAATGCTCCTCCCAATTCAGGATCACTACCCGTTCCAAACTCATCAATAAGAAACAGCGTTTTTTCATTACATTTTCGAAGAAAATGTTTCATGTTTTTTAGCCGATAACTATAGGTGCTTAAGTGGTTTTCTATAGATTGATTGTCACCGATATCTGTTAGTATCGAATCAAACAAACACATTCTACTATATTCATGTACAGGAATTAACATTCCACTTTGTAACATCACTTGTAAAAGTCCAATGGTTTTTAGGGTAATACTTTTACCGCCAGCATTAGGTCCAGAAATTACAATGATTCTATTATTTTGGTCTAAAGTTATGGTTTGTGGATGCGTTTTTTCACCTTTATTAGCATTGGTAAGGTATAATATCGGATGATAGGCATCTTTTATGGTAAGTTCTCGATCCTCCGTGATTTTGGGTAAGACCGCATTCAGTTGTTGTGCATACTTCGTTTTGGCAGCGATAATATCAATATCACTTAGGTATTCTTGATACTCTTGTAATAGGGTGGTAAATGGTCGTAATTTATCGGTTAGCTGACGTAATATTTTTACGATTTCTTCACGTTCTTCATATTGTAAGTTACCTAACTCTCTACTAAATTGTAATGTTGCTTCGGGTTCTATATAAACGATACTTCCAGTTTTGGAATTCCCCATTATAGCTCCTTTAACCTTACGACGATACATTGCCTTTACAGCTAATACTCTTCGATTGTCGACTACACTTTCTTTAATCTCATCCAGGTAACCCAGAGGGGTATATCGGGAGAGGTCTCTACCAAAACTCCCATTCAGTTTTCCTTGTACGGTATTAATATCTCTTCTTAAGTTTAATAATGTAGCAGAAGCATTGTCTTTAATCTCTCCAAATTTATCAATAACAATTTCTACACATTGTATAATAGCAGTAGTGTACTCAATATTAGTAGAAGTATCGTATAATACGGGATACAATTCTTTGTTTTTTCTAAAAAAAGAGAATAAAGTGTTGCTAGCGATACTTAGTGCTATAATTTTCTTAAGACTATAGGCTTCTAAAAATGTATTCTCTATAGTTAACAGTTGTATTTCTTTATCTATATTTTCAAATCCGTGATTTGGAATGCGTGCATCGTTACCATAAGAAGACTTGTATTCTGAAACATGTTGTAAAGCAATATGTAATGCTTCAGAATTTTCAAACGGAATAATCTTAAGCGCTTTATTTTTACCATATCCCGTTGTACATAATTCGTTGAGGTGCTCTACAATTACGCTAAATTCAAGATCTTGGAGTGTTTTTTCTGAAATTCGAATCATATTACTTTTTACACTATTTTTGGAAAATAACAAAAGTAGTTAAAACCTATATTTTTTTTGGTACTCTGATGAATGTAAATATTGAAAACAGTTGGAAAGTTAAGCTTGAAAATGAATTTGATCAACCCTATTTCAAAAACTTGATGGATTTTGTAGCAACAGAATATGAAAACGGAGACTGTTTTCCTAAAAGGAAAGAAATATTTGCAGCCTTTGATCACTGTACGTTTGACAATCTTAAAGTGGTGATTATAGGTCAAGATCCTTACCACGGAGAAGGACAAGCCAATGGGTTGTGTTTTTCTGTTCATGACGGCATCAAATTTCCTCCATCATTAACTAATATTTTTAAGGAAATAGAAACAGATATAGGGATCCCTTTTCCAACCACAGGTAATTTAGAACGTTGGGCAAAACAAGGGGTCTTATTATTGAATGCCACCTTAACAGTACAAGCACATCAGGCAGGTTCTCATCAAAAGAAGGGGTGGGAGCAATTTACAGATGCTGTAATTCAATGTGTTTCAAATCAAAAAGAACAGATTGTGTTTTTATTGTGGGGAGGATACGCGAAGAAAAAAGGAGCTAAAATAGATATATCAAAGCATGAAGTGCTAATAAGTGGACATCCATCACCATTAAGTGCGAATCGGGGGTATTGGTTTGGAAATCATCATTTTAGTAAAACTAATGCGTATTTGAAAGCATGCGATCAATCAGAAATTGTATGGTAATCTAAAAGGTTGATCTATTTTAGATACCTATAAATAGAAATAATTCAAAAGTAGAGGTGTCAATTGTTATGCAGCATCAGAAATGTTCTTTACTTCTGTATTTGTATTCGAATCGATTTGTTTTGAAGTTTTATTTTTGCCACTTCGTTCTGTAGATTGAATACTATAGCGTAATAATAAAAGATTAATAGCGATTAGCCCTACAATAATAGACAGTACTGTAATCATAATAGTTTTATTTTTGATAGGGGTTCGAAAAACAGATACAAACTTACGAAAAAAATAACTTTCTATTTTATGGTTTTAAAGTAATGTTGTTGTGTGATTGAAAAACTACTACTTGTAATTAACAAATGAATTTAAAAATTAACTTTAATTTATTTTAACGAGACCATTCTTTATATGGGAACTGGTTTCTTAGTGTTTATAAGTATGATTTAGAATCGGTATCCAATGTAGATATTAGGTTTTACAACAATATCGGGACTTTTATCGCTAAATAAATTTCGTCCTATTCCAATACCAACATCCATAAAAAAACCATTTTTAGATACAAATTTTCCTCCAATACCAAATCCTAGAGCAAAATCAGTGTAATCCAAATCTTTCCGAATACTATTTACAAATACTCCAGTTGTGCCGAATTGGTCAATTCTATTCTCATGTTCTCCAGAGGAAAGCATTCCAAATCCTTCAGCATAAAAACCTCTAGCAATTCGATCTCCAAAAAAATATTTTAAACGCAATGTAGCAGCAACTTGTTTATCAAAGACATCATCTGAATCTATAAGGTCATTATCATCTTTACCTTCGGATAAACGGTAAAAAAAATCTAATCCTAATGAAGTATTTTTATTTAAGATTCTTTCATAATTCACATCGAAGGCACCAAATGCTATGATATTAAAAGGATTGATACTAACTTCATTTCGTTTAAAGTCTCTTTTGTATTGACTGGCCCCACTGTTTTGCGCAAAACTTATTTGAAATGCGAATACAGCAAGACTAAGGATGATTATTTTTTTCATTGATACATTTAGTTTTTAGTGGTTATCTTTTGTTGGCATCATTACAAATAGTGTACCAAATCTTTTGGGTCTACAATAGTATTAATAATATCTAATGTGTGCAATTGATTTTGTATCGTATTGATGAGTTGAGGAGAAAGTATAGATTGACTCCATTGTGTTTTTGACAACCATAAATCAATATCTTCCAATTGTTGTTCATAGCGAAGCGCTAATGTTTTATTAATATTAGGAATGTTTTTGAAGCCTATAGTGGATGTATTTATAATATCCAAAATAGTCTGTATGGTTTCTGTTTTAGTCTGTAGTATATCTTCTCTTACTGCAATAACAAAACAAGGCCATGGAGTAGGGCAGTCTGCTACTTTTCGAAACGTTCCATTATCGACCAAAGGTTTGGTCGTAAAATGTTCCCACATAAAATAATCCGATGTGCCTTCAGTTAAAGATTGAACAGCACCATCTAGATTTTTGATAACATTAAATTGTAGCGTACTGCTGTCCCAGCCATTGTTTTGAGCATTAATATAAGCCATAAGGTGTGATCCTGATCCATACCTGCTAATTGCCGCAGTAGTATTTTGTATATCATTGATAGATTGATAGGGTGATTGCGACCCCACATGAATCCCCCAAATTAATGGTGATTGGATATAAGTTTGTACAATTTTACTAGGATTACCAGCGATGATGTCTTTAATGATACCTTCAGTTAAAATAATTGCAATATCAATTTCTGAATTTCGTAATGCTTCGCACATTGCTCCGGTACCCCCAGGAAAATCAATCCATTCTAGTTCAATTCCACGTTTTTGATATGCCTGCTCTTCTATGGTAAGATGCCATGGAAGGTTGAAGTGTTCGGGGACGCCTCCGATTCTAATTGTATCCATTATTTTAAAAAATTATGTATTTAGTGTATTTTATCGTTTAAATGTGTTTTTTATCGATATTGTTATAAATAGTTATAGTTCCATTTTCACTTTATAGTACTATTCAACATACCTTTAAAATATAATTATCAAATAAAAACAATATTCTTATGAAAAAATATTTTTTTAGCCAGAAAAAAGCTACAATCAAAGTAGCAAAGCTGAATAGAACATATATAGAGCATGTTATTTTTATATTGATAGGCGCTTTATTAATTACTAATTTAATATTAAGCTTAAAAATATTGTTTGGATAATTTTAGATAAAATACTTAGACCATTTAGTGATATAATAAAAGTATAATTCCGGATATTTTAGTTGTTTTGTTTTGTTTATTTAAAAAAGAGTGATTCGTCACTCTTTTTTTATGGACATATTTTTAGGAGTCAACTACCTCGGGGCAGACTCATGAGGCATATATCGGATACCTGTTTTTCATATTTCGAGGCAAACCTCGGAGTATTAAACTCTCCATACTGTGGATTAAAATTCTACAATTTTATCAAGCGTATATCGTATTAGCGTATCCACAGTTTTTTCTGGGTTTTTGCTAAAGGTTTGGGTCGCACGATTGGCTATTATTGCATTCATGGATACTGCGCGATGTCCTAATAATTTTGCTAACCCATAAAGGCCAGAGGTTTCCATCTCTAGATTTGTTATTTTTTTATCTGCATACGTAAATGAGGCTATTTTAGGATTTAAATCTGGATTTTCTAAAGCCAATCTCAATAGCCTACCTTGTGGTGCATAAAAACCAGGATTTGTAATGGTAAATCCCTTATGAGTATCCCTACTTTGCATCTGCCGCCCTAATTTTTTATCGAAGGGTACTACATAAGGTAATGATTTATTATTACTCCATTGCAGATGTTTGGTTAATGCATTCGTAATTTGAGGAAACTGTATGTGACCACTTTTGTAAAAGTGTAAAAGATTGTCGAATCCCACAGCAACTTCTGTAACCATAAAACTATCTAATGGAATTTCGGGTTGTATTGCACCAGAAGTACCGATGCGTATGATGTTTAAAGAAGTAAGGGTTGTTTTTATTTGTCTGGTTTTAAAATCAATATTGGCTAGTGCATCCAATTCATTCAATACAATATCAATATTATCGGTTCCAATACCTGTTGAAATTACAGTAAGTCGATGCCCTTTGTACGTTCCAGTATGGGTATGGAACTCCCTTTTTTGAGTTTTAAATTCAATAGTATCAAAGTATTGTGATACTTTTTCAACCCTTTCAGGATCACCAACAGTAAGTATTGTAGCGGCGATATTTTCAGGTTTCAAATTGAGATGGTAAATTGTTCCATCTGAATTAATGATCAGCTCAGATTCAGCTATGGGCATAGGGGTTACAACTTTAATAATTTATGTGTTTGTTTATTGTATAGGTATTGATATTTGTGAACCCCTCCATAATACCAATTTGAAGATGTAGTATTATAGAAATTCTTTTTTTGTGCTAATGCTAATTTTCCACGTTCAGAGAGTACTAATTGCTCCGGTGTTTGATCTAAAAACTGAAATAATTTAGCGATAACCCGTTTCATTTGCATATCACCATACCCATAAAACCCTTGATATTCTAAAGCATATCCCATAAGTTGTTTCATGTTTTTAATCGTATGGGTATTGATGATATCTAAAATATGATGTTCTAAAATATTGAGACCCGTAAGCATATTCGGAAATCGTTGTAAATGTGCTCTAAGGCAAATAGAAAGGTATTGAAAAGATGAAGGTTTTTTTATTTGACCCGCAATTCTTTTAGGATCAGATTCACAATATAATGTCCAGACATAGGAAGCCAGTTGGATATCATTAGTATTGAGTAGTACTCTATCGTTAAAATGTTGTTGCAATTGTGGGATAGACAACTCATCTAATTCTAAAATTTTATCTTGATTTTTAATTGTTCCACTGCAAACAAGTGCTATTGTTTTTTCGCCAAACCCTTTACGCAATAGAAGGCTAATTGCAGCAATCATATTGATGTGACAAAACAAATCATATTCAAACCACAAAATCACTGTGCTATAGTCTTCTGGATGTGTTAGCTTTTCCAGTTCATTCAAGAATTTCTCTTGATAATCGATAGTAGAAATACGATAATATTTTTTTAGAAAATCAGTGCGTTTTTGTATTGAAACATTGGATTCTAAATCTATTTCTGTAGGACCTTCACAAAACATTTCACGCCAAACTAAAAAATCACCTTCTATATGTTTTAATTGATTTAGTTTATTGGTTAATGCGTCCCCATTAGTAATATGTAGTGTTTTTGCATTCATAATATTTGATTTAACCTCCTACACGTTTAACATTAAAGCCTTTATCGGTTAAGATTTCCATAATCTTATTTCTATAATCTCCTTGAATAATAATACGCTCTTTTTTAAAACTACCACCCACGCTAAGCTGTTTTTTTATAGTTGCAGCCAATTTTTTAAAATCCGCATCCGAACCTGTATATCCTTCTAGAATAGTAACTGGTTTTCCTTTGCGCTTTTCATACTTACAAAGTATAGGGTCATCTTGCAACCAAATTTGATCTGTATGATCTTCCGTTGGAACTTCTTCTGCCGAGGGTTCATGGTCTGGAAATAAATTCTTTAACTGATCTTGTAAGTTCATATTCTTATTTAAGTAATCATAATGGGATATATAAAGATAACACTCAAAATTGAATAACTCTATTTAATTTCTAGTGTTTTTTTAAGATATTTATAGTAGCCGTGTTATTTCGTTATCAATCCTATTTCTATAAGGCGTTGTTGTAAAAAATCACCTGCGGTAATATCACTATACTGTTTAGGGTTTGTTTCAGAGATGCATTGAGGAAGACAATTTAATTTCATGTCACTTCGAGGATGCATGAAAAAAGGTATAGAATATCTTGGAGTATGCCATTCAGATTTTGGAGGGTTAATTACGCGATGTACTGTAGATTTCAAGGTGTTATTTGTGAGTCTGGAAAGCATATCACCGACATTAATAACAAGTTCATCTTTTTGAGGAATAGCATCGATCCATACGCCATCATTTCGTTGTACTTGTAAACCGCCAGAAGAGGCGCCCATTAATAGTGTAATTAGATTAATATCTCCATGCGCTCCTGCGCGTACTGCATTTTGCGGTTCAGTAGTAATAGGAGGGTAATGTATGGGGCGTAGAATACTATTTCCATAAGTAACCCAATGATCAAAATAATATTCTTCCAATCCAAGATATAACGCTAGGGATCTCAATACATAAACTCCAGTTTTTTCTAGCATTTTATAGGTTGTCATCCCCACAGTATTAAAATTATCTAGCTCTTTTACCAGACAGTTTTTGGGATATGTAGCTGTTATTTTAGCATTTGGGTTGTGTTCCTGTCCAAAATGCCAAAATTCTTTAAGATCTCCTTCTTTTTTACCTTTTGCATGTTCTTTACCGAAAGAAACATAGCCACGTTGGCCTCCTAATCCTTCAATTTCATATTGCTGTTTTATAGCGGTTGGCAAGTCAAAAAAGGCAGTAACTTCTCGATACAGTTCTGTAGTTAAAAGATCATCTAGAAAATGATTTTTTAAAGCTACGAATCCAATCTCTTCGTATGCGTTTCCAATACGGTTTACAAAGTTTTGTTTTCGTATCGGGTCATTACAGGTGAAATCTGCTAAATCTACAGATGGGATAGTGTTCATAGAATACAAGTGTTTGATAGAATTTTTGAGATGATGTATAGTCACAAAAATAACAGTATTCTTGGTAAATACTATTGTATAATTGTTTAAAAAACGAATATAATATCAGGTGTACTACAATATTTTAAGTACATTTAAACTAAGTACATGACAAAAATTTGAGAATAGAACATAGAGAAGACTGTATGGAAAATAGACCAAGAGAAAGGCTATGAGAAAAGCTAGTCGCTATTTAGAAGTACAAGAAGCTAATCACTAATAGCTATAGTATCAATTGTCTATTTTTTTATTTCCGATACTTCCAGAAAATATCGTTCCCTATTTTTGTCATATACTAAAATAGTTAAACTATAATGGATACCACTTATGCCCGACCCAATACAACACTTTAAGTTTACTACTAAAAATAATGCCGATGAAGTACTCATTACCTTGTATTTAGGAATGTTGAAATCAAGAATGATAGAAGAAAAGATGCTAATTCTATTACGTCAGGGTAAGATTTCTAAATGGTTTAGTGGGATTGGGCAAGAAGCTATTTCTATAGGAGTTACAGCGGCTTTACAATTTCAAGAATATATATTGCCAATGCACCGTAATTTAGGTGTTTTTACGACTAGAGATATCCCTTTGTATCGTTTGTTTGGTCAATGGCAAGGAAAAAATATAGGATTTACAAATGGGCGAGATCGTTCTTTTCATTTTGGAACACAGGAGTATAATATTGTAGGTATGATCTCTCATTTAGGGCCTCAAATGGGAGTAGCTTGTGGTATAGCACTAGGAGATCTATTGTCAAAAACAAAAAAGGTTACCGCAGTATTTACAGGAGATGGAGGGACAAGTGAAGGCGATGTACATGAAGCGATGAACATCGCTTCTGTTTGGGATTTACCGGTGTTATTTTGTATAGAAAATAATGGATATGGATTATCGACACCTAGTGAGCAACAGTACAACTGTAAAGATCTTGCAGATCGTGGAAAAGCATACGGAATGGAAGCCCATATCGTAGATGGAAATGATGTGTTGGCGGTATACCATAAAGTGAAAGAAGTGTCAGAAAGTATGCGTGAACGTCCACGACCGATATTGTTGGAGTTTAAAACCTTCAGAGTGCGTGGTCATGAAGAAGCTAGCGGTACAGCGTATGTTCCTGATGTGGTGTTAACAGATTGGAAAGCGAAAGATCCAGTACTAAATTATGAACAGTTTTTAGTGCAATCCGCGCGAATTACTGAAAATGAGATTCGAGAACATAAAGTCGTATTTAAAAACGAAATAGATACCGATTGGAAGCGTGCAGATGTATCCGATGAAATACTGTCGAATACCCAAAAAGAATTACTGGCAGTATATGCACCTTTTGTTTTGGAAAGCGATGATCAAAATACGATCACTACAGAAATTCGTTTTATAGACGCAATTTCAGATGCCTTAAAAAAAGCAATGACTCGGTATGATAATACAGTGCTGATGGGACAGGATATCGCTGCTTATGGAGGTGTTTTTAAGATTACAGAAGGTTTTGAAGCATTGTTTGGTGCAGATAGGGTACGTAATACCCCAATATGCGAATCAGGTATTGTTGCCGCAGCTTATGGGTTGGCTATTAATGGCTATAAAGCCATTGTAGAAATGCAGTTTGCAGATTTTGTGTCTTCTGGATTTAATCCCATTGTAAATCTATTAGCAAAATCACATTATCGATGGGGGCAAACGGCAGATGTAGTCATTCGAATGCCTTGTGGAGGAGGTGTAGGAGCAGGGCCTTTTCATAGCCAGACTAATGAAGCCTGGTTTACAAAAACGCCAGGGCTTAAGGTCGTTTACCCTGCATTTCCCTATGACGCAAAAGGTTTATTGGCTACAGCAATTGAAGATCCGAATCCGGTATTGTTTTTTGAACATAAAAAATTATATCGATCTATCCGACAAGAAGTGCCTGGCGGATATTATACATTGCCTTTGGGTCAAGCTGCATTGTGTAATGAAGGTAGTGATATTACAATTATTAGTTATGGAGTAGCCGTACATTGGGCTATAGAAATTTTGGAGAAGCACCCTGATATTAGTGCAGATGTTATTGATTTAAGGACACTTCAGCCCTTAGATACTGCTACACTATATGCTTCAGTTCAAAAAACGGGTAAGGCAATTATTGTACAAGAAGACTCTCTTTTTGGAGGAATCGCTTCTGATATATCAGCGTTGTTAATGGAGCATTGTTTTGAATTTTTAGATGCGCCTGTACAACGTGTAGGAAGCATAGAAACTCCAGTGCCTTTTGCAGCTAGTTTAGAGGAAAACTATTTAGGAAAACAACGATTTGAATCAGTGTTACTTTCAGTATTGACATATTAATTAAAGAGATGCAGTCTGGATGTTTATGATTTGAAATTGGCTATTAAACAATAGGAGGTATTAGATGTATTATAAGTTGTTTCTTCCGGAAGGAAAGTTTAATTTCGCATCGTTTATTTATATATTATTAAAGGATTTATACTATTTATTTATGAATACTACTCGATTTGAACGTTTGCGTTCCTCAAAAGTACTAGTTACCGGAGCAGCGGGTTTTATTGGAGCCAATCTATGTGAAGCTTTACTGGAATTAGGAAGTATTGTAGTAGGATTAGATAATTTTGCAACAGGGCATGAAAAAAATATTAAATCTTTAAAAAATTACCCCAACTTTTCATTCATTAAAGGTGATATCAGGGATTTAGAAGATTGTCGTCGAGCCTGTGAAGGGGTAAAGTATGTGTTACATGAAGCAGCATTAGGTTCGGTACCAAGATCAATTAATGATCCTATAACGAGTAATGATGTTAATGTAGGAGGATTTTTAAATATGTTGGTTGCCGCTAGAGATACAGGTGTACATCGTTTTATATATGCAGCGAGTTCTTCTACTTATGGAGATTCCAAGATATTACCCAAAGTAGAAGAAGAGATAGGGAAACCACTCTCTCCCTATGCCATCACAAAATATGTAAACGAATTGTATGCCGAAAACTTTAAAACCACGTATGGGTTAGATACCATTGGATTGCGATATTTTAATGTTTTTGGACGTAAGCAAGATCCTGATGGAGCGTATGCTGCGGTGATTCCAAAATTTGTACAATTATTAATAAAGCATGAATCTCCAATGATTAACGGAGATGGTACATTTTCTAGAGATTTCACCTATATTGATAATGTGATACAGATGAATCTTTGTGCGATGGTA
This sequence comes from uncultured Aquimarina sp., assembly GCA_937951135.1. Classification (GTDB taxonomy): domain Bacteria; phylum Bacteroidota; class Bacteroidia; order Flavobacteriales; family Flavobacteriaceae; genus Aquimarina. Next base: position 14,721 of record CALFCI010000056.1, on the reverse strand, counting down.
ACAGAGAATGAAGAAGCACTAAATACCGTATATAATACGGCTTTTGGAGCGCGTAGCACTTTAAATGAATTGGTAACTCTTCTTAAGGAATACCTATCGGTGTACGATGCTACTATAGCAGATATTGAAATACAGTATGGTAAGGAACGTAAAGGAGATGTTCCTCACTCTTTAGCATCGATTGATAAGGCTGTGAAATTACTAGAGTACACTCCCCAATTTGATATTAAAAAAGGATTGAAAGATGCCATACAATGGTATTGGGAAAATTTAAATTGATTATATTCTAAACTCTTAAAACCACCAACAAAATGAAAGATACTAGAATAGCTGTAATCGGATTAGGATATGTAGGATTGCCTTTGGCTAGGTTGTTTGCTACAAAATATCCTGTAGTAGGATTCGATATTAATACGCTAAGAATACAAGAATTACGGTCAGGAAATGATACTACATTAGAACTAGACGATGAAACTTTAAAATCGGTGCAAAAGGATACACCAGATGCTAAGAATGGTTTATATTGTTCTGATACTTTAGAGGATATAGCTTCTTGTAATTACTATATAATAACAGTACCAACACCAGTAGATAAAAACAATAGACCTGATCTTACTCCTTTATATAAGTCTAGTGAGACGGTTGGAAAAGTATTGAAAAAAGGAGATATTGTAATTTATGAATCTACAGTATATCCAGGGGTTACAGAAGAAGAATGTATCCCTGTTCTAGAGCGCATTAGCGGATTGAAGTTTAATGTTGATTTTTATGCAGGGTATTCACCAGAACGGATTAACCCAGGAGATAAATTACATACTGTAGATAAAATTTTGAAAGTAACTGCGGGTTCTACCCCAGAGATCGGGTTGAAAGTAGATGCATTATACAATTCAGTAATTACTGCAGGAACACACTTAGCACCAACAATAAAAGTAGCTGAAGCAGCCAAAGTAATAGAAAATTCACAACGGGATATTAATATAGCCTTTGTCAATGAGTTGGCTAAGATTTTTAATTTAATGGGAATCAATACTCATGATGTTTTAGAAGCTGCAGGTACCAAATGGAATTTTTTACCATTTAAGCCTGGATTAGTGGGTGGACATTGTATCGGAGTAGATCCATATTACCTGGCACAACGTGCACAAGAGTTTGGATATCATCCTGAAATTATTCTTGCAGGAAGACGATTAAATGATAGTATGGGGAACTATGTGGCCTCTGAAATCGTGAAGTTAATGGTAAAAAATGATATTAAAATTAATGGTGCTAAAGTTTTGGTATTGGGAATTACTTTTAAAGAAAACTGTCCTGATGTGCGTAATACCAAAGCAATAGATGTAGTACTGGGCTTAGAAAGTTTTGCTACAGAGGTTACTGTATATGATCCTTGGGCAGCACCAAGTGATGTATTACACGAATATAATATAGAAACGGTTAGAGAGTTACCGGCAGAAATATATGATGCAGTAGTGCTTACAGTAGCGCATAAAGAATATTTAACACTGGACTTTTCAACACTTTTAAAACCTTCAGGAATTCTGTATGATGTTAAAGGTGTGATCAAGGGAGAAGTGCATGGAAGATTATAAATAAATATAATATATAAAAATAATTTTTGAATGAGTCAATTAAAAAAAGGTGCACTACTTAATTACATGAGTATCGTTTTTACTAATGTTATTGGTCTATTGCTTACACCTTTAATTATCAGGAAATTAGGTGCAGATGAATATGGGATTTATATAACTATTGGCGCATTGATTGGCACAATCTCTATATTAGATTTTGGTTTAAATAATACAATTATTCGATTTGTAGCTAAATACAGAGCGGAGAATGATAGAAAAGGTGAAGAAAACTTTTTAGCTACTTCTTTTTTAATTTATATAGTTCTTTCCATTTTAGTTGTTATAGCAGGTGTATCTTTTTATAACTCAATAGAAACCTATTTTGTTAAAATGAATCTAGAGGAAATTAGAATAGCTAAAACAATATTTGCGATTTTAATTTTTAATTTAGCAATTAAACTCCCTGGGGGATCGTTTCTTGGAATCTGTTCAGGTTATGAAGAATTTATATTTCCTAAAACTATTGATATCATAAAAAATATATCGAGATCATTAGTAGTAGTAGCTATCTTATATTACGGTGGAGGAGCCATATCGATTGTTATTATTGATACAGTGTTCAATGTTGTCCTTATTATAATTACAGCTTATTTTGTGTTCAGCAAATTAAAGGTTCGATTTAAGTTATATACTTTCACTTTAGATTTCATATTAACTATTTTTAAGTACTCAGTTTGGGTATTTATGTTTTCTATTGTAGGTGTATTTCAATGGAAAGCAGGGCACTGGATTCTTGGAAAAATTAGTCGTCCTGATGCTTTAGCTGTATATGGTGTGGGAATTGTTTTAGGAACGTATTATGGAGCATTTTCTTTTGCTATTTCAAGTGTTTTTCTTCCTAGAGCAACACAAATGACTGTAGGAAAAGCTTCAGGTGAAGAGCTTACGGACATGATGATCAAAATAGGAAGGATATCCTTAATTATGCTATTATATATTTTGGGAGGCTTTATTTTGATTGGTAAACAGTTTGTGTTTTTATGGGTTGGAGAATCTTATTATGATTCATGGATTATAGCCTTAATTATTATGCTAGGATATACAATTCCTCTTGTTCAGTTTTTTGGAACTTCTATTCTTGAAGCTCGAAATAAACTAGCGTTCAAAGCTATTATTTATTTCATTTGTCTGGTTTTAGGAACAGGCGTTGGTTTTGCTCTAGCTCAGACTTATGGAGGTATAGGAATGATATCAGGTTCTGTTTTAGGAATGGTTGTTGCTCAAATATTTTTGAATTTTTACTATGTTAAAGTTATAAAATTAAATATCCTTCGATTTTTTAGGAAGCTTTTTGGTAAAACTTTAGTTACATTCTTACTTGTTTTATTAATAGGATATGCACTACAATTTATTCCAGATAGTGGATGGCTTGTTTTTTTATTAAAAGGAGTATGTTATTCTGTTATTTATTTGGGATTGATGTATTTTTTCGGAATAGTTCAGTCAGAAAAAGAACTGTTTGATAAATTTATTTATGGACTTTTAAGGAAGTTGAAAATTAAGAAGTAATATAAAGATTTAGGTGTTACCTTTATTTCTTGTTGATTAAATCAACTAATCGGGTATAAAGTGATGGATTAATCCATTCATTATTTCAGTATCAATAGATCAAGAAGAAGTTTATTAATTAATTATTAATAATAATTAATTTTCATCATTAATAAATATACATGTTTTTGTGGTATTCTGGCGGAAATTAATGAATAAAAATATTTTTAGTATTATCTAAATCTACATCTTATATTTGTAGAATAAATTTGAAACAAATAATGAAAATAAAAACAATAACTTGCCATGAAGTATACAATTACGGAGCAAGTTTGCAAGAATATGCATTATTGAAATATTTGCAAGATCAAGGACATGATGCAGAAACGATACACTATAAACCAAATTATTTGAGTGGTCATTTTGCAATTTGGAATGTTAGAAATGATCGTTTTAATAAAAATTTATTTTTGAAAGTAGCATACTTACTTCTAAAGCTACCTGGGCGATTAAGAATTTTGAAAAGAAAGAGAAGTTTTGATGCGTTTTCTGAACAGTATATTTTATCTACAAATAAACTGTATAAAAATAATGATGAATTGAAAGCGGATTTGCCTGAAGCTGATGCCTATATCTGTGGAAGTGATCAAATTTGGAATTCTTTTTTTCAAAATGGAAAAGATCCTTCATTTTACTTGAATTTTGCTCCTAATGATAAATTGAAATTATCTTATGCGGCAAGTTTTGCAATTGATTCTTTAGAAGAAAATATTAAAGATTTTGTTAAAAGTAATGTGTCTAGGTTAGATCATGTATCTGTTCGAGAATCATCAGGTAAGAAAATACTTCACGATTTAGAGATTGAAAATGTAACTCAGGTGTTGGATCCTGTTTTTTTAATTGATCAGGATGAATGGAGTGCGTTATCCGAAGTTATTAATGAAAAAGAAAAATATCTTTTTATCTATGACTTTGACAGTAATCCTTTGATCAAGAAATTTGGAACAGCACTAAAAAAACAATTTGGTTGGAAAATAGTGAGTGTTAATCAGAATATAAATTATGCAGATTCTAATTATTGTTTAGAAGGTCCAAAAAAGTTTCTTTCTTTAATTAGAAATGCTGAATTTGTGATATCTAATTCTTTTCATGCTGTAGCATTTTCAATTATTTTCAAAAAGAAGTTTACCGTATTTAATAGAACGGATAAGATTAATACAAGAATGAGAGATATGTTAGATTCCATAGGTTTTCTAAATCTTTTAATAACGAATGAAGAATCCGTTGATAATTTTGAGTTAGAAGATCTTGATTATAATAATGCTGAAAAGAAGTTATTAAAATTAATAAATATTTCAAAAAACTATTTGGATAAAGCTTTAGAAGGTGGATGCTAAGCATTATTTATTATACAAAAAAGTAGAATTATAGGTATAGTTAATATAATTAAAGAAGGATAATATTTGATGTATCTATTAATTCGATAGTATTGCATTTTAAAAATATTATTCTCATACAAAACTAAGCTTTGAAAGCGAATTTAATTTTGTATGAGAATAATATTTAAGATACTTGATAACAAAAAACATTAATGTTTTAATAGTTGCTATAGTTAGTGGTTATTTTTCATCAACAAAATTGGGTATACGTTTCTCCCATACCTTTCTTTTTCAATGGAATTAATATCTTAATTTTTATAAATAATTGTATTTAAGTACAAGAAGAATCACAAGATTTTCTTGCGTATTAACAGATTTAAAAAAAAGCAATAAAATAAGTTTCTTTTAGTAACTGTGTTTATGACAAAAATTTTATATATAACAAATCAAATTTGTGGAGCTGGAGGATTAGAACGTGTATTGTCTGTAAAAGCAAGTCACTTGGCAGAATACTATGGATATGAAGTACATATTATCACTTTAAATCAGGGAGATGAAGAGCTTTTCTATGAGTTTAGTCCTAAACTAATATACCATGACATTACTGTTCAAGGAAATCCATTAGCGTATTTTTATACTTATGTTAAAGGGTTAAGAACTTTAGTGAAATCTATTCAGCCTGATATGATTTCTGTATGTGATGATGGGTTAAAGGGACTTTTTGTTCCATTATATTTCTCAAAAAAATGTCCTATTATTTACGAACGTCATGTATCTAAAAATATAGAGATTACTCAAGATAACCCTTCCAGTTTAGGAAAACTTAAGGCTTCTATTACGTTTAAACTTATGGATATTGGAGGTTCAATGTATGATGCCTTTATTGTGTTAACGAATGGAAATGTTAAAGAGTGGAACTTGAAGAATGTAGCTGTAATTCCAAATCCATTATCATTTTATCCAGAAGATTCAAGTACATTGACAGAAAAAAGGGTATTGGCAGTAGGAAAGCAGAGTTTTCAAAAGGGATATGATCGTTTATTGAAGAGTTGGAAAATAGTATCAGAAAAACATCCAGATTGGGTTTTGGATATTTATGGTAAGATAGATAAAAGTCAAGGTCTTGACGATCAAGCAAAGGAATTACAAATCTCAGATACAGTAAATTTGTTTCCTCCAGTTAAGAATATTCAAGATAAGTATAAGGAAAGTTCTGTATATGTAATGTCTTCTCGTTTTGAAGGTTTTGGAATGGTACTCACAGAGGCGATGTCTTATGGTGTACCTTGTGTTTCATTTGATTGCCCATATGGACCTTCTGATATCATTACAGAAGGTGAAGATGGTTTTTTAGTGACGGATGAAGATATTGAAGGGTTAGCATTAAAGATGTTATATTTGATTGAAAATGAATCGGAACGTAAAGTTATGGGAGCTAAAGCTAAAGTAAAAGCAACTGTATATTTAGAAGAAAATATAGCCAAATTATGGGTAGATTTATTTTCGAAATTAAGGGATAAGAATAATGTGTAAGGTATTACTACCAGTATTAATTATAGACTTTAAATAATGCTTTTTAATTCAGTTGAATATTTAATTTTTTTGCCTACAGTATTTATATTGTATTGGTTTGTGTTAAAAAACACAATTAAAGGGCAAAACTTGTTGCTTTTTATTGTAAGTTATATTTTTTATGGCTGGTGGGATTGGAGATTTTTATCTCTAATTGCTTTTAGTTCTATTATAGACTATTGCTGTGGGATTTATATAGAAAAAGCAAATACCCAACGTGGTAAAAAGCAATGGCTTACCTTGAGTATGCTTGTGAATCTAGGTTTCTTAGGGGTATTTAAGTACTTTAATTTTTTTAGTAATTCATTGGCTGAAGGATTTCAATCCATGGGCTACCAATTGGATGCATTTACATTGGATGTAGTATTACCTATTGGAATAAGTTTTTACACGTTTCAAACCATGAGTTATACTATCGATGTATATCGAGGCCAATTGAAACCGACAAAAGATATTGTTTCCTTTTTTGCTTTTGTAAGTTTTTTTCCACAGCTAGTAGCCGGGCCCATAGAAAGAGCAACCAATTTATTACCTCAATTTTATACAGCACGAAAATTTGATATAGCTAAAGCTAAGGATGGATTACGTCAAATCGCTTGGGGGTTATTTAAGAAAATTGTAGTTGCAGATAATTGTGCAATTATAGCTAACCAAATATTTGATGAATATACTACACATTCAGGAAGTACACTTTTTTTAGGAGCGATCCTTTTTGCATTCCAAATTTATGGAGATTTTTCGGGGTATTCAGATATTGCTATAGGAACTGCACGGCTTTTTGGCTTTAATATGATGCAAAATTTTGCTTTTCCATATTTTTCTAGAAATATAGCAGAGTTTTGGAGGCGATGGCATATATCTTTATCTACGTGGTTTCGAGATTACGTATACATTCCTTTAGGAGGAAGCAGAGGAGGGCTAAGTATGAAGGTTCGAAATACATTTATTATTTTCTTAGTCAGCGGTTTCTGGCATGGAGCAAATTGGACTTTTATTATTTGGGGAGGACTCAATGCTTTATATTTTTTACCATCCTTATTATTAAAGAAAAATAGATTGTATACGAATACTGTAGCTGAAAATAGTTTCTTACCTAGTATTAAGGAATCATTCCAGATTTTACTTACCTTTTGTGTAACGTGTATAGCTTGGGTGTTTTTTAGAGCACCAAGTGTAACATTTGCAGTAGATTATATTGGAGGTATACTTTCTTCATCTCTATTTACAGTTCCAAAATTAGGAGTTTCTGTTTTGCCATTCGTACTTTTTTTATTAATTATAGAATGGTTACAAAGAACTCAAAAACATGGATTAGAAATTGGTAATTATCATATACCTAAAGTATTTAGGTGGGTTTTTTACTTAGGGTTAGTATTTTCAATTTTTTGGTATGGAGCAGAAAAGCAAGAGTTTATTTATTTCCAATTCTAAAAAGTTTTAGTAGTATAGTAATGAGTAAGCAGATTAAAAAAACATAAAAGAGATAAATGAAAGCTTTTATAATTAATTGTATAGTGTTCTTGTTTAGTTGTATTGGTGTATTATCTATAGGATTGTTGTTGCCAAATAATAGCCCTGCACGTTCTATAGATTATAGTATTTTAGCAAAACATGAACTATTAGCAGACCAACATCAAAAAAATAGAATCATTCTTACAGGAGGATCTAATGTTGTCTTTGGATTTGATAGTCAGATTATTTCTTCTCAAGTACAAAAACCAGTAATTAATCATGGGATTCATGCAGGTTATGGTATGAAGTATATTTTGGATGATTTAAAAGCATTTGTTCGAAAGGGCGATACGGTAGTCTTATCTCCAGAGTATTACCATTTTTTAAATAAAAATTATTTGGGAAGAGAACCTTTATTATTCTCATTAACAGCGAAACCAAGCAATATAAAATTACTTTCTATTGGTCAATGTATTGAAGTTGCACCTTATGTTCCCAAATTTGCTTTTCAGCGCGTTAAATCCTTTGCATATAATATACTAAAAGCAGGAAGCTTTGATTCCAGTACTCCTAATGTATATGGAGAATTTGCAATTAACAAATACGGAGATAATCATACCCATTGGGATATGGAAAATGAAGAATTTCATTCTTATGTGTTTTCTGGAGCGTTAAATGATAATGCATTTCAGTATGTTTTAGATTTTCAAAACGAAATGGAAAAGCGTGGAGCAAGATTAATTGTAGTGTATCCTAGTTTATGTGAATCTTCATTTGAGAAAAATGAAAATTATATTAAAGATATAGATACTAAATTACGAGAATACGGAGTTAATGTTCTTGGTCATCCTGAGGATTTTTCATATTCTGATGATTTGTTTTTTGATTCACCCTATCATCTCAACGGGACAGGAGTCATACAGCGGTCAAAAAAATTAAGTACGTTTTTAGAGTAGGTTTGAGTCACAGTGCTATTTTAGAAATAATTCATTATGTAATGAGAAAATGAAAGAAACAAAAACAATATTATTGATCATGCCCTATGGAAGTGTTGGTGGTATGGAACGTTTAGCATTAACATTTTATAATCATTATAAAACTCAAGGATACACGATAAAGGCTTTGAAATTGATAAAATTAGATTCAGATATTATTAATTTTGGAGATGATGAGTGTTTTTTTAGTGATAAGGATTTTGGATATATGTCAGTTGTACAGCGTATATTATTTTATTTGAGTATACCGTTTAAACTTAGAAGACTTATAAAAAAAAATCAGATTACACATTCTATCGCTTTTGGAGATATGGCGAATGTTTTTAGCTCGTTAACCTTTACAAAAGAATTTAAAATAGCAAGTATTCATGCCTTAAAGAGTGCAGAATTGAGTGCTAAAAATATGTTTAATACTATTTTTAGTAGGAGTTATAAAACGAGTTATCGGTTTTTTGATAAAGTTGTATGTATAAGTCAAGCGATTAAGGAAGATCTTTTAGAGCATTGTGGATATGCTTTTGATAATTTAGAAGTAATATATAATCCACATAATATTACAGAGATTAAGAGGCTTTCAGAACTTCCTTTAGAAGACGTCTCTGAGGCATCTTTATTTGACAAAAAAAGCATTCTTTTTTTAGGAAGGCTTTCTATGCAGAAGTCACCGTGGCATTTACTAAAAGCATTTTATTTACTTCAACAAAATAAGAAAGAAGATATCAACTTAATTTTTATAGGTGATGGAGAAGAGCATGTAAGTAAATATTTAGCAGCATATGTTGATTTTTTAGGATTATCTGACCAAGTTTATTTTATGGGTCGACGTAGTAATCCATATCAATATTTAGTTAAAGCTGATATATTAGCATTATCTTCTTTATATGAGGGAACTCCAAATGTTATTGTCGAATCTCTGGCGGTTAAGATCCCTATAGTTACTACAAGATGTACTGATGGAATTTTAGAATTAATGAGTTTGAATCCCAGTATTTTAAAAGAGGATAGTGAATTATTGTTTACGGAGGGAGGAGTAATTACTCCTAATCTTTTTAAAGGTAGTATTGCGATGCCAGAATCCATGAGTACGGAAGGTACTATTGAAGAGCAAAAATTAATGGAAGGGATGCAATATGCCTTGCATCATAATCAAACTCTCAAACAAAATATTGCTACCAATTATGAAGCATTATTATCTAAATTTGCATTAAAAAATGTTGCATCAGCGTATCTCCAATATTTAAAAGCATAATATGATAGATTTCATACCATTAGAACATTATTTTGATTTTTTTATTTATGGGGTAATGCTGTTATTGATCTTTACGTTACTGCATATCACCGTTTTGGATATTAATGATGAGAAGATCAAATTTTTTAATTTGGCACTAGGAGGTTTTACTTTAGTTTTACTTCTATTATATATAGGATTAAGGCCAGTGAGTGGAAGATATTTTACAGATATGAAAACCTATGCTTATATTTTTGATAGCTATAGAGTAGGTGGAGAAATAAGAGGAGAAGGGGATTTAGGATTTGCATATTTTACATATTATAGTGCTAAGTTAATTACCAGAGATGCCTATTTTTTTGTTTGTGCTGTACTTTATATCGTCCCACTATTTTGGGCTTCAAAACGTTGGTTTCCAAATCATTATTTCTTTGCATTTTTGATGTTGATTTGCTCTTTTTCATTTTATACATACGGTGTAAATGGAATACGAAATGGAATAGCAACTTCTTTTGTGATTTTGGGGTTATCTTATGATAAAAAATATATATCTATGGCATTTTGGTTTATGTTAGGAGTACTCTTTCATAAAACAATGTTATTACCGGTTGCTGTATTTGTAATAGCTAGTATATATAAAAATATTAAAGCGTATTTTATTTTTTGGGTACTGTCTATCATCTTATCCTCTACAATGGGAGGCATTTGGATTGCATTATTTACGAGTTTAGGTTTTGGAGATAATGATAGAATGGGATCCTATCTAACAGATGCTCCAGATACAGGAAAGTTTAGTTCCGTTGGATTTCGATGGGATTTTTTGATTTATAGTGCCATACCCATTATTATGGGGTATATATATGTTTATAAAATGGACTATAAAGATAGTACGTATCATAAAATACTAAGCACGTATTTATTGAGTAATGCTTTTTGGATTATGATTATTAGGGCAAATTTTTCAAATCGTTTTGCATATCTTTCTTGGTTCTTAATGGCAGTGGTTATTTTTTATCCTGTATTAAAAACCCTTTTTTGGAAAGATCAGTTTAAAAAGATAGGATATATGATGGTAGCATATTATATGATCACATATATTTTATTAATTATTTTAGGGTAAGTTATTTAACAATGAAACGTGTAGCAAATGTAGATACAGTTTTATTGGTGTCATTTTTAATAAATTGATTTTATTCGGTATGAAATTATCTGTTATTGTTCCTGTATATAATGTAGAGGTGTTTTTAGAAAAGTGTATATTTAGTATATACCAGCAAGACTTGTCTCATGATGCATATGAAATTATAGCTGTAAACGATGGGTCCACAGATTCTAGTCCAGAAGTTTTAAAGCGTTTACAAGAAACGGTGGTAAACCTAAAGATTGTACATCAAGAAAATAGAGGATTGAGCGGAGCTCGAAACTCTGGTTTTGATGCAGCTCAAGGAGATTATATTATCTGCGTAGATTCTGATGATTACCTTCTGCCCAATACATTAGAGTTTTTAACGTCTCAAGCTATAGAGAAAGATTTAGATATATTAGAGTTTGCAGCACATGGCGTGGACGAGCAGAAAAAAACCGTGTATGTAGCGTCTAATACCTCTAATGGAGAAATACTAAGAGGAGAAGCGTATTTATCTAAGATTCGGTATATGAATTCAGCCTGTAATAAGGTATACAAGAGAAGTTTTTTAAACGAACATGAGTTACGTTTTATGGAAGGGGTGTATATCGAAGATATAGAATTTAATTCTAGAGCAGTTTTTTATGCTAATCGGGTAGAAGCTACAGATTATGTAGCCGCACATTTTTTACAACGTATGGGCTCTATTACAAGAACTCAAAACTTTAAGAAAAAAGAAAAAATGATTTATGATATTTATAAAGTCATTCATTCAATAAATACGTTTACAGAGCATGTAGTTACAGAGAAATCGATAGCATATATAGCATTAAAACAACGATTAAGTTCTTTAGTGTCTACATTACTATTGCGTGTTTTAAAAGATTGTACATCTTTTCAGGTTAAAAAAGAAATCATTTCGAGTTTAAGAATAGAAAAGCTATACCCAACATCTTACCGTGCAGAGACAAAATCAAAACAGACTTTTTTGATATTTTCAAATCAATACTATCTATTTTCAATATGTGCATATTTTTATACCCTTTATAATCGCCTACGATATGAAAAATAACATAGCTATTATGATACTGGCACATCATAACCCTAAGCAATTAAGTGTTCTCATTCAGCATTTACAACCTGATTTTGATGTGTATGTTCAAATAGATGCTAAAAGCACCTTGGACGTTGATAGGTTGCCTAAATTTGATAATGTGTTTTATTACAAAACTATAGCGGTCTATTGGGGGCATTACAGTTTAGTAGAAAATATGAAATGGATACTAGAAAAAGCATATCATAATAATTATGAGTACTATATGTATATCAGTGGAGATGATTTGCCAATTAAGATGAATAGCTCTATTAAGGATTTTGTATACAAAAACCGTGATAAATCATATATGTATGCTAACCCTTTACCTATCGAAACTTGGGGGTTTAATAAAGGATTTGATCGATTAGATCGTTATTGGTTCATGAAAATAAAAAATAGACAATTCGTAAAAATAGTTGCAAGAATAACTCTTGGCATTCAAAAGGTTTTGAGCATTAAAATTAAACGTTTTCCAATCTCGTATTATGCAGGATCCCAATGGTTAAATTTAAGTAATGAGGCGGTTAAGGTAGTTTTTGAGTATATAAAGCAATATCCTGAGTATCTTGAAAAATTAAAATATTCTAGGGCAACAGATGAAATGTGGGTTCAAAGTATTCTTATGAATTCTTCAGAAAAAGAGAATGTGATTAATAATGATCTGCGATATATTGATTGGACTACAGGTCCTGAATTTCCTAGAGTTTTAACACAAGAAGATGAGCATCAATTAGAAAGTAGCAAGGCTTTGTTTGCTAGAAAGTTTAATATGAATAGGGATGAAGATTTTGTGATTCAATTTTTAAATAAATTGAAATCGTAAATAAAGTAAGATTATAAGTGTGTTTTGGAATGAAATGAAATAGAGAATAAATAAAAATAAGAGTAAACAAAAACCTTTAATACTCTTTTTAAGCTGAAAATTATAGTTTATTAAAAAATACTTAAAAACATGAAGATATCAGTTATAGGAACAGGTTATGTAGGTTTAGTTACGGGTACGTGTTTAGCTGAAACAGGAAATGATGTAATCTGTGTAGATATTGATGAGCAGAAGGTTCAAAAAATGAAAGTAGGAGAAGTTCCTATATACGAACCGCATTTGGATGTTTTATTTGAAAGAAATGTTAAAGCAGGAAGATTAGGGTTTACAACTTCTCTAGACGAAGGGTTGGCTCATGGTGATATTATATTTTTAGCATTACCTACTCCAGATGGAGGAGATGGTGCAGCAGATCTTTCTTTTGTGTTAAAAGTAGCAGAAGAGATCGGACAAAAAATAACAGCATATAAAGTTCTTGTCGATAAAAGCACAGTACCAGTAGGTACAGCTACTAAAGTACATGCAATGGTTGCTAAAAACGCAACTTGTGAGTTTGATGTTGTGTCGAATCCAGAATTCCTTAGAGAAGGATTTGCAGTAGATGATTTTTTAAAACCAGAGCGAATTGTTATAGGAACAAGTTCTGAGCGGGCTATTGATATAATGAAAAAGTTGTATAAGCCTTATGTAAGATCAGGAAATCCAATCCTAATCATGGATGAAAAATCAGCAGAGCTTACAAAATATGCGGCAAACTCTTTTCTAGCTACTAAGATTACATTTATGAATGAAATCGCTAACTATTGTGAGAAAGTAGGCGCTGATGTAGATAAAGTTAGAATTGGTATGGGAACAGATTCTAGAATTGGAAAACGATTTTTATTTCCAGGAATAGGGTATGGAGGATCTTGTTTTCCTAAAGATGTAAAAGCACTGCATAAATCAGGGCAAGATATAGACTATAACTTTCAATTATTATCTTCTGTTATAGAAGTTAATGCAGTGCAAAAATTAGCGTTGATTCCAAAAATTAAAGATTTTTTTAAAGGAGATCTTAAGGGTAAAACTTTTGCAATGTGGGGACTGGCATTTAAACCTGAAACCGATGATATTAGAGAAGCACCAGCATTAAATATGATTGATAGTTTATTAGAAGCTGGAGCAAATATTATAACTTTTGATCCAGAGGCTATGGATAATGTACAGCGAAAATATCAAGATAAAATTCAGTTTGCATCTTCTATGTATGATGTGTTTACAAATGAAGTAGATGCTTTGATTATTTGTACAGAGTGGAGTATTTTTAGGACACCTAATTTTAATATATTAAGAGATCAGATCAAGGCATCCGTTATTTTTGATGGAAGAAATTTATATGATTTAGAAGATGTCAAAAAAGAAGCTATGAATTATATTTCGATAGGAAGAGAGAGTATTTTGATATAAAAATAGAAGTACTAATCTATAATATGTTTTTCGAAAAAGCTTTGCAGTATTTATTGCAAGTCTTTTTTTGTGTATATAGAAAATGGAGACCTTTCGATAATGAAAGAGTTATGAATAACAAATACACATTAAAATATACCTTGTCATTCGCTTCTATCATACTTAGATTTCATACTAAAATGAAACCGTAGCCTGCCTGAATCAGCAAGACAAGCTATTGGGATCCTTGAATTTAAATATTTATCTAAGTACGATATCATTCAAATGAGCTAAGACTCATCTGAAAATTTATTTTATAAGTGTCGACTTTGTAAAGCGTCAAAATTGATATTTATAACGGTTAGAGTGTATGCCTCCGACCAACTACACTCTTGATATGTTAGCTTCTAGGAGTTATTTTTGTGCTATAAAAATAACTTATGTCAAGAAGTATTCTCACAAAAAAGATGACTGGTCTAGTTGAAGAATTCCATAGATCATCTCAA
>CALFCI010000055.1 GCA_937951135.1 uncultured Aquimarina sp. | reverse complement strand
TAGTTCGCTGTCAGGTAATTCGCATTACCCAAACGTTTGTAAATTTCTTCGGAAGAATAGCCCTTAGCCAGTAGTGATTCATACGATTCGATAGCATCGATATAAGCATAATCATCATACTTTTTAGCCGCCTGTTGTTCTTTTTTATCTTGTCCTTGTGCACTTATAGCAATCAAAAAGGAAAATAATGTAATGTAATATAAATGTCTCATATATGTTATCTTTAAAAGAATCTAGGAGTAATCACGCGCTTGTGTCGTTTGCGTAATTCATAACGCAACATTATTTCAAAAGAACCACTATTAAACGTAGCATTGCCAAGTTCTGTAATCTCGCGATCATAGGCTAAACCTAGCATCAATTGGTCAGAGATCTGGAAACCTACTAATGCGCTAAAGGCTGCATCCCAACGGTACGCAGCTCCTAAAGTAAATTTATTATGGATCAAAAAATTCGCCGAGGCATCTAACTGTAAAGGTGCACCTTTAACTGCCTTCAATAAAACTGCTGGCTTGAACTTTAAATTCGGATTCAAATCAAACACATACCCCGTAATCAAATACCAATTCATACGCTCCTGAGTTAAAAAAGAACTATTAATATCGGAATTTTTGAAATGATCTGTTTGCAAAAGATTAGGGACAGAAACGCCTGCATAAAACTTATCGGTATGGTAATAAAGACCAGCCCCTACATTTGGCGAAAAGCGATTCTCTACATTAGGAAGATCACGCTCTGCTCCATAATTAGCTAGCCTACTAAAGTCAATATTTAAAATATGAGCCACGGCTTTAACCCCCAATGAAAGTTTACCTACATCAGAAGTTGGTATTGTATATGAAAAAGAGGCATCGATATACGTCTCTTTACTAGTCCCCTCACCGATCTCATCATTAATCAAAGATAAACCCACACCAACACGCTTTGATACTGGGGTCTGCATATTGAGTGTAAACGAAGTAGGAGCGCCATCTAAACCAACCCATTGGCTTCGGTACAACCCCATCGCACTAAACACACCTCTTGATCCTGCATAGGCTGGGTTTACAACAATAGTGTTATACATATATTGGGTATATTGGGCATCCTGTTGTGCCTTGGCCAGTGGTACAACACATAACACTAGCATCAAAAATATTATATTGTTTCTCATCGATCTCAAACTTTTGATTTGGTTCATTGATTATTAGTTAAGGTATAAATACCCAGCCTGTTGCTGTTCTCCTTTAGTATCACTATATTCAATAACATAGTAATAAATACCCGCTGGAAGACCATCAGATCCTGATACCGTCGCTCGACCATTGGAAATACCACGGAAAGCATTCGAATTGTTGTCATATCTTTTAGTCTCATAAACCAGTACTCCCCATCGGTTGTAAATACGCACCGTATTATTTGGGAAAAGCTCGATCTGATCAATTATAAAAACATCATTCTCTCCATCATCATTGGGGGTAACAATTGTATTTCTCACCTCTACATTACAGGCACTACCTGCTGGAGGTGTCCCTCCTATACTATCACAGGGATCGTTAGGATTTGTACCATCAGCCACTTCTGAGCCATCTAAAATACTATCGCCATCAGAATCTGGATTGGTAGGGTCTGTTCCTTGTACACCTTCCTCAATATCACTTAACCCATCATTATCAGAGTCTAGTACTTCACGAAAGTTAACTTCTGGAGTTGTTGTATTATTACTATTATCGGTATCAGATGCACCATTATTCAAGGCATCATTTACATCAAAAGCTAATCCAGTGGTATCTACCGTATCAAAAGTATCCAATAGCCCATCTCCATCAGTATCTGTAGTCATACCGTTATTAGTAAACCCTGCTTCAACCGTATCTAGTACCGTGTCATCATCAGCATCTAAATCCAAATAATCGGGTAAATTCTCTGTAGTATTTCCATCCGTATCTGTAGGTACTGTTATAGGTGTACTTCCTGCAAAATCTGTATCGTATTGATTATCGATACCATCGTTATCATCGTCAGCACCTAAAGGCGGTTGATACCCTGCCGTAGTTTGCGCTTCCACATTATCAGGAATACCATCATCATCGGAATCAATGTCTAAATAATTTGGGTTCCCTGTGTTGTCGGTATTTGGTGTTGTTAATGGTGTTCCATTAGTGAACGTTCCTCCTACATTATCGACCACATCGGCAAGACCATCATTATCGGCATCAATTATAGATGTAGGATCTCCTACAGTAGGATAATCTACTTCACCATCGCCATTAGCATCTATACCCCCACCTTCCACAATATCAAGAATACCATCGTTATCGGCATCTAAATCTAGATGATTCGAAATGCCATCTCCATCAATATCAAATGCAGGTTGTACTGCACCATCGGTATCGCCAATACTAGGATTTGTATCATCATTATCTAAGTAAGCCGGAACACCATCACCATCACCATCAGCAGTAGGATCATTTCCATTAGTTTCCACAAGATCAGGAATACCATCGTTATCATCATCCAAATCTACACTATCAATAATACCATCACCATCATTGTCTAGCGTCTCACGGAAATCTACTTCTGGGGTTGCTGCATTATCATCATTATTGGTATCTGATGCTCCATTATTTAAAGCATCGTTCACATCAAAAGCTAATCCGGTGGTATCTACCGTATCAAAAGTATCCAATAATCCATCTCCATCGGTATCGGTAGTCATGCCATCGTTTGTAAGTCCCGCTTCAACTGTATCTGAGTACGTATCATCATCAGCATCTAAATCTAAGTAATCGGGTAAATTCTCTGTAGTATTTCCATCCGTATCTGTAGGTGCTGTTATAGGTGTACTTCCTGCAAAATCTGTATCGTATTGATTATCAATACCATCGCCATCATCATCAGCTCCTAATGGAGGTTGATACCCCGCTGTAGTTTGTGCTTCTATATTATCAGGAATACCATCATCATCGGAATCGAGATCCAAATAGTCAGGAATACCATCTGCGGTAAAACTATCAATTGGAGTAATGCCTGCATCTGCAGTTCCTACAAGGTTTTCAATTCGATCATCAAGACCATTACCTGCCGTTGAATTTGCCAGAATACCATTATCAACAAAACCATCGATAACATCTAAAAAACCATTACCATTAGTATCAAACGCAGCAGCACCATTCCCAACCTCATAAAGATCTGGAATACCATCGTTATCTGAATCTGAGTCTTTAGAATTAATAACGGCATCCCCATCGGTATTTTGTAACTCAATAACACCAACTACAAATCCATGTTGATCTCCTGGAGCTGGAAGAAGCGATGTCCAGTCTAAGCTAAAAGAACTAACTGATGGATCAATAGTGTAGTACGTATAGTTATCAAAACGTGCATTGGCACTACTTGTTCTAATAAAAGTTCCCGTATCTCCTAAATTTGGTTGCATTGTTGGAGAAGCTGTAGTTCCAAAAAACGAAAATTCGTTTGGATCATTCGCTGGATTGTTATAAGAGTCGGTTTGGAAACCTGCAACAATTAACTGAACTGAAGACTCGATCTGTGTATCTCGAGTTAGGTTTGAACCCAATCCGACAATACCAAATGTATATATGTATTCATCGGGACTGGTTCCAATCGCATTTGCTGCTGCTCCAAAATCTATGGTAACATCTCGAGGAATATTGCCGATACTACCTGTATCTAATAAATCCATGTATTTTGGACTTGGATCCGTCGTAAAATTTGTTTCATATCCACTACCAATATCGACCGAAGCAGGATCGGTTCCTGTAGGGTCAAATTGACGCCAACTATCTATTGCTGGAAAATTATCGACGGCTGAAGTTAATGTAACCCGCCCTGAATTTGGAAGCGTTCCAGAACCATTAATAGGAATCTCAAATACCCCAGTTCCATCATTTTCTAATTGATTAGGATTATTAGGGTCTGTTGGTAAAGGGGTTGTTTCATCTACAGTTATCCAAGTAATGGTTAAAGCGTCTTCAAGCTCATCTAATACCCCATCATTATCATCATCAATATCAGTGGTATCTGGAACACCATCACCATCAGTATCTTGAGCATACATACTAGCCGATGAAAATAAAAAAAATAAGAAACTTACTGAAAAAGTAAGCATTTTAAAAAAGGATTTTACTTTAAACATAATACTTGTTATTGATGATTAAAATGAATTTTAATCCACATTGTGGAGTTTAATCCATAGAATTCTCCGAGGCAGAGAGTCTCGGGTGTATCGACCAGATTCAAGACTTTTAGAACCAAGAGTCGAGATAAAATAGCGTCTTATTTCTTGGTTCTTGTAGCGAAGCGGTCTTATATCTGACACCTCGATGGGGCTGCCTAGGGGTAGTTCATTTATAATAGCTATACCAACTCTCTTCTTTGATAGCAACCATCATAAAATAAAAGTGCTATAAAAAACATTTTGTCTAATCCATCCGTATTTGACAGATCAAATGACACAGAACATCAAGAAGCTCTTATTTTTTATACTAAATTTTCATGTCAAATACAAACCTACAAAATAATTCTTACCTAATAGCCTTATAGTACTTAAATATTCGGTAAAAAGAATAAAAAATAAGATTAAGTGTATTGTTTGTTTGTGATTTGGTTTTTGTAGTATTTCGAATAATACGTCTCTTTTTCAGTTCAAACGTCACAGCAATTCCATTGCCTATTTTCCGTATAAAAACGTTAAAAAATGGAATAATTAAAGGTATTCCGTATATTACGTACTTCGGAATATATATTTTTTTAAATTTGTTAAAATTCACAATTCATGTTAAAAAATTTAAAGTCATTATTTATAGTAGAAGATGAGGTCGAAGCTTCAGAGCAAAAAGCAGAAAAACCTACTAAAAATAAGACTGCCAAAACGAATAGTAGTAGTGGAGTGAATATCCCACCACCGCTTCCATCAGCTCCAAGAGCACAGGCAGTAAGCGGGGGAGTAGATGTCAAAATTGTAGAGAAATTGTTACAAGCGATAGAAAAAAATAACCTAGAAGGGTTCGACTATTTAGAATATAAAAAATCACTAAAGGCATTAGAAAAAATGCCAATGGATGAAGCTACCAAATATCGATCGGCGTTTGCCACGGCGTCTACAATGGGCGTTACTTTAGATAAACTTTTAGATACGGTAAAGTTTTATACAAGCGTTTTAGATAAAGAACACAAAGAATTTCATACCGCATTTAAAGGGCAGTTTGATGCCAAAGTATCTGGAAAAGAGCGAGAGATCGCACAATTGGATGCAACGATTAAAGAAAAAGCGGAAATGATTAAAAAGTTGACGGAAGAAATTACACAACATCAACAACAAATTAGTGAACTTAAAATAAAAGTAGAAGAAAGTAATACTAAAATAAGCAAAACTAAAAATGATTTTGAATTGTCATACCAGCACTTGAAATCTCAGTTTGAAGCCGATATCACAAAAATGAATAGCTACCTAAAATAAGTGTAGATAAAACGTATGGAAAATTCAATACAACCCAAATCATTTTGGAAAAGACCCGAAGGTAAAACAGGAATGATTTTTACTGGATTATTGGGCGCAGGAGCTTTATATGGTCTGTATAAAGTACTGCCATTTCTTATCACTATTGTAGAAAACACCTTGTATTTAGGGATATTATTAGCAGTTTTAGGAGCCTTGATCTACATGGTTTTAGATCCTAAAATGCGAAACCTTATTTTTTACATGTACAAATCGTTTATGCGATGGATTACAGGGGTCTTTATTCAGATTGATCCAATCGGAATTCTTAAGAGTTATGTAGATGACCTTAAGGATAATCTGAAAAAGATGAATAAGCAAATTGTAGTGCTGAAAGGGCAAATGAAGCGTTTGCAGCAAATTATGTATGATAATAAGAAAGGCATCAATAGCAATTTGAAGTTAGCCAGTGCTGCAAAAGAGAAAGATAAAAAAGGCATCATGATCTTGAAGTCCCGAAAAGCAGGACGCTTAAAAGAATCTAATATGAAGCTTGATGAACTCTATAAGAAAATGGAGATTCTATATCGAGTATTGAGTAAAATGTATGAAAATGCAGAGATCATGCTCGAAGATATCGAAGATCAAGTGATGGTGAAAGAACAAGAACGAAAAGCAATTCGTGCCAGTCATTCTGCAATGAAGTCCGCAATGAATATTATTGCTGGTAATAGCGATAAGAAAGAAATGTTTGATCGTGCGCTAGAGGCCATTGCCGATGATGTAAGTATGAAAATAGGAGAGATGGAACGTTTTATGGAGATGTCGACAGGGTTTATGGATTCTATAGATTTGCAAAATGGAGTCTTTGAAGAAGAAGGATTAGAATTGCTAGAAAAATGGGAAAACGAAGGCGTTTCTCTGATTTTGGGTAGTGAAAAAGATCTATTAGTACATGATAGTCACAGTGTAGATTTAGATGCACCTATTCTAAAAAATAAAACACAAAACAACCAGTATTCAGACTTGTTTAATTTTGAAGACTAGTCTTTAGTTGATCGTTGTCCGTTGATGGTTGATAGTGTTTTAAGCTAGATACGGAAAACAACTATTGAGTTTTACGATGGACAACCTAAATACAACACAGACAAAAAAGTAAAGCCACAAGATGTTGTGGCTCTAAAGAAAACAAACAACAAACAACTAAATACAAATGGCAAAAGGAAAATTAACACCGTTTTCAAAAATTTTAATAGTAGTCGCTCTTATTGCAGGGGTTTATTTTTTACTCAATAAATTAAGAGATCCTGCAATACAAGACAAAATCGAAGAAGCGACTTCTGGAGATAATGAAACTAAGGATGGATATAAAAACGTATTAAATGTAGGAGTAGTGACTTGGGGAGGATATGCAGGAGGACAATTTTTTAATGAAGGGTTTAAAGCCAATACTGAATCTCGATTTTATAAAGAGTATGGATTTAAAGTAAATTTTGAAGTTATTGATGATTTTGATGCTTCTCGAGATGCGTTTAAAAATGGATCTATAGATTTAATGTGGGCAACTATTGATGCGTTTCCAACCGAAGTAGAAGGATTAGCACAATACCAACCACAAGTTGTATTTCAAGCCGATTGGAGTCGTGGAGGAGATGCTATTGTAGCACGTAGAGGAATCAATAAAGTAAGTGATTTAAGAGGAAAGAAAATAGCTGTTGCACCAATGACGCCTTCACATTCTTTCTTAATATGGTTATTGGAAGCTGGAGATTTAACGCCTAAAGATGTGACTATAGTAGAAGTGCCAAGTGCTATTGATGCAGCAGATGCATTTAAAAGCAATACAGTAGATGCTGCGGTAGTATGGAGTCCGGATGATGCGGATTGTGTCGCTAAAGTAGCAGGTGCAAAAGTATTGGAAAGTACCAAGAATGCAACGCATATTATAGCCGATGTATTTGTGGCGAAAAAAGAGTTTATCGAAACGCATAAAGAACAATTACAAAACCTATATGAAGGTTGGATGAAAGGTGCTGCTGAATTGAATGGTTCGGATGCGAATAGAAGAAAAGCAGCTAAAATCCTAGCAGAAGGATTGGCACAACCAGAAGATTTTTGTTATGATGCCATCAACAATGTACGTCTAGCGACACATGGAGATAATAAAAATTTCTATGGATTGAATAGTCAGTATAAAGGAGTTACAGGAGAAGATTTATATAACAAAATGAAGGTAAAGTATAATGATCTCGGATACAGCACAACCGGAGCTAAGAGTTGGAGGTTACTATCGACCAGTGATTTGGTATCTAGAACTTCATTAAGCGGATCGCAACATGATGGAGAGCAAGCCAAAACATTTGAGGCAGCCGATGCAGAAGTGATCAAGAAAGAATCATTGTCTTCAAAAAAAGTAAGCATCTCGTTTAGAACAGGAGAGTACAAATTAGGAGATAATGCAAAACAATTAATAGATCTTCAATTTACGCCTATAGCACGAGCATTTGCCAATGCTAGAATCCGAATTGAAGGAAACACCGATAATGTAGGTGGACGAAGTTCAAACATTGCTTTATCTAAAAAAAGAGCACAATCTGTAGCTGATTACCTGGTTAACGAGCAAGGAATGCCTAAAAATAGATTTATTGTATTGGGTAATGGGCCAGATAAGCCAATCTCAGGTTGTGAAAGCAATCAAAATGCAGACTGTAAGTCTAAAAATAGAAGAACCGATTTTGAACTCGTAGTCGACTAATGCAAATCAAAACATTATTCAAGTTAAGAGGTAGCTTAACGGCTAAAGATAGAATCATACTCACTATTACAGGTGCACTTATTTTGATTGTACTATGGTTTCTATTGGCAGAAGTATTGTCTAAATCTGTGATTACACAAGATGAGACAATCGATATTACTACGCTATCCCAAAAAGAACTCCGGTATTACGAAAGTGATTCTTTGTTGATCGCCAATTACGATGCCTTAGAAAAACTAGAAGTTTCGGCATTGCAAAAGCTAGGGTTACGAAAGAATAAGGTATATCCTTTATTGCCTTCACCCATTAAAGTGTTGAAGGCATTTCCAGAACTCAATAGAGAGGATGATGTGATTGGAAATACCTTTTTTTCGATACGACTTAACTTTTTAGGATACCTTTTAGCCATACTAATAGCGATTCCTGTTGGATTTTTATTAGGGTTGATACCATTGTTTAGAGGGCTGTTCAGTCAAATTATCAATTCGTATCGATTTATTCCGTTAACCGCAGTTACGGGTATTTTTATCATGTGGTTAGGGTTAGGGAGTGATATGAAAGTATCTTTTCTTGCTTTTGGTATTATTGTATACCTTATTCCAGTAGTCGTACAGCGTGTGGATGAGGTTCAAGATGTATACCTCAATACGGTATTTACACTAGGCGCTACTTCTTGGCAGACGATAAAGACCGTATACGTTCCGTATGTGTTTTCTAAAATCATAGATGACATTCGAGTACTAACAGCTATCTCATGGACCTATATTACGATTGTAGAAATGCTGAATAAAGGTGGAGGGATCGGAGAACTGATTTGGACGGCAAAACGACAAAGTAGAGTGGATAAAGCATTCGCCATATTGATTATTATTGTAGTGATCGGAATCCTACAAGATAAATTATTTATGATGATTGACAAACTATTATTCCCATATAAACATGTCGCAAACGCGAATAAAAAATAGCTATGGCAATACAATTTACAGATGCCCCAGGAGGTGCTAATATTATCGAATTGCGCGGCATTACCCAGTCTTATGATGGTGGTAAAACGAATATTATAGAAAATTTAGACCTCTTGATAGAAGACAAGCCCATGCAAGGACAGTTTGCCGTAATTTTAGGCATGTCTGGATGTGGAAAGTCAACGTTACTGCGATATATCGCAGGATTACAAGAGCCTTCGTCAGGAAGCGTATTGCTGAAAGGGCAGCCCGTAAGTACGCAAAATCGTGTAAGCATGGTCTTTCAGCAATACTCTTCTTTACCTTGGATGACTGTTTTGGAAAATGTAGCCTTAGGTTTACGTTTTCAAGGCATCTCTAAAAAAGAACGGGAAGAAAAAGCAATGGAAATGATCCAGTTGGTTGGATTAGACGGACATCAAAAGAAGTTTGCCCAATATCCTACCTTATCTGGAGGGCAACTACAGCGTGTAGCGATAGCGCGGAGTTTAATGTCAAATCCAGAAATTTTATTGATGGATGAGCCTTTTGGAGCTTTAGATATCAAAACACGATTACAGATGCAAGATCTCTTGATCGGCATTTGGGAAAAATTTCATCCCACCATACTTTTTGTAACCCATGACATTCAGGAAGCCGTGTATCTGGGGGATGATATTTATATTATGAAACATGCACCTTCCAATTTTGTAAAACATATTAATGTAGATCTTCCGTTTCAACGTACCCGAGATACCAAACGACTAGCACGATTTGATGAATTGGTACATGAGGTAGAAGATTCCATGATGCAAATTGATGCACAGCATATCCTATGAAAAGTAGCTCCTATATAAAAACCACCGCACAATTTTTTTCAACCTTAAAAGAAGAAGATACCAGGGTGTTCCTTAAAGGAAAACTCAGTAATCCACTAAAAATATTGAGCATTTCTGAAGTGTTTCCCACCTTAAGAATGCAACACGAAGAATTATTAGTCCGGTATACTGCAACAGGAAATGCAGATCAACTAGATCTCCTCGTGACCACACATCATCTGCATACCAAAGAAGCTAAAATTCCATTAGCCGATGTAGTCTTGACTACAGCACCTTTCCATACATTTCCAGCAGTACAGATGAAGCAATTAGAAGCTTTACTGGCCGATTTGGTATTGCTAAAAAAAGAAGAGAAAAAAACGATGGAGTCGTTTACAAATAAATTTAAAGACTTTGTAAACCAAAAAGACGATACGACCACAGATTATGATGTTGATTATGCCTTTCTTCAAATCTTAAAAAGTGAAGGTGAAAAAATTCAGCACCTCGCCGAAGATTTAAATGCCAATACCAAATTTTCAAACACGATTAATGCTATTGTGCAGAAAACAGAAGATGCCGTAGTGTTTACAGCAGAGCATGTCATCTTACAAGATATTATTAAAATCTACAATTGGGTACATCCATTAAGCGACGGTGCCAATGTGATTGCAGATACAAAGATTAAATTTTTATTAGCGTTTCTATTTGAAAAACTACAAGGTAATGATATCATTGCCTCTTTATCCCTAGAGCGGATTAACAAATTTGTACAGTCCGATACATTTGATGCGAATATTGATATTATCACCAAAGCCAGTCTATTTAACTTGGGAGCGGAGTACACAGACGAATTCTTACTGCCATCAGTCTTAAAGCGTCTAGGAAGTAGCCATTTCACGAATGCAGGAGGTTTTTTATATCGCATCGCATCGCTAATGGCCAAAGCAGATGGTACGGTTTCTGAAGCAGAAGCCGCACTATTGAAAAAGATAACAGATAAAACAACCCATCCCAAAGAAAAACTAGAAGGCGTTACCCAAACCGAAGTCGATGCCAATGAAACCTTAGATGAGGTATTGGCAGAACTCAATGAGTTGATTGGGTTAGATAATATTAAAACCGCAGTACAAGAATTGTCTAATTTTTTAACGGTACAAAAACTACGTGCAGCAGAAGGATTGAAGAATGTCAATAACTCATTACACTCTGTGTTTATGGGACCTCCCGGTACTGGGAAAACAACAGTTGCCCGTTTGGTATCTAAAATCTATAAGCATTTAGGCTATTTAGAAAAAGGCCACCTGGTAGAAACTGATCGTACAGGTGTTGTGGCAGGCTATGTAGGACAAACCGCACTCAAGTAGAAGAAGTCATAAAAACATCCTTAGATGGCGTCTTATTTATCGATGAAGCCTATGCCTTAGCCAAGGATAATAAAAAAGATTTTGGAAACGAGGCTATAGAAGTATTGCTTAAAAAAATGGAAGATCATCGCGATCGCCTAGTGGTGATCGTAGCAGGATATCCCGATGAGATGAAAGAATTTATCGGAGCCAATCCCGGATTACAATCTCGATTTAACCGTTACTTTACGTTTGATCATTATAAACCCAAAGAATTGGTAGCCATTTTTGAATTGTTTACTACTAAAAACGATTTTATACTGGCAGAAGAAGCCAAAGAAAAGCTGCAATT
>CALFCI010000054.1 GCA_937951135.1 uncultured Aquimarina sp. | reverse complement strand
CTGGTCTGTAATGGCATTTAGGTATTGAATTAAAAATTCATGGTTTTTACTATCATAAAACCCCAATGGAGTATGTCCCGCTTTTTGGGCAAACTGAATCGCAAAGTCTACATATCGCCTTTGCGCATCACCTACCCATAATTTTGGGCTTTCCATTGGGATTACATCTACCCCCATAATATCTAAATGCTCACTTTGTTTGGTATTCTTATCATAAATGGCTAGTACTAATTTTTTGGGCGTTACAGGTAATGGAATAGATAAGGTGCGCTGTTCGCCCTTAGCTAAATGCGCTTTTCGCCTACAATAATGGGTATTGCGATGTGTCGGGTCGTAACATACGATTACCAAAGTAGTATCACGATGCGCCTTTAAACCCACTGTGATTGTAAACCGATTATAATTTGATGGAATAGGAAATTGCATGTATTCTCTATTTTGCGCTATTGTTTTGTTTCATATACATAGCAAACATGCCCAATCCTATCACTCCTCCTAGAATTCCAACAGCCCATAACATCGTATTATCTTTTTTTGGAGGTGGTGGAAAATTTGTTCCCATACCGGTAAGTCCTACAGTATAATCTGTGGGGTGTTGAGAAGAGATATAATGAGGGGTGGATATAGAAGGATTATATAAAGTGTCATTTCTTGTTGCGCCTTTTCCACCCAAAAAAGAGGGTAATGCACTGGTGACGATATTCCCAACATCATTAAATAAAGCTTGTCTTCGCGCTTCACGGTTAGGGTCTGCGTCTCGTGCGATACGTTTCTCTGTCTGTCTTCTAATACTATCTAAACGACTTTGATGTTTTTCCTCTTTGCGTTGCGCTTTTTCTTCGGGGGTTCTTTTTTTAAAAAGTCCTACAAGTCCAAACTCATCGTAATCCTCGGCGTATAATTCTTGATTTTCTAGTATTACTTCGGTTTCTCCTATAATCATAATTTTGGTTTTAAAAGGTTAAACAATGTACATGAGTTGTAGTGTAGTATCCTGTGGGTCTATAGCCACAGTAGTATATCCTTTACCTACAAAAGGATAGCTTTTAGCTTCTCCATAGGATAGCGATACCCCATTAACAAGAGCAGGGCTATTGCCTATATTTTTAACAGAAGCAAACAAAAACCCGATAGGGATTTCTGTAGCTGCTGTGATTTCTATTTCTGTGATAGTAGCCAATACGTCCATTATTTTTTTATAATTATACGGGTTATCACTACACTTAGTAGGCTAATGGTTAAGCCAGCCCCTACCATGATTGCTATGTTTTGGGTACTCCATAATGTATTTTCTGAAATCTCCTTTTTTTTAGCCTTACTATTTGGATTTGGCAAAGCTATACTGGAATGTTTTACATGTTTTCTTGGGATCATATTTTGAGGTTTTTTAATTGTTTTAATTCCTGATTGTACCCCTTTGGGTCTATAAATTCTTATCGGTTTTTTTTGTTGTGCTTGTCTTTTTGCTCGTTTACGTTCTTTTTTTCGTTTGTGTAAAAGCATGGGTAACGGCATAAATTGATCTCTTAGGACATGTTTGAACTTTCGTTTTTTACCCTTCTTTTTACTTAGTTTATGGCGAATAAAGCCGACTAAAAATGGGTCGTATTCAGTATCAATACTCATATTTTTGAGGTTTTAATTTGGATTATTTAGCCTTCTGCTTTGATTTATAAATGAAATAGCCCAAGGCGGTAAGACCAAGGATAGTTAGCCCTACACCAATACCAATGTTTCGTCGTCTTTTAGCTTTTTTTTCTACTGCTAATTGGGTTTCTTCGGATTTTTTCTGCTGCATTAGTGCCATACGGGCTTTTACTTCCTGTTCTGCTTGTTGTTTGGCGATTGCTCTTTTTCTAGCGATGTTTTTTCGCTCTAAATCTTCCAACTCTTTAGTTTCTGCTTCGGCTGCTCTTGCAGCTGCTCGTCTTGCTTTTTTCTTTTGATTCGCATTAATAAGCGTACTACCGATTCCTGCTACCGCGCCAATGGCAGCGACTATCCAATTGTCATAATTTTCATCATCATAAAAGGAATCGTACTCCCTATCAGTTAATGCAAGCATCGATCTACCATTATACTGCATGTGCATTTGGAGTATTCTATCCATATCCGTAATAAAATCAGTATCATTGGTGCTTATATGATCCAGTACTACCTCAATAAGACGTTCCCTACTGGGTGGAACATTAAAACGAGTGCCATGCTCCTCAAGGAGTAATTGTACTGCTCTAGGCTTGGTAAGTATAAAATGACTTAATAAGTCTAGGGCGAAGTGATATTGTGGGTTATTCATTACGTGATTATATTAAGTTAGTTTGCCAAATAGAAATCCAATGCTAAATGATACAAGCACTGCTATAATCATCTTTTCTTTGTCACTGAAACCCTTGTTATTACTTTTCCGCTTGTCGATTTCGGTTTTAATGGCTTGCGCCTTAACCGTGTGTAAGTGATTTGTAGGTTGCCGTTTAGCTGAGTGTAGTGCTAGTTGATAGTTTCCTTCCAACTCTGTCATAGACATTTCAGCTATAGCTACTTGTCTAAAATTATCCCAATATGAATCCTCATTGCTCGTGGAACAGCTTGTGCAAGTGTTCTTTTTAATCTCACTTTGGCAGGTACTACATTTGGGCTTTACCACACTTATAATGGCTTTCTTATCGGGATGATGTTGCAATAATTCTTCAATAATGGGTTTTCCCTTTATCTTAATTAATTCTTTAATGGCTTTTGCCAAATCACTTGGATCATCTAAGGGTTCATAACCACAATCTACCAGTATCTTTCTAGCGATATGTGGGATATGAAACACCATATAATCAATGCTGTTTTGTGCATGTTTTCGTTTCATAAGGTTAGATTTAAGGTTAAAAAACACAGCTAAAACACTAATGCGTTTTAGCTGTGATAAAAAACAAATGAACCAATTAACGTCTTGCTCTCCCTTTTGCTTTTAAATAAGATTGTCGGCTACGGGCTTGTTTACGACTACGCGGAGCAGCTCGTTTTCTTTTTACTCCAAATGGACGACTGCGTTTACGGCGTAGTAAATCGATTTGAGGAAGTCCCGTAATACGTGGAGTACTGGAGAGTTCTGCAACATTACTTCCTTTCAAAATGTTACCCATATTAGCACGAGCTTTGACCGTAAAAGTAAATACTGCTGTACTATTGGCATTGATCTCTAATTGTAAGGAATCTCTACCCGTTACCGATAATTCAAAATTATCATCGTCAATTAAACGGTCTGTAAAATTCTGTGGTGATGTGGCGTTACGAGGTTGATACACACGCTCTGTAATCGACCCCGTAGCAGTACGATGTATCAAGCGCAATACATTATCAAATTGCAAGGGATCGCTTACCGAGTATTTCATACCCGAAATCATAAATGGGTTTGATTTCGATTCTTCACGAACCTCCTTATGGCTACTCTCGTTGATCTCTACCGTAACTCCATCGGGCTGGGTGGCTTCTTGATTTCCTCCAAAGATGATTGCCCGAGCATCAGTATCGGTAGTATTTTCGATACTTACTGTTAAGGTTCTATCATTGGGATCGATTTTTCCGATTGAAGTACTACGATAATCATCATAAGACTCTGCTTCATAGCCGTCATCATCTTCATAATCGTCGTAGGCATCTTCATTTCCTTCAAAACCGTGTTCGTCTTCGTACTCCATATCGAAATCATTGTATCTATCTTCGGCATCTTCTTGATACCGCATTAATTCTTCATTATAATCCATAGTTAAGTAATCTTTTAAGTGAATAGTAGGTTGTAAAATTGTTTGATAAAGGGGATAAAGGGATAAGGGTATCTTTAAATACGCTTATGCAGTTTTGCCGGATAAGGCTTTTTTGTCGGTATCATCTTGGTGTTTTTGATAAAAGTGATACCCCACTGCGCCAACCATCATTCCGGCGAGTACTAAACAGCCAATCCTTTTATAATCGTAATTTGTCATTGCTTTGATTTTTTAAAATTCATAAAGTGGTGATCTCTAAATCAGCCATGACAAAATTCTAGTAAGATGCAAGGGTTTACAACCTCTTTTTTCGTACTTCGGTACGAGGAAATTTAAAAGAAGTAGTGGTGATAAGTAGTGTAGAAGCTATTAGAGGTACATAGATTATAGAAGAAGCTTAGCCTAGATAGTCTTTAATCATTTAAAAAAGCACTATATCAATTCGATAAATCGTTTAGAACTAGTGTTTCTCAATAAAATAGGATTACAATACCATCAAAGATGTTAAAGTTTGCATAAAATCACCGGGTATGCTTTTTTTTTACAAATCACATTTGTACATTTCAAAATGTTTCAAAATGTTTTTATTTGTATTGAAAAAAATATGTGGTTTTACCGCAGAAATATTTAAGATAATTTCCCGTTATTTGTAGTCAAATACAACCAACTACACGTGTAT
>CALFCI010000053.1 GCA_937951135.1 uncultured Aquimarina sp. | reverse complement strand
AAAAAAATATGGCAACTGAAACCTCCAAAATTATCTATACAAAAACAGACGAAGCTCCTGCGTTAGCAACCTATTCTTTTTTACCTATCGTTCAAAAGTTTACAAAGGCAGCTAATGTGATTATAGAAACTAAAGACATTTCACTAGCCGCAAGAGTACTTGCTGTTTTTCCTGAATATCTAACAGAAACACAACAGCAAGCTGATGCACTATCTGAACTAGGCGCATTAGCAAAGCAACCTGAAGCAAATATTATAAAGTTACCTAATATTAGCGCCTCTATTCCACAACTAGTCGCGGTTATCGAAGAGTTACAGGCGTTAGGATACGCTATTCCTGATTACACAGAAGAGCCAAAGAATGCTGAAGAAAAGGAAATCAAAGCTCGATATAGTAAAATTAAGGGTAGTGCTGTTAATCCTGTACTAAGAGAAGGAAACTCTGATCGTAGAGCTCCGAAACCCGTAAAACAATACGCTAAAAAGAATCCACATAGTATGGGTGCTTGGAATCCGAATTCTAAGTCTCATGTATCTACTATGACTAGTGGTGATTTTAGAGCTAATGAAAAGTCGATTACTATAGAAGAAGCTACTGATGTTAGTATTCAATTTAAAGATGCTAAAGGAAATGTTACAGTACTTAAAGAAAGTACTCCTCTTATCTCAGGAGAAGTAATTGATGCTACTGTAATGAGCAAAAAAGCATTACTAACTTTTATTGGAGAACAAATTGAAGATGCCAAAGAGAAAGATGTATTATTCTCTTTACACATGAAAGCAACCATGATGAAGGTTTCTGACCCTATCATCTTTGGACACGCAGTACACGTATTCTTCAAAGATGTATTTGAAAAGCATGCTGCAGTATTAGAAGAGATTGGTGTAGAAATTAATAATGGATTTGGTGATTTAATAAGTAAAATCAAACAACTTCCGGAAGCACAACGTACTGTTATAGAAAATGATATCCAAGCATGTTACGCTAATGGTCCAAAATTAGCCATGGTAAACTCTGATAATGGAATCACGAACCTTCACGTACCTAGTGATATTATTATTGATGCTTCTATGCCTGCCATGATCCGTAATTCTGGACAGATGTGGAATGCTGATGGAAAATCAGAAGATACTAAAGCTGTAATTCCAGATAGTAGTTATGCTGGAATCTACCAAGAAACTATTGATTTTTGCAAAAAACATGGTGCTTTTGATCCAACTACAATGGGAACGGTACCGAATGTAGGTCTTATGGCTCAAAAAGCTGAAGAATATGGTTCTCATGATAAAACATTTGAAATCCAAGGTAACGGTACGGTAAGTATTATCGATGCTGCTGGAAAAACAATATTAGAACACACTGTAGAAAAAGGTGATATCTGGCGTATGTGTCAAGTAAAAGATGCACCTATTCAGGATTGGATTAAACTAGCCGTAAGCCGTGCAAGAGCTACAGGAAGCCCAACAATTTTCTGGTTAGACAAAACCAGAGCGCATGATGCTGAATTGATCAAAAAAGTAAATACCTACTTACCAAATCATGACACTAGTGGATTAGACATTCAAATCTTATCTCCTGTAGAAGCTACACGTTTCTCTTTAGAACGTATTAAAGATGGAAAAGACACCATATCAGTAACTGGAAACGTATTACGAGATTACAATACTGACCTCTTTCCTATCTTAGAATTAGGCACAAGTGCTAAAATGTTATCTATTGTTCCATTAATGAATGGCGGTGGTTTATTCGAAACTGGTGCTGGTGGATCTGCACCAAAGCATGTACAACAGTTTACTAAAGAAGGCCATTTAAGATGGGATTCTCTAGGCGAGTTCTTAGCATTAGCAGTATCATTAGAGCATTTAGGAGAAGTAAACAACAATCCTAAAGCATTACTAATTGCTGAAGCATTAGATCAAGCTACAATCAAATTTTTAGACCATAAAAAATCTCCATCTAGAAAAGTGAATGAGCTAGATAACAGAGGAAGTCATTTTTATCTTGCGCTATACTGGGCAGAAGCGTTAGCTTCACAATCGAAAGATACAGCGTTAAAAGCTGAATTTGCTCCAATCGCAACTGCATTAAGTGATAATGAAAGTAAGATCATACAAGAGTTAAATGATGCACAGGGAAACCTTGTAGACATCGGTGGGTACTACTTACCAAATGAAGCAGAAGTAACGAAAGCAATGCGTCCTAGTGCTACTTTAAATGCTATCATTGGATAATAACTTTTAAAAATTCATAATATAAACAGTCTATATCTTAACGGTATAGACTGTTTACATTTAGGTAGGGTACTATTCTTTTTTTGCACCATGTTAACCAATGGTATTCACAAGACATTTACGATTTCGTGACATCAAGTCACAAAATCATAATCAACAAGGCTAACGTATAATTTACAGCTATAATGCCGTATCAAAGGTGTTTAACTTGAAAAAGCAAACTTACTTACAGCTTTAAGTTAATTATTTTATACTGCGCAATGGATGAGGATATGTATATGGCGTATACCCAGGCTTTTCCATTAAAAAATAATCTCTATCTTTTTTAATAGATACCTCGCACTGATTTGCTATACCATTCACTGTCATCCCATGTTCATCATGACTATCATTTCTCCATATATACAGTGATCGTATTTGATTTATACCAGGATATGCACCACAACTAAATCCCTCTGTCCATAATTCAATTGTACGGTATATGTCTTTAGAACAAGTATTGTTAAAAATAACTCCATCTCCACCCCTAATCCCTATTGCTGTCCTTGTCTGACTAACAGTTGTAGTATAATTATTGTTATAAATCTCATAACTGCGAGAACCCATTGGTGAAGATGATCTTCCATGAACAT
Source organism: uncultured Aquimarina sp. (assembly GCA_937951135.1). Taxonomy (GTDB): domain Bacteria; phylum Bacteroidota; class Bacteroidia; order Flavobacteriales; family Flavobacteriaceae; genus Aquimarina. The sequence continues at coordinate 11,390 of CALFCI010000053.1, read as the reverse complement.
CCGTCATAGCGTAATTCTTGACTAAATCAGTATGCTCTACACTGTTATACCTAAAAACATACCTTGAAGAATTGTTCGAAGCAATATGATGTCGATTTCCTGAGAATATATTATCCTCTACAAATACTGCATTTTCTGTCCCCAATTCTAATGTTAACCATACATCATCACCATATACCACAACAGCATACCCAAGGTTCTTAATTGCTTCATCGTAATTATTAATAAATTCATTCGAATATATGACACCTCTTTGAACATTGCTATAACCAATAGTTAACGCAGCATTAACGAAACCAGAAAATTTACAATTTGATACTTTAAAATCAATACACCCCTTAGTAAAGGCAACTCCGTTACCATACACAGCATCATTATTATAATGACCTTCAAATGCTATACCCTGTAATTCGTTAGCTAAACCATTAGACCCATCAAATTGAATAAGGTACTTTGAAGTGGATAGCGTTCTTTTAATAATCGTATTTTCACTTCCTGCCCCTATTATGCTTATACCTCCAGGAACTGTTAATGTGTTTACCCCCCAATCACTAGTACCAGGCGGTATAAAAACGGTTTCCCCTACAGAAGCAGAATTAACAGCAGTAAGAACATCGTCGTACGAAGTGCTGCTCGCAATAACTTCATAATCATTAGGCACATCTACATCTTGATCAACGATGTCTTCTTTCTCCTCTTCTTCAATACTTTCTTTAACACCTTCTTCATTATCAGAGGTATCATTTATACAAGAAAATACAGTAAACACTAATAATAAAAGTATTAAATTTCTAATGTTCATCTTAATTGTTTTATCTAAGTACATGACAAAAAATAATAACACTTTGGTTTTTAACAGGAGAGATGTATGCCTGTGAAATAAATAAATGCGCACTATTTTTTTAGTCTTTCCCGATTCGGGATTGTCTCTTGCCCCGACACACGGGGGTTAAAACATTACAAACTATTATATACTTGTAAAAAGTTATTTAATTACTATTTTTCAAATGCTTGCTGATTTTTGTCATGTACTAAGTTGTTTTATTTATATACACTTAGACATATTCTAAAATCAATTCACTCTTTAGCGGTATATTATACTAATTAAATATAGTCGATTGATATTAATTTTATACTTGTATTTTATAATTTAACATAGATTTAGCACTTGTACGGATACTATTCTATTTTTGTGATTACACTGTATGAAATAAAAACGGTAACTTTTGAGAAGCTTCCGATTACTCATCTTGCCCAGGGATTTCGAGATTAGTTCTTTTACCAAAACAAAATAGCTTAATTTTGACTATCAAATATATTTTAAAATAAGCACCTTCAAAAATCACCTTGATTTTAACGCTAAAAAAGAGCTTACTATCAAAATAGTGTTTAGCTTTGATTATTATAACACAAATTATATTCTAATGAGGCTATCTCGCTACGTTGTACTCCTAACAGTATGTGTCATACTGATACAACAAAAAGCTTTTGGACAAGAAAAAGTAACGCTAAGTGGTACCGTTTCTGAACGTTCTAGTAATGAAACCCTAATAGGTGTTTCTCTTGTATTTCCTGAAATAAATAAAGGTGTAATTACCAATGAATATGGCTTCTATTCGATTACATTGCCCAAAAACACCTATACAGTATATGCCAGTCATTTAGGGTTTGAGGATCATGTAGAAGAAATTGTATTGAATAAAGACATCAGGCTCAATATTCAATTAGGGGAAGCCTCGGAAACTCTTGAAGAAGTACTCATCAAAAAAAATATTGAAAAACTCAATATCCGAAAACCTCAAATGAGTGTCAATGCACTTTCTGCAAATACCATTAAACAAATACCTGTAGTACTTGGAGAAGCTGATGTTATCAAATCAATACTGCTATTGCCCGGGGTTACTAGTGGCGGAGAAGGAGCTTCTGGATTTAATGTTCGCGGAGGCGCAGCAGATCAAAATCTAATTCTTCTTGATGAAGCCACCATCTTTAATTCTTCACATCTTTTTGGATTCTTTTCTGTATTCAACCCTGATGCTATTAAAGATATTAAACTCTATAAAGGAGGCATTCCTGCTCGATATGGAGGCCGTGTATCTTCCGTATTAGATATCTATCAAAAAGAAGGAAACAGCAAAAAATATAAAATAAGTGGTGGTTTAGGACTAGTCTCGAGTAGACTATTAGCACAAGGGCCTATTGTAAAAGAAAAAGCTGCCTTTTTATTTGGAGGAAGGGCCTCGTATGCTCATTTATTCTTACCATTATTTGATAATGACAATCGTGCTTATTTTTATGATTTAAATACAAAAATCAATTATAAAATTAACGACACTAACAATCTATACCTCTCTGGATATTTTGGACGAGATCTGTTTTCACTTGGTGATGCGTTTACAAATGTATATGGGAATACGGTACTGAACCTAAGGTGGAATCATTTATTCTCAAATAAAGTATTCTCAAATCTTTCTATTATTTATTCCGACTACTTCTATGGTTTAGAGCTAGATTTTGTTGGCTTTAATTGGAATTCTGGAATTCGTAATTTCAACCTTAAATATGATATTAAACATTATATCAATAATAATTTTCAATTGCGATATGGTTTAAATAACATTTATTATAAATTTAATCCTGGAGAAATCGAACCTGATGACAGCAATTCTGGAATTATTAGAGAAAAACTTATTGACAAGTATGCCAATGAATTTGGTGCCTATATCGATATTGAACATCAAATTACAGATCACCTTTCCCTACAATATGGTGCTCGACTTAGTAATTTTACACGATTAGGTCAAGATGAACTTAATACCTATCAAAACGACAATCCTATTCTATTTAATGAAGCCATACAAATCTATGAGTCTGCCCCTGCAACCGGTACCGAAAATTTTAGTCGTGGAAATCAAATTAAAAATTTCACTAACATAGAGCCTCGCGCCTCTCTTGCCTATGCGTTTACAGATAACACTTCTATAAAGGCAAGCTATAACCGAATTACCCAATACTTACACCTACTCTCCAATACCAACTCCCCTACTCCTTTAGACGTTTGGACCCCTAGTGGAAAATACATCAAACCACAATTATTAGATCAATATGCTATAGGGTATTTTAAACGTTTTAAGGAGGAACAGTATAGCCTAGAAACTGAAATTTATTATAAAGAAATTCAAAATCGTATCGATTATATCGACAATGCAGACCTCATCGCTAACAATGCTATCGAACAGGATATTCTTAATGGAGAAGCTCGTGCTTATGGTTTAGAAATTTTATTCAAAAAAAACACAGGAAAATTCAAGGGATGGTTGGCCTATACACTTTCCAAATCAGAACAGCGTACGCCAGGAAGATCTGCAATAGAAACAGGCATTAATAATGGAGAATGGTATAATACTTCTTACGACAAAACGCATGACATTTCTTTTAATGGAAGTTATGAAGCTAACGATAAATGGAGATTTAACACCAATTTCTTGTTCCAAACGGGGCAACCTACAAATTACCCAGTAGGACAATTCGAATTTAGAAATCTAGTAGTTCCTGTATTCGATGGTTCTCGAAATAACCAACGTTTACCTGCCTATCACCGTTTAGATATTTCAGCGACCTTAACACCAAGGAAAAATAAGAATCGAAAATGGCAAGGAGAATGGGTATTCAGTATCTATAATCTATATAATCGCAAAAATGCGGCATCGATAACCTTTGGTGAAAACACGGAATCAGGAACTAATGAAGCCATAAAAACATCTATTTTTGGTATTGTTCCTGCAATCACTTATAATTTTAAATTTTAATATGATATGCGCTAGACGAAATATGCAGCATACTCATTACAATAATCTTATACCATGAGGAATACACTACTCAAAATCAAAAATATAGCAATTGTGCTACTACTAAGTATAAGTGCAGGTTGTGAAGACCCTATCGATGTTACTGTACCTAATGGGCCTTCTCGATTGGTCGTAGATGCTTCATTTGAAGTTTTTATAAACGAAGCATCTATGACCAAAGAAGTCAATGGCGGTGTCCGGTTAACAGTATCAGCGCCCTTTTTTGATAAAGACGTTACTCCTGTTCGAGATGCTATAGTTACTATTCGAAATACAAAAAACAACACCATTATTGATTTTGAAGAGTTTGCAGAACCTGGATTTTATAGTCCGATAGATTTTTTCGATCCCGAATTTGATACAAACTATGAACTTACCATTCTATATAATACTGAAACCTATAGAGCAATCACACAACTTATCCCAACAGTGCCTATTGATACTATAGTACAAGGAGATCGTGTGTTATTTGAGGGGGATGAAACCGAGGTTATTGTGTCTTTTACTGATGATGGTAGCAGAGATGATTTTTATCTTTTTGATTTTGACTTTGATCTCTATTTAGCTAGCGAAGATCGATTCTATCAAGGAAAAACATTTTCGTTTTCTTTTTTCTATGAAAATAACATCACAAACAAAGATCTTACTATAAAGATCTATGGAATAGACGAACAATTTTATAAGTATAGCACCTTACTGTTAGAACAAAGCGAATCGGAAGGTGGAGACCCTTTTAGCTCGCCTCCATCGGTATTACGCGGTAATGTACAAAACAATACAAATCCTGAAAATTACCCTCTAGGATATTTTTCTATTTCCGAAGCCAATAGTTTTGAGGTTACAATACAATAGAGACGCAATATTTTGCGTCTCAACAAAAACGAAGAATATTGCGTCTCAACGATAGAAAAAACGCAAAATATTGCATTTCATCACTAAACGTAATATTTTTACACTTATGACATTTATAAAAACCACAGAACAAAGTTCTAATTATGAAGATCTAGAACATAAGAGCGTTCATGAACTTCTTACTAATATTAATACTGAAGATAAAACGGTACCTAATGCTGTAGCCAAAGTGATTCCTCAAATCGAAGCTTTAGTAAATATCGCTGTAACACAGCTAAAATCTGGAGGAAGACTTTTCTATATTGGTGCTGGTACAAGTGGACGGCTTGGTATTCTAGATGCAAGCGAATGCCCTCCTACTTTTGGAGTTCCAGATGATATGATATTAGGATTAATTGCTGGAGGAGATACTGCGATACGAAACGCTGTAGAATTTGCTGAAGATAGTACTGAACAAGGGTGGAAAGACCTTATCGAATATAAAGTTTCATCAAAAGATGTTGTCATTGGTATTGCAGCATCTGGCACAACACCCTATGTAATTAGTGCCTTAGAACAATGTAACGCCAATGCTATTTCCACAGGGTGCATCACATGCAATGATGGAAGTCCTCTAGCCAAAACAGCTAAATTTCCAATAGTAGTAACTGTCGGACCCGAGTTTGTAACGGGTAGCTCTCGAATGAAAGCTGGAACAGCTCAAAAATTAGTCTTAAATATGATTTCTACGACCACCATGATTCAGTTAGGTAAGGTAAAAGGAAACAAAATGGTAGACATGCAATTAAGTAATCATAAACTTGTAGATCGAGGAGCTCGAATGATTATGGAAGCACTACAAATTGATAAAGATCAAGCAGTTAAACTATTAAAAACACATGGCAGTGTTCGTAACGCAATTACAAATTATGGAAAAGCCTAAACGCACCGACAAAAATATTTTAGGAAAAGGAATACAACGTATGGGTATTGCCATATTATTTATGTTTATTGGCCCCATTATTTTGCATTCTGCATTCAAGAATCAAGAACATCCATTATACATTCCTATTGTAATTCTTGGTTTTTTGTGTGCTGGGTTTGCCATATACATGGCATTTAAGGGACTAAGCACAATTATGGAAGCTATTTTTGGAAAAAAACGAAAAAATTAAGAAGCTCTAGTTTACTTAAGCATTGCTAATTTTAAAATAACAAATTATGCCTCAACCTCTTTTGGTACTGGTGTAGTAGGATTATACCCAAATCCCGGAATTTCAATAGTTACCAATAATCGATCTAAAATATAGCCAATCACTGCATAATGATGTACGGCATGATTATTCGCATGTGATAAAATACTTTCTAAAGTATACGTGACTGTAATTTTACCTTGCCCCATATCATCTGTAACAGATAATAAATAATCCGTAACTATCGTTTCGTATGTGGATAGGGTTTCTTGTACTCTTTGAATGTGCTGTTTTGCAAGTACAATATTGGTGGATACCAATTCATCTCGCTTCCGCTTTGTAAGGTCTATAGAATTCGTCTCTAAACCCGTAAAAATACAATCAAAAAAATCCAAGATATGTCTAATGTGAGATCCTATACTCGAATGATAAGGGCCTACAGAAGCATCACAATACGTATCCTGATCTAAAACATCTAATAACGCTATTGCTTTATCTAAAGTAGAATGAATTGAAGGTATAAGAAGCTTTTTCATAAGTGATGTTAGACGAAAGATACACAATTAGCTTACAGTATACAATTTTTAAAAGCAAAAGAAGTTTTTTTTTGTCTTATTAAACAAAATGTAAGCAGCAGAAAAGTATGCTTAGTATAGCTATCAATGCCAACCATACCATTACATCTCAAACCGTACTATTGCGTCTATGATCTCATAGTTTACCACAATTAAAACCTTTCATTTTACATTAAAATTCCATGTAAAAACAACACGTTCAATTGACAGCTATAATTCATTAAAAATATGCTAAAACCACAAAAACATAGCTAAAGTGCGTATTTCATCGATTAATAACGTTTTTTCTTGGAGGTTATTGAAAAAATATTGTATCATTGCTATATCATTTAAAGCCCCACATAATGAAAAAGCACTTATCTATATTATTCCTATTATGTTTTGTATTTAGTATAAACGCTCAAGATGTTTATGAGGATGCGCTAACCGCTGCTAGCTATGCATATTCACATAGTAAAAAAGCACATGCAGCAAATAATGTTTTCCATACTCAAGAATATGCCGATAAGGCTATAGTAGCTTTTGAAAAAGTAGAAAGTCTTTCGAAACTTTGTGGTTGTACTACTGCAAATGAGAAAGCATATGAAGCTATAGATGATTTACAAAGTGCTTTAGATGAAGACACTTTCGAACGCAGTCGATTTTATGTAAAACGTGCGAAAGAGAATGGAGAACAGATTCTTTCATTGATTACGGAATGTGAAGCAAATAATGGTAATGGTGGTGCATTAGCTTCAACCGATGAAATGCAATATGAAAATGAAGCCATAGCTAATGCTGCTGAAGAAATCAATAAGCAACAATTAGCATTAGAAGAAAAACAAAAACAACTAGAAGCACAACAAGTAAAACTAAATCAGCAAATTGCATTACAAGAGAAAAAACAAAAGGAATTTGAAGCAGAAAGATCAAGAGAGCTAGAGGAACAACGTACTATCAAATCTAAAGCTGAATTAGCGTTACAAAATTTAGAAAGTGCATTACTTCAATTTAATGTAGTATTTAATAAAGATGAATCTGAGGTAGAGTTACAAAACGATTACCTTAGAAGTAAAAATGATTTAGAGAACGAATCTTTAAATGAAACGAAAAACTTCTATGTAAATAGAGCAAAAGAATTAACGAAAAGCGCTATGAAACAATTCGCTAATTATAATGAAGATGAGTAATATTTTATTTTAACGCCCTAAAATAAAATTGTTGAAACGGTATCATTTTATGGTACCGTTTCTTTTTTTTTAATACTATTGAAGTACTACACCAACATAAGTTCATACCCCGAGAGTAAAGAACAAGCACTATAAACAAAAGAAAAACTTCTTAATTTTTACTTCTAAAAACATGGGCGTTAAGACCATACTATCCACATAAGTTAATATAATCCTGCCGCTATACGTTTTCATTACGATTACCCGACTAAAGGATCTTTAGACTAATCAAAAAAATAATGCAATTATTAAGTGGAAGCTATTATATTTGTGAAAATTCTACACAATGAATCAATTACAAGAAATTATAGAAAATGCTTGGGACAACCGAGACTTATTAAAAGAAACAAAAACACAAGACGCCATTAGAGAAGTTATTGACCTTCTAGATGCAGGAGAGCTTCGTGTTGCACAACCTGTCGGAGACCAATGGCAAGTTAACGAATGGGTAAAAAAAGGAGTCGTTTTATACTTCCCAATACAAAAAATGGAAACACTAGAAGCTGGTATTTTTGAATATCACGATAAAATTCCATTAAAAAGAGGATATGAAGCTAAAGGAATTCGTGTAGTTCCTAATGCTGTTGCTCGCCATGGAGCATACATCTCTCCAGGTACCATTTTAATGCCTAGTTATGTAAATATCGGTGCGTATGTTGATAAAGGTACCATGGTAGATACATGGGCAACTGTAGGAAGTTGTGCTCAAATTGGTAAAAATGTACACCTTAGTGGTGGTGTTGGTATTGGTGGAGTATTAGAACCCTTACAAGCAGCTCCTGTAATTATTGAAGATAATGCCTTTTTAGGTTCTCGATCCATTGTGGTTGAGGGAGTACGTGTAGAAACTGAAGCGGTATTAGGTGCTAATGTAGTACTTACAGCATCTACAAAAATTATTGACGTTACTGGTGAGACTCCAATCGAACGCAAAGGATTAGTTCCTGCTAGATCTGTAGTCATTCCAGGAAGTTATGCTAAGGAATTTCCTGCTGGAACCTATAATGTTCCTTGTGCTTTAATTATTGGTAAACGAAAAGAAAGCACCAATAAAAAGACTTCTCTTAATGATGCCCTACGCGAACATAATGTAGCGGTATAATTATACTATATACGGTATGCTTGTCATGTATCAAGCATACCGTTATTTAATATCCCGCTATGTATTGATCTTCTCGATATCATAGACTCCTTAACATTGCTTCATAAACCAATGAAAATCTTAGTCATACAGCAAAAAATGATTGGCGATGTGCTCACAAGTACTATCATTTGTGAAACATTACGAATGCAATACCCTAATGCTAAAATAGCATATTTAGTAAACTCGAATACTACACCCGTAATTGAGCAGAATCCTTTTTTTGATCACATCATCGAGTTCAAAAATGAATATCGAAAAAATAAAAAATTATTTTTTCAGTTTTTAATGTCAATCAGAGCTTCAAAATACGATCTTGTAATTGATGCTTATGGGAAATTAGAAAGCAACCTCATTACTGCATTTTCTAAAGCTCCTAAAAAAATATCATATTACAAATGGTACACGCAATGGATCTATACAACAAGTATTCATAGACAGGTAGCCCCTATCACAAATGCCAGTATCGCCATTGAAAATAGACTGAGGTTAGTGCTTCCCGAAAAGGAAATCGCAAATCATATCCTAAGCCCTAAAATTTTCTTAACCGATCAGGAACAGCAAGAAGCGAAAACATTTTTAACCCAGCATGGAGTTTCTAATGAATCGCCATTATTTATGATTAGTGTTTTGGGAAGCAGTCCAAACAAAACACTTCCTTTTTCACAGATGGCAGCTGTCATTGATGAAATTGTAGCCACAACCGATGCCAATATCTTATTCAATTATATTCCAAATCAAGAAAAAGACGCAAAGAAGGTATATCAACTCACGACCAAAAAAACACAAGAAAAAATACATTTTACGGTGTTTGGAAAAAGCTTACGACAATTTATCGGTATTCTTTATCATTGTGATGGGCTAATAGGAAACGAAGGAGGTGCTGTAAATATGGCGAAAGCACTACAGAAACCAACCTTCACTATTTTCTCACCTTGGATCATTAAAGAAGATTGGAATATGTTTGAGGATGGCATCTTACATGATTCAATCCATCTCATCGATATAAAACCTGAATTATATGGGCAAAAATTGCCTTCTGAAATGAAAAAGCAGTCTATAGCGCTTTATAGGGAGTTCTCTCCTGAACTCATAACTCATAAATTAAAATTATATCTCAATAATTTTAATGAGAATCTTAAACCTAGTAACGGTAACTCAGGCATAAGGTAATTAGAAAACACTATTACAACAGTTATCACAAATAAAAAAACATATCATGATCAATTTATCTGGAGTAATTATCACTTTTAATGAAGAAAGAAAAATAGAACAATGTTTAAAGTCCCTTCAAGGAGTGGTTGATGAAATTGTTGTCATAGATTCTTTTTCTACAGACAATACAAAACAAATTTGTTTGAAGTATAATGTCAGATTTATAGAACAAAAATTTCTTGGATATAAAGAACAAAAGAATTTTGCAGCGGATCAAGCTTCTTATGATTATATTATATCTCTTGATGGAGATGAAGCACTATCACCAGAACTACAACAGTCTTTAATTCATCTAAAATCGAATTGGGTTTATGATGGCTATTACACCAATAGATTTAATAATTATTGCGGACAATGGATAAAGCACTCTGACTGGTATCCTGATAAAAAAATAAGAGCCTTTATTAAAGGAAAAGGGGAATGGAAAGGTATTAATCCACATGATTCATATACGGTCTCAAATCCAGCTAATATCGGAAAACTAAAAGGAGATATACTACATTGGAATTATCCATCTTATTCTGCTCATAACTTACAAATTGAAAAATTTTCATCAATTTCTGCACAAGCGTATTATGATTTAGGAAAAAAAGCGCCTATTTGGAAAATTCTATTCAACCCTACGTGGGCATTTTTTAAAGCTTATATTCTTAGATTAGGTTTTTTAGATGGATTAAATGGATTTATCATTTGTGCCCAAACTGCAAATATTACTTTTTTGAAATATATTAAACTTAGAGAGTTGATTCTTAAAAATGGTTGATGGTTGATGGTTGATGGTTGATGGTTGATGGTTGATGGTTGATGGTTGATGGTTTTCAAAAAAAACACTTCGTGTTTTTTTTTGAAACTTTGAAACTTTGAAACCTGATTCCCTAATCCCGATATTTCTTGTTCCAGAAGAAAATCTTACGTTTCAATCGTCGTTTTCGGTAATACCTTCCTTGAAACTCTTGAGTGTATTGCCACATTCGGTTAAATATTAACGATTCATCCTCCCCTGTACATTTTGCATACTCATTACTCATTACCTTGACCATTGACTCGTGAATAGTTAATTTCGAAAAATTTTGCATTCGTGTTTCAAAATCCATGGTTCCGAATTGCATTCTATTTAAATCTACTAAATAAAATTTATAACCATTCTCAACTCTTTCGATCAAAGTATTGCCCGGAGAATGATCTAAAAAATGCACTCCTTTCTCATGTAATTCATTCGTAAATCGAGTAAATGCCCTTAATATCGCTTCATGATCCGGTATCGCAAAATCAGTAGTTAATTCTCTATACGTAAGATCGCAGTCTACTAATGCACTTACATAATAACTTTTTCGCAACACAAAAGGAGTCAACTGTAATTCATAAGCTAGTGGAAATGG
>CALFCI010000052.1 GCA_937951135.1 uncultured Aquimarina sp. | reverse complement strand
CAAAGGTTTGTATCTCATCTAAGTGCGCGTAGTAATGAAAGCGCCATTTGGGTCCAAGTACCATCACAGATTTTCCGCCTTTGCCACCTTCGTAGGTATAGACGACGATACCGTGGGTACTCGCAATAACATCGGTTCCTTTGTCTGCAAAAATATCTATGCCCTTATGTGTAATAGAACTACCCCATGGGTAGGCCCAAAAGGAGTTTATATTCCAACTTTGTGTAGTGGCCTCTTTTACAGGAATGACCATATCTTGAGGCAATAAAAAACCTATACCTATCAGCGCAAGCGGTACCCAAAACCACTTACGCATGCTCTTATTCTTATCTATAAAAGCAAAGGACATAAGCAGGGCATACCAAAAGCGTCTCGTTGTGTTGGTAATCATAGGTGGTTTTACCGAGTTTTAAAAGGTACTTGTAAATCGCGTTTTAGCGATTGTAAGTAAACGAAATCCAATCTGCATGACCAATGTACCGTAATTCGTCTTCAGGGTAGGTAAATACCAAATATAAATTGCTGTTCGCTACCGTGGGTTGTACCGGTATTTGATAGTGTTTTGTTGTTTGGGTACCATAATGCCCTACCACTTGAGTTCCTATAATAGGCCCGTCTACCGCTCCTTGTCGTATTTCTAAAACGCCTTTGTAATCATAGTCGCCTGCATAGAACGCAGTGAACTTTAAATGACTTAGGTTTTTTAGGTTGATGTTATCAAATCGTAAAAAGGAATTGTGAACTAGTCCGCCCACAATCGTTGCGCCATTGGTACCCCAAGTGTTTATGCCCTCCTTAATTTGATTGGCGTTTTCAGCCTCTATTTTTTGGCTACGGAATATAAACTGCCCTTGCGTAGTAAGCTCAGATGCCGGTTGGTTGGCATTGCCTTTATCTCTATAGGAGGCCATGAGCACATAGGTGCCTTCGCCTTTTAATTTATCATGTTGGCCAAAGGTCAATGTTCCTTCTAGCGGCAAGGACTTTTCTGAAACGGCGGTATTGGGTTTTAAGGTGAGGATGTACTCTACTATTTTAGTTACGTCGGCTACATTTAATTGCGGGTGTGCAGACATGGCACCTTCTCCCCAAACGCCACTGCCTCCTTTTATGATTTTAGAGACTAGGTAACCGGTATCTGTTTTCCCATATCTTTCAGCAATTTCTATATAGCTAGGTCCGTTTACCTTTTCGCCTATGGCGTGGCAGGCCCTACAGTCTGTATTATCTATAAGCTGTTTTCCTTCTGGGATAATGTTGCGTTGGTGGCCAATGGTGGCTTTTACCATATCTTTTCCTTCAGCTATATAATCAAACGTAACTTTTACATCGGCAGGGTCAATGGTTTGGTCTGCGGTAGTACCATCTTGTGCATCGTTGACCGTTATTTTATACTCCATCCTTTTCCCGTCCCAATAGATAGAATCATTTTCTGTGATGGCAATGCTTAGGGTAGGGGCGTCATTACCTACCATTATTTTGGTATTGCTTGTAGTCGTGTTCCCTTCTGAATCTGAAACCTGTAGCCGCACATCATAGATACCGTCTTCTTCAAAAACAAACTCAGGATTTTCTTCTGTAGATTGGACCGTTTTTTCTGTAAAGAACCACTCGTAATTCAACGCATCATTATCATAATCCAAAGATTCGTTCCCCATAAATTTTACGGTTAGGGGTTTGGCACCTACGGTTTTGTCTTGGCCTATTTTAGCCACGGGCTTACGGTTACCCGGCACATAGGAAATACTACTTAAACGTGCATCTAAGTTTTGTGAGTTCCATTTTTGACCATATTCCAATACATAGAGTTTCCCGTCTGAGGCAAACGCCATATCCATAGGATGTGAGAATTCTGTATTGGGCATAAAAGCATCGGCCTTTACATAATCGCCGTTTTCATCCATACTCACAACATACACCCAGTCGCGCATCCATTCATAGACAAATAGTTTCCCTTCAAAATAAGTAGGAAAGGCAATTTCAGCATTTGGATGATCTGCAGCTCTATACACCGGGCCCGCCATAGGGTTGATACCGCCATCGCCTAACCAAGGAAATTCTTCTGACCGGTAATAGGTCTGCGGAATCATAGATTTTTGAACTGGGGGTAGGTTTTGAATTCCCGTGTTGTTAGGAGAATCATTGATGAGTTTCTCTGGGTTAAATTTTGGCCCTGAGGTATTGTTGGTAAAATCAAAATCGTTGTAGGCTTCGTTATAACCACGGGTGTATGGCCAGCCCCAGAAGCCTGCAGTTCTTGCCTGGTCCCACTCGCCCATACCACTTGGACCACGGTCTGGGTCTGCTGTTCCTGCATCTGGACCAACATCTCCCCAATATAAGTATCCCGTTTTACTATCTATGGAATGCCTAAACGGATTCCGGTTCCCCATCACATAAATTTCAGGTCTTGTTTTTGCCGTTCCCACAGGGAATAGATTGCCTTCTGGAATGGCATAGCTGCCATCTGCTTTAGGTGTAATTCGTAATATGTTACCACGTAGGTCATTTGTATTTGCTGCTGACCGTTGGGCATCCCAAGCTTTTCTGCCTTCACGCTCATCTGTTGGCGCAAAACCAGAGGATTCAAACGGATTGGTGTTATCTCCCACCGCAATAAATAAGTTGCCTTTAGGGCCAAACTCCAACGCACCTCCACTATGGCAACAGTGCCTATCTGTAGGAATTACCAATAGAATTTTTTCGGAATCTAAAAGGAGTGTATTGTCTACCAAATCAAACCTAGACACATGTTGCTGTGAGGTATCGCCTGCTTTGGAGTAGAAGAGGTAAATCCAATTGTTCTCTTTGTAATTAGGATCTACGGCCAAACCTAAGAGTCCGTCTTCGTTCCCATAAAACAACTCTAATTGGGCTATGACTTCGGTTGTTTCGGTTTCGAAATTATATAGTTTTAAAGCACCCCTGCGCTCTACAAAGAGAATTCCTTTTCCAGGAAGCTCTTCTAACTCCATAGGTTCGTTTAAATTGAAATCTAGAATTTTCTTTACAAAGCGATCTTCTGGTGGAACACGGTCTGTTGTGGCTAAGTCATAATTTAGACTGCCTGTTCCCATAGCATAAGTAATTCCGCCAAGCAGATGAGTCAAAAAAGTGACGTCTTCAAAGGTTTCTATGGTATGTCCCATTTCGGTATAAAAAGCCCTGCCGCCGTCATAGGCATGATACCATGAAATAGGGTGATTTTCTCCGTTGTTACCACCTTCATAACTTGCTTCATTGATTTTTATAAGGACGTTTATATCTGGATTTATATGTTTAAAATTATACCATTCATCACTTCGTGTCCAAACAGAATCTAAGTGTTTCGTAGACGGATGTTGTCTGTCTACAACCTGTAATTCTGCTTCCTGTATTCTTGGGTGGTCACTAAACATGGCGCCTACCAATTTGGTATACCATGGCCAGTCATATTCCGTATCTGTAGCGGCATGAATACCTACAAATCCTCCACCTGCTTGTATGTAGCGTTCAAAATCTGCCTGCTGCACATCATTGAGTACATCTTTAGTGGTATTAAGAAAAATAACAGTTGCATAGTTTTGTAAGGAGTCTTCCACGAAATACCTCGGGTCTTCCGTTGCAGTGACTGTAAAGCCGTTCTCTTTTCCTAGCTTTTCTATTGCAGTAGTAGCAGATTCGATAACACCATGCCTAAAACCTAGGGTTTTACTATATACCAAGACAGATTTTTCACGGCTGCTGCAGGAAACGATAAAAAAGGTGGCGAGAATGATAATGAAACCAAGGCTAACTATTTTATTAAAAGGGGAACCATTGAATTTGGATGACTTCATTAGGATGCTAATTTTTGGTTGGATAGTTACCTTAAAAATATTTAATTTTTTTGGGGTTAACGAAGATTGGGTCTCTTTTTTATAGACTGCCCAAGTAGTTAGGGGTACACATGGGTTTTGGATATGTTCTTTATTTACTATTGAAAAAAAGCAAGCTTTCTACCACATGCTTTTGCCAATAGGGCCATTCATGTCCGCCGCTAAACTCTTGGTAGGTATGTGGAATCTGCTGGTCTTCCATTGCTTTATGCAGGGCTCTATTGTGTGCTAGTAAGGGGTCTTCTGTGCCACAATCAAATCGAATCTTTGATAGGGTAGTGATTGGGTTTTTTAATACTCCTAAAACCGAATGTTCATCTGTATCTGTTTGGGTATGTTCTGCTAGATTTTCTTCCACAAAAAGTGCCATTTGGTCTAGATGTGTAATGGATGAATGTGCAGAAATGCCTTGAAATTTTTCTGGGTATTTAAGTCCTAGTCGTAAGGCTCCAAAACCACCCATGGACAATCCAGATATAAACAAAGGAGATTGCTCGCTTACCATAGGAATATTTTCCTGTACCGCCGCTGGTACATCAGCTACAATCCACTGTTCAAAATCTAATTGCTGATGCGGCATATAACCAGAGCCGTCTCCCCAAAGTCCGTCTGAAGGCATAGCTATTACCATAGGTTCCAGTTTCCCTTTTTGCATGAGTTCCCATGCGGTAATGTGCACGCCGCCTTTCTGCGACCATGCCCAGGCACTGCCATAAACGCCATGTAATAAAATAACAACCGGAACATTGCTAAGGTCTTTTATGGGTGGCACAAAGACGCAGATATCTCCCCGTCCTTTTAGGTGTTTGCTCTTTACCGTAATAAACCTAAGATTGTCACGCTCAAAAGCGGGGTCTGAAATTTCTGTTGTTCTAAACTGCTTCTCCATTTAAAAAAGAATTACGCCCTTGGCATTTTTACCAGAGAGCCTGTCTTTAAAGGCTTGTGGTAGCTCCTCTAAGCTATAGGTTTTGCTAATCATTTCTTCGAGTTGTAATGCTCCCGATTCGTAATGTTCCAAGATTTTAGGAAAATCTTTTTCGGGTCTACAACCGCCATATAAGGGGTTAATGTACACTTTGTCCCATTCAAAAAGATTCATATCAAAAGGAATTTCCTGTTCTATGCCGCTTACCTGCACTGCTGTGCCGGCATTGCGTACCATAGCCAATGGTGCAGCACCTAATTCTGGTACGGCGGTACATTCAAAAGCATAGTCCGCGCCCCGGCCTTCCGTCAATTTTTTAACTTCCAAAGCGGCTTGCAATAGTCCTTTGTCTGCGGTAGCTGCAAGAATGGTATGGGTGGCACCAAATTGCTTAGCCATCGCTAGCCGTTTTTCATTAATATCAATGGCAATAATTTTATCAGCCTTACATATTTTGGCTCCCTGTACTACGCTAAGACCCACGCCTCCCGTTCCAAGGACAACTACAGAACTGCCCTCTTTTACTTTTGCAATATTGACCACAGAACCATAACCCGTCATCACCCCACAACTTATAATACTTGCCGCAGCAAAAGAAATGTCTTTAAAGGAGTTTTTTACTACTGCAGCTGCTTTTACAAGGGTGTATTCGGATAGGGTGCCTATATTAAAAGAGCGTTCAATAGGTTTGCCATTATAGCGAGTTCCTTCTACATGTGCATGACCGTCTGTATAGCCATTGCCGCCTGCAACTACAGGAGAATTATTTTCGCAGATATGCTCATTCCCTAAGTTGCATTGAAAGCATGTTCTGCATGGGGTAGCCCAATTTAGAATAACCGCATCGCCTACCGCTACATGTAGTACGTCTTTTCCAATAGCACTAACAATGCCTGCGCCTTCATGACCCATTACTATGGGTTTGCCCCAAGAGAGGGAATCATGGTCTGTATGACAAAGCCCAGCGGCCTTCATCTGTACTAAAACCTCATCTGCTTTTGGTTCGGACACCATTACGGTATCAATTATGAAATTACCATCACCTGTTGCAATTGCACTTTTGGAAGAAATGGCCATAGGATTTTGGAATTTATATAGGTTGATGAAAAAGCAGCAACTTTTCCTCTAAAATACCAAATTGAAAGGGAAGGACATTCATCAATAGCCAATACATCATTCTAGAACAGCCTTTTTATATTAAATTTGATATGTAATCTCTAGTTTGAGCACGCATTCAATATCAATTATTAGATGAATACATAGGATTAAAAGATAGTATTAATCTAAAAATTAATAGGTTGATTTGTTTATTCTCAGTTCGAGCGCAGTCGAGAACCCTAACGCACTAAAACCGGGCTTCGACTGCGCTCAGCCAGACATTTAAAGTGTAAATTTAATATGCAGTACGTTAGTGCTTATCTCTAGAAATCAGGTTGAAAACGAACACATTATGAAAATCAGAATTAAAGGAAATTCCATACGACTCCGTCTAACTAAATCTGAGGTAGCGCTGTTTTGTGCCGAAGGTAGTTGCAGCGAAACTATTGATTTTGGAACCAGTAGTTTAACCTATACACTCACCAATAAAGAAGGATTCACAGACCTAGATGCAAATTACTCTGGCAATCAGATTACTGTTTATATGCCTATGGAAGCCAAGCAAAACTGGTATTCCAGTAACCGAGTGGGGTATAGTAGTACCGTAGCTAAGGAAACAGGAAACGAACTAGCTATTTTAGTAGAAAAAGATTTTATCTGTATGGATGAAACGATAGAAGACCAATCTGATAATTACCCGAATCCAAAGATGTAAGTCCTCTAATTATCAAGCCCTATTCTTTAGGGTAGGGGA
>CALFCI010000051.1 GCA_937951135.1 uncultured Aquimarina sp. | reverse complement strand
TTTTCACATCTATCCCTTCCTTCAAAAAGGCATCAATTTGAAGGTCCAAATTTTGATCCATTGTACTAACTCTTGCGTATCCGAAAACCATAGCTGAAAAGTTCAATTAAAGGCTAAAATATAGACTATTTAATTAGTACGGTAAAATAAACTTTAAAAATAGGAGATTAGGGAGATAATGAAAAGTTCAAATAAAGGGTCGTTTAAATGAACTAGGAAAGTTTATCTCCACTTTATTTAAACATATAAATATGTTTGGTCATTATTCTTTTGACATTGAAGAAAAATTCTTGAAAGGGAAATTACAAAACTTAGGAAATCTTAATAAAAAGTTAAAAATTATTCCTTAGCGTACGTTTTCGCATCGATGGGCTTCATGCCCCTAATATAGGAGACTAGAAAAAATCAACTCTCTTTAAAGGCATCCTTTATGACTTCAAAACGGTCAAGGATAACACTCTGTAATTCATCAAGCTCACTAATAGCAATTTTTGCCGAAACATTTTCTATAGTATCGTTCGTGTTCTTAGATAACACCGTAAATCGCTCTGCAAAAATGTTGTGAACGTTAAAGGTTTGAGAGTAAAAGTGTATTAATCTTAAAAAGGAATCGAAACCACCACCACGTCCACTTTCTAAGAGCGATAAGGTGTTTTGGACAATATCTGTTTTCTCACAGACGAAGGACTGTGTCATTTCGAGTTCGGTTCTGTAGGCCAATAGTCGTTTGCCTACTTCTACACGGTTTATATTCATCAGGTCTTTTGGTAAATTATCATATCAACCTCGTCGCGTATTTTTCTCATGTTATCTAAAAGAATCTTTTCCCGTTCTTCCTTCGTTCCCAAGTCATAGTATTTTGGTAGTGGAGGATATTCGGACTCTTCTCTTTTAGCCTTTTCATTATCAATAAGAATGCGACAATGATATGTATTCTTGTTGTCCAAGTTACTGATATTTTCATTAAAACCAAATGCAAGTTGTGCTACAACTTCACCTGTGGTTAGTTGGGCTATCTTGCTTGCCGGTATAAGATGGTCCATTTGTTCGTTAATACTGGTGGTTGTGCGCTCACGAGTAACACTAATGGATTTTTTAATTTGTTTTTTCTTTCCAAAGATTTTTTCCAACCATTCTAAGGTTGGTTTCATCCGAACCGCTCCGCTAATTATATTTCCTGTTACTGAAATTATAGTTTCGGCTACGGTCTTTCCATAGTTTTCAAACAATTGTGGTAATTCTTGAAGTCCTAACATTACAGCTACTTTATTGCTTCTTGCAGTAGATATCAAATTCTGTATTTTGTGAATATAGATTGTAGGGGCTTCATCCACAACAACACCACAAGGTTGATTTCCCTTTGTGTTAACCAAGGTAAGCATGCGATTTAATAAAGCGGAATTTGAGGAAGAATTTGTTGATTCCGAATTTGTATCTGCAGCAAGGATTACTATAGATGGATTTTCAGAGCTACTTATCTTAAGATCAAAATCATCACCAGAAAAGACCCAAAATGTTTCCGGTGTTGCTAATCTTGCAGTATTAATTTTCAAAGTTCCTATTTGACCTTCCAATTGATTAAAAGATTTTGAAACATATGCAGAACGAAACGGATCTAAAAGGCTAGTAAGTTCAATTTTTTGAAATAATGCGTCAAATATCTCTTCATAGTCACGATTTAAAAATGCTAAAACATGAGGTAGAGTAGAGTAGCGGCCATTCTCATATTTACTGAAATAATATATAACCGCTGCAAGAAAATTAATAGCACTATCGCTAAAGAATTGATCACCACCACTTGATTGAACACCTTTTCGCATAGCCTTAATAAGTGCGTTTGCAGTTTCAACACAATCTCCTAGTTTAGGAAGGTACTCAGCTTTAAAAGGATTAACCCTTCTACTTCTTTCAATATCATTAAGGTTAATCATATGAAAAGAAAGCTTTTTATGTACAGGCTTAATCTTTAAATAATGATAGTAAGCCATTGGTGCTAAATCAGGATACTTAGCGTCATAAATTAGCATCGAAAACTTCTTAGAAATAAGATTTTTTATAAAAGGGATAATAATAGAATACGTTTTACCTGATTCCGGTGTTCCAATTACTAAACTTCCTCTGAAAGGATTGGTAATATTAAACCATCCCTTTTTCATCTTTTTCTTCCAATAAAATTGCATTGGAATATTGGTAGAATAAGGGTTAATTTCAGGTTTTATTGGTTGCATAAAAGATTCGTTATCGTGATTAAACGGATCTTCCATAAATCGGAAATGTATTATTTTAGAAATGTTGTCAAATCCAGTATGCACTAGAATTGCACCAAAAATGGAAAGTAAAATATAAGTCCATTCTAAAATTGAAATGTTATCAGGAATATTGTTCTCTTCTGCGTAATAAAAAATGGCCGAACCAAAGAAAAATATAATGCCAACAAGTACAGGCAGTATTATATGTTTCCCAAGTTTAAGCTCCAGTTTCTTTTTTGGTTTACTTCCCAGGGAAATAACAGCAAGAAAAAAGAAAATGAAGCCCTTGGACCAAAAAATATGATTTTCTGAATAAATATAAATTTTGCTCACCTTCACTAAAATTGGAAGGATGATATGAAATATTTCTAAATCATATAAGCTGTAGATTAGAATTTCAAGAAATAATAAAAAGTAACATGAGGCTATTAGTAAGCCATAAATACTGTGTAATTTCTTGTCTTCCATATATTAAAAAGGAATCTTTATACCCAATAACAAGGCATGTCTAAATCGTTCATCCACATTTATTATGTAATGATTATTCTGCTGAAGAAAAACAGTAAACAATCCTGAAAAAGAATAGGAAGCTTCAAACCCAGCTACAGGACCAAGGACAAACAGTCGCCCATTAGTTCCAAAAAGACCACCTACCCTAAAGTTCAATAGAAAGTTTCTTTTTTTAGCAAGTAATGGCTCATAGATAGCCCCCATACGAAAGATTTCTTCATTAGTAATCAAATTACGTTGTCCTTCAAAAACAATATCCCATGCATTGTAATTGCCATTGTTTAATTCCAAGGCTACGTTGAATTGTTGTACTTCATCAACACTATATCCGTAACCTAGACTTAGGTACTTATATCCTGATTGAGAATACATAAAAAACGATGCTATTAGAAATAGCGAGGTTAGAATTTTTCTCATTATAAAGTTTTAAAGGTTTTAGCATTTAAAAGATCTGAATAGGTAACATTCAGCGTTACCGTTCTCCCACTTATTTGATCCTCAGAAATTTGAATTATGAAGTGCTTGTCATCTGGAAAAGTGAACTTTTTCATAGCCACAATATTTCTATACTCTTTCTCAAATGTTGGTTCATTATTAAGTGTAAATAATGCCTTGATTTCCTTGTCTTGATTACTTTCAGCTTTAGTCAACTTTTTGTCTACTATTTTATACCGTATTTCATCAATATCATATTGAAGATCCGTTTTGTTTTTCGCTGAATAGTCAAAGAAAATGTACTCGCCTGAAACCCAAATATTGTTTAGTTTAACATGCATTCCAAAATCTTTTGAAATAACATTATTAAGAGATGATTTTTCAGATTTCATCATTACCGCATATGCTTTTAATTCATCCGATGTTAAACTGAAATCAGGATGTTGAAATGCGATATCTTTCTTTGCATCGATGTCTATATGTTTATGAGCATTAGCAGCATTCATAGTATATTCCAATTTGTATTGGACAAAAAAGCCTTCTCCAACAATGGTAACATAGCCAAGGTCTAAACCGAAATCTTTGATTGGTTTAATTCGCAAAACATTTTTTAATGGCATATCTCCAACAACATTGTTAGTAGAAATATCAGTATAATCAAGCAACTGTTTTGATGTAAAATGTGTTGAAACATCTTTGTTAACTTTGATTACTTGAATATCACTTTGAGCATGAATCTTTCCTATAAAAAGAAGAAAAAATGTAATTATTAAGGATGTAGTATACGTTTTCATTATAGTTTGTTTTAATTGTTGTTAACTAGATAAACTTGTGTGTTGTACTTTAATCGTGCTTTGTTTTTTTGAAAGGCTTGACGAATTGCCTTAGACGTACTTTGCATGGCTGTTGATATGGAATTATACATTAATTGAGTATTGTTTTGAGGTCCATTATTTAAGCGAACATTACCACTTCTAGCTGCCTGAGATTTTCCAAGTTCTTTTGCAAAATCTCTAAAAGCACTATCGGGAACATAAATACCTGAAATACCATCATTATCATAAAGTGAAATATTAACAGGAAGAATTTCTTCTCCATGAAGAACGGATGTTATGTTTATTCCAACCCTTTGATTTCCAAAGCTGCCAACTACTCCATATAGATAGCTGCCTTTCACAAAAAGAGTTTCGTCAATATAGAAGTCTTCTAATAGCCGAACACGTACACGACTTCCAGACCAAACTTTAATCCCTTCATCTAATAAAGCAGTAATCATCGTTTCCTCTCGCTTAGCTTTTATAGTATTGAAATGATCACTAAGCTGATTAGATTTCTTACTAATTTTAAGTGTTTTTTCTGTTTGAATCGTATCTAAGGGTACTGCTGCAGCATACTTAGAAGGATTTTGCATACTATCAATTATTCGCATCTGTGACCTAAAATCTTGCATTTCAGTTTCCTTTTTAGATTTAGAGCTTGTCTTCTTTTTGGATTTATTGCCTAATCGCTTTTGCGCCGCTTCCATTAATCGCTTACGGCTTAAGTTGTTTTTAGTCCTAGCATTCTGTTTAAAAGCCATTGCTTTGTTATAGGCTTCCTTAACACTATCTCTTTGCTTCTGTAAAGAGTCTTGTTCATAGGAATATGTTTTACCCCGTTCCATTTCAAGGTCTTTCAAACCATTGTTTCTACGCTTAACTTTCATTGCTTCCTTATAAGCTTCAAACTTTGATAAGGGCTCTTCTAATGTTGCATCCGGCATTGTCGGATTTATTCCATCCATTCCTGCAATTTCATTTGCATTTTGAGGAGTTTCTGTTTCGGTGAATTTGGTAAAGAAATAGAACCCTAAAAAGAGAAAGGGTAGTATGATACCTGGGATAATGTACTTCGGTTGTTTTAAATCAATTTTCGACATCTTGTAATATTTTATTTAGTTCGTATTCCATTTCTTTTATCTTGACAGAATCAATATTTTCCATCTTAATTAGTTGTTCATATTCTAATAAAATTGCTTCGTACTTTCTTAATTTTTCTTCTGAAGTTCCCGATGGTTTTTTACGAATAGGAGGTATAGCTTCTCTAACGTTTCTAGTGTCTTCGGTTAAGATTTCCAACAACGGTTTTTGCTCCTCCTTTTGAGCCTCATTTCTTAAATAAAGCACCCAGCAAAAACCTAAAATCATGATAGCGAACATTAAAGCAACAACTGTTTTTTCTCTGCCATTTGATATTTTTAGAAAGCGTCTATTAAAATCCTCCCTTAAGGAAGGAGGTGTTTCAACAGCTTCCACTTCTTCGACTATTTCTTCTTTTGAATCGTTGGTTTCCATATTAGCGTATTTTATAATCTCTATTGCTTAGTGTTCTCCAGTCGGTAATTAAAACCCCGTGCGGATTGTTTCTTGTTCTTGGAACATCTCTATAACTTCCACTAGTGTGTAATTTCCTAAAAGTGATGTTTGATGTTCTGTCTATACGTTGGGTTCCGAAGAATTCAAAACTCTTTTTTTCATAGTTCATATGTACGCTATCGGTTTGTATGGTTAGAACTGCTGAACTAGAAAGTATTCGATTATAATAGCCTCTTTCCTGAAGGTTGCTATACTCCATGAGTCCTGTTTGGTCAACCATGTACATGGATTTTTCAATATTTTTTTTGATAAACTTATCGTCAGGAGGAAGCGTAAAAAACATGTTGTGAAAAAGGTTAATGTGAGATTCATATTCAACATCACGGTTGGTTTCCTCTGTTGTTTGCTGTAGTAATAATGGCACTCCGGCATCCAATACATAAATTTGTTTTCGTTCTTGAGCAATTTGCGCATAAGCAAAATAGAAGGAGGCTATGGCAATACATATGCTTCCTATTACTGATATTATAGCAGCCCAAAGGCCAATCTTAACTTTGCTTTCAATATTTTTTATTAGCATGATTTATATATTCTATTGTTTATTAATATTTATTTTACCTTGACATTGCCTTTTTAGCCATTCCAGCTGCGCCAGTTACTACACCTCCAATTGCCCCACCAGCTGCACCAACAGCGGAAGCAGCAGAGCCCATGCCAGATTTAGCTTTTGCTCCTGCGCCTTTAAACAATGACCCAGTACTGCCAGCACCTAGAACCCAATGTGAAACTATAGGTGCACAAAGCATTCCTACACCGCCAACAAGTATTGCTACCAAAAAGCTAGTTTCTGCATAACCTGAGCGCATTAAATAGGCGAGGAGTTCGGGCTCACCTCCGGCTAGAATACTATCATAAAAAGCAATCTCTTTCTCCAATGCTAATTTGATATGTGTGATGCCAATAATCATAGCTACATAAGCAAAAGTTCCATAGAGACTTACCGAAATATATCGTTGAATCCAGCTAATCCATGAATCTCTAAATGCGGGAATGATACTTGCAGCAAAACTTAGAGGGCCTATTATGGCTAGCATAGAAAGAAAAAGGATTTTTGCATATAGAACGACGTAGGTTAATGTCTTAAATATTATAATCATGACGTTTTCAAGAAACATTCTCCAATACAATGCAAGCTTATGAGTTATGATTAATCGTGCTCTAGCCAAAGTAGTTTGAAGCTCATCCAACATATTATCCATAGCATCCCAACCTGTATCAGCACGCTCAGCATCAGCTAGTGGAACCGTAACTATCTCTATTCTATTGATGATTTGTCCTAATCGCTCTTGACGGTCTATAAAAAGTTGATTTACTTCTACTCGTTCTGAAGAAAAACTATCTTTTGCTTTTTCTTCCAGAAATAACATTGGGGTATTTATAAAACCTAGAAAAGGAGTCCACGCCAATACAATAAGCGTAATAGCGAAAGGACGTAATAAAGGGAGAATTTCAAGCTTTGAATCACCTGTCATAATGGAATATGACTTGACTGAAAAGTATAAAAGCATTAGTAAAGCACATAGAGATTGTGCATCAGCAATAAACAAATATGATTTTGCATATAAAGCTGTTTGTAATGCATTAAGTTCTCTTAAAACGTTTTCGTCAATAAGGCTTATAAAATCTTCCATGGTTAATCGTCTATTAATTCAAATTCAACATCTTCTCTACTAGCCACGATAACTTCTACTGCAGCATTATATTTAATTGTGGTTGCCACTAATAGGCGTAATTCGGTAATTTTATCATTGATATACGCTTCCTTTTCAGCATCAGGAACGTAAGAGTCAAGTGCTAATTCAATAGAATTATTAATTGTTTCATAGGAGTCCATTAAAAAATCAGTTACCAATGTATTATGGTCTTCTTCAACAGTAGCGGTAAGCGCAGTATTCATACTCGTTCTTAACTTTCTCGCTTTAGGTTCTTGAATTAAAATCCAGTTCTTATTAATGGTGCGGTCAAGTGCGTTATAAGTTTCATTCTCAAAAAGACTGTCCGTTCTTCGTTCTAATATTTCATATTGATCCCGATAAATTGCCCATTGTGTCATTTGTCTAGAGCGTATTGGCATTGTTCTTCTATCTTCATCATTATAGTTTCTATTAAGGATGTTAAAAACGATCCATGGGCGCCATTTATCCCAACGTTCATATGCTGTTCGTTCCCAAGCATATTTGTTTAGGTCAACATCAAGGCTTTGTCCAAAAGCAATCGTAGTCAAAAAAAGAAGTGGAATTATTACTTTCATTATTCTGGATTAAAGATTACGTCGTAGTTCTCCTGAGCATTTTGTATTATAGCTTGATAATCAACCTCAATCCCGTTAAGACTATTTCCTTCCATAAAGAAATCATGATAAGATTGATATCGAATCGTATGTGCTAAAACTCTAGAGAGCTCTTCCATTTTTAAAATTCTTGTTTTAACTAGTTCCAGGAATTTTAATCTATCAACAGCATTCATCATATTGTCTTGTCCTTCGGTCATTATTTGAGCAACCGTAGTTCCAAATGATATCGTGTTTTCAATTAAAATAGCTTCCGTTTGAGCAATCGCAGCAATAGCCAAAGGGTTATCGACTTCGTATGAAAATGTTTCTGTCTGGTATTCCGCAATTCTATTTGCAGATGCTGCGATATCTTCTATAATTTTAGCATCCTCTAAAGCACCTGAAATATTGGTAAGTGAGTTTAGGTATAGCTCCTTCATCACAAAGATTCCAGCCGTTTTATAAGCTATGGTGTCTGTAGCATTTTTAACATAGGTTTCATCTTCCTCCATTTCACGAAGAGCTTGTTTCTCTGGAATATGCGCAAGCCATATATAGGCGCTGATTTCTAAACCTTCGTCCTGAGCATGAAGAAAACCTGATAGTAATGGTATAAGAAGTAAGAGCTTTTTCATGTTCTAGAAAATCTTAGTTGTTAAAAATTTCATCGTAATTATCAATTGACCTTTGTAAAATATCAGCATGGTCAATGTCAAATTCTAATGCGTCTATGTCAAGGTTATCATAGAGGTACACTAGCAATCCTGCTTCAAGAGCACGATACAGCGTTCTGGATTGAGCTTCGAGCACCTTTAACCGTTCTGAAATGTTGTTTAATAGAAGCATGCGTTCAGAACTATTCATCAAATTATTCTCTCCATCAGTCAAAATCGTTGCTATATCTGCGATTAAAAATCCCATTTGTAGTAGAATATTCGCATTCACATCAGTATAAATAGGGAGTAATTCTTCGTTACCATCTAATAGCTGAAATGAAAGGTCTTGCCATTCAATAATTTTCTCCGATGAACCATAAATTTTTAGAATTATATCCGCATTTTCTACAAGACCATCTAAAGTGGCTAGTGAATTGTATAGTTCGGTTTGATAACCGGCTACTATGGTAGTTTCAAGCGCTATTGCGCTGTTTGATATCAAAAGACTTTCCTGTCTTTCTTCAAGATGCTGCATAACCTGTTTTTCTTGATTCCAAGCAATTCCACAGGCAAGAGCGACTAAGCCTCCATCAATACCGTATTGAGCGATAGAGCAAAAAGGAAGCATTCCGATTAGAATAATTATAAATGTCTTTTTCATATTAATTGCCATTAAAAATTACTTCGTAGTGGTCAAAAGTTTGTTCTAAAATTTCTTGGTATTCTACATCAATGAATGGTACATTTTCTAAAACTTCGCCAACTGTAAGAGAGGTGCCAACAGATCTAAGTGCGGTATGTAATCTTTTAGATTCCCTAAGCACCACTCTAAGTTCATCTTGAACCATGTACATTAATTTTAACCTGTCAGCATTCATCATTAAATTATACTCAGAATTAGATGTTGCGATTATTAAATCATTCATTGCAAAAGAGGTGTCTATAATTATGTTTGCAATATTGGGGGTGTATATTGCCATAAGTTCAGGCATGCCCGTTGCTAGTTGAAGGCTTAAATCTTGATAGTCTACTATATTTCTTGTAAGCACCACTATTTCAGCAATAACCTGTGCATTTTCAATAACAGGACTTATAGTAGTTAATGATTTATTCAAAATTCTTTCTATAACTGTGATAGCTGCAGTTTCGATTGCTATAACAGATGAATTCAAATCAGTTGCTTCTTGATCTTCATCCATTTGAACTAAATGAGCCCGTTCAAGTTCATTTGTTATCGCAATATTTATCATAACTACACCCCCATCCGCCCCGTATTGCGCTGTAACCATTTTGCTAAAAACTAGAAGAAGTAGAACATATTTTTTCATGTTGTTATATTTTTAATTATTAAAAATGACACCATAGTTTTCTATAGCATCTTCTAGTAAACCTTCAGAATAATCGTTAACAAACACCCCCTGATTAACACCCAAAATAGAAGCTTCATAAAGACCGTTGGTCATCACCATTGTCCTAGCATAGCTCGCATCGGATTTGATTTCTACCAAAATATTGCGAACCCGTTCCAACATTTCAAGACGTTGCTTATTGTTCATTAAATTGAACTTTGTTTCCTTGGTAGCAGATAGTAGATATACTATTGCATCGGTTGCTCTTTTTAATAATTCAACCTCTAGACTAGCCGCTAAAATCATCTGCTCTTCATGTTCAGAAGCATATTCAAACAGTAAATCTTGTTGCTCAATAATCTCTTCGGAGAGGCGAATTATATCAAGAATAATTTCTGCGTTGTCAACTATTCCTTCTAGAGTGTTATATGCTTTATGCAGACGTTTTTCTGTTGCCATTAGTTCTGCAGCAGCATAAGCCATTGTTGTTGTTGCTACTAATATCTGTGTTTGTCCATCCTGAATTTCCACTAAGAGCTCCTGTTCTCTCTCGTGCCAATACGCTACCGCATTTACAGAAAATACATCATCAATCCCTTGCGCGCTGATTGTAAGGGTGAACAGAAAAAAAACTAAGCTGAGTTTTATATTTGCTCTCATTTGTCTTGGTGTATTGGTTCTAATTCAGTTACCATAACCTTCGCAGAAAACTTTGGTATAGAGAGTCCGCTTTGTTTTAAATCAATTATAAAATGGTCAATGGCTTGTGTGTAATCTGGATATTTTTCTAAATATCGAGCAATGGCTTGTTTCTCTCTTTTCTCAGTAGTATAGGTTAGATATTCCTCCATAGAAACCTCTACTCCGTAAACTTCTCCTTTGCTACCTCTTTTGATATAAACCTCCTTAAAACGACTTCTATTATCTTTGTTTTCAAGGTTGTTTATAGTAAATATTTTGTTTTGCTCTACTTTCGATAAAGACAATAGATTTGCAACCTCTTGATAGTTTTCCTTGAATTTTGCTTGGTCTAATAAAATGATTGTATCAGAGTTATTTATGATACTGTTTTTAACAATTTCATTCCCGATAATGTCTTCTAATTCTTGTGTAACTACAATTGCCTCTCCCCAAAATTTCCGAACGGTTTTATATACATATAGTATATAGCCAGCCATTAATTTTGATGCAATGGCTTTCCAAGCTTCTTCAATAATGAGTGCTTTACGATTGCTCTTATGCCTCATTTTTTGCAAAAAGACATCCATAATAATTAAAGTGGTAATAGGGAATAATACCTTGTTATCTTTAATATTATCAATCTCAAAGACTATAAATTTCTCGTCAAATAAAGAGCTATCTACTTCTGAGTTAAGGATTGTGTCGTATTCTCCACCCTTGTAAAATTTCTCAAGAATGAAAGCATATTCCTCTACATCAATATGAAGCTTTTGTGCATCTCGAATCTCACGAATCCTATCAATTGAAAAATCGTAAAATGAATTAAAGTTGAGTGATTTAACTTTCGTTTTAGTTTCAAAATAGTCACGATAAAAATCAGCTACTACTTTAATTAGCATGGAATCCTCCATTTGAGAGATATCACCATCAGCGCCTTTCCACAATAAGGCTATAAGAGATTTTATAAAATCTTTCTTTTCTTCATTCAGTTCCTCTCTGGTTACAAGAAAAGGATTCATTGTAATTGGCTTTTCCTCAGAATATGAAATATAACGTCCACCATAATATTCACAAAGACCTGAATAACTATGCCCTGTATCAACAAGAATGATATCCGTGTCTTGTTCAAAGTATTGCTTAACCATCGTATTCATGAAGAACGATTTGCCACTCCCTGAAGGGCCAAGAACGAATTTATTTCTGTTATTTATTCGTCCTGTTTCCATAGGTAAATCACTTGTGTCTATGGCCACAGGTAAACCTTTTCTATCTGTAAGATAAATTTGAAAATCACTTACTTCATTTTGAATTGGAGCTTCTTTATACAACAAAGAGACAGCTGGGTCAGATGTTGTAAAAAATTCGTCGTACTCCTGAAGATCATGAGTATGACCAGGAAAGCTTGCGGTAAATAATTCCTTTTGATTAAACGAGTTCATACTCGGAATTAAGCCAAATGCGAAAAGGTGACTTTCCAAATAATTGGTAGCAAGCTCAACCCCTTTTTCTGGTCCACTTAGTATAACATCGTAATGACAATAAACTAACAACTCGTTACTTCTTGCGATAAGTGCTAAAACATTATCTATATCCTCAACACATAAATCATTAGCCGGATCTGGAACACTAGAATGTTTTTTCTTTTTGCCTTCTAGCTTAATTATTTCCCTTTTTTGATTCGGGACACGTATAACTTGATTATAAATTACTGTATCGCAATCGGGAATAGTATGTAAAAAAGAAAGTAAGTCCACAGGGAATTTATACCCAAAGTTTAAATTGGTATGTGTTAATATTTCATTTGGAAGGTTTACTTCATCTATATCAACCAAGCTTATTACCTTCATGGCAGTTGCTCCGAAATCAAATTTTTCGTTGGTTACTTTGAAATTTCTAATGCTGTAATTATCGTCAGCGAAGTTGACGGCTAAGTAGCGTTTAATAAAAAGTTCTACCTCTATATTTTCAAGAGGTCTTTCTAAAAATCCCGCATCTCTCAGCAAGGAACGCACCTTAGTAATATTTTTTATGAAGTTCTCAAAATCTCTTTTGTCGTATTGAAAAAAAGCACTTCGAGTAACTGTTCTAGTAATCGTTAAATATGTTTCAATATCATTATATTTTCTACCCTTGAAATGGTTGAAATATTTTTTTCCTAAATAGTCTGTTGCATCTTTTCCTTTATATGTTTTTTTGGAAAAAATATCGTGTTTTTGAATGGTGTAACCCTCACCAAGTACCTTTAAAATGTTCGTGAAAACACCGTGAAAAGATTCATATTCTGCTGAATCTCCGCAATATTTTTGTACTGAATTAACAAGAGATAAAACCACAGAGTAGTCTCCCATCTTATGGTAGAGCACACTATATGTGTCCTTGCTAACGCCAACATATCCTAATTTAAATGGTTTCTTTTTCAACACGTTTGAATTTGAAGTTATTAGTAACTATGAAAATTCCAGTTTCAACTTTCTTAGTATGCAGTCCTTTTTTTTGTTTACGTGAGATGGCAAAAAAGCCACCAAGCAAAGCTCCTGTAAGAGCTAAAAATCCCGCTAGATATCCTATTGTAACTGACAGTAATCCAGCAATGATGAAGCCTATAAAAACAACTGCAGCTCCCCAGTAAATGAATTTGCCCTTGAATCCTTTAAATACAAGGGGCGCTTGAAGCCCCTTGTAAATAATAAAACCTCTAAAATCACTCATCCTTTATATTGAAAAGAAAGCTTGAAGTACAAGACCTACAACAACCAAAAAGATACAGGCACCAAACCAGCCCATAATCATACGGTTGACATCACGATCACCACTATTCCAGGCAACATATACCCGTATAGCTCCAATAAGTCCGACAATAGCACCAATGGCTAAAATCAAAGTTGAAACCGAATCGAAATAGCCACTAATCGCTTCACTAGCGGCGGTAATACCTGCTTCTCCATCTTGAGCCATTAGGCTACCCATGAAAGAAAACATTGTTAAGAACGCAAGAGCGTACTTTTTACTTTTTGAAATGTTCTTCATAATAAATGTTTAATATTAATAAATGGTTTACGCGTTCATTAGAAATATGCGGCAATAGCTGTCCCCAATAAGAGAAGCACTATAGAACCTAAAAGAAGATTCATACAAGCGTGGAAAACATTATCTACACCAGTTTGCCAATTGTTGTAAATTTTAATAGCTGCTAAAAGTCCCACAATACCACCTATAGCAATCATAAGTGTTGCAACAGATGGAAATAAAGTAGCCCATGCACCCGTGCCTGCAGTACCATCCAAATCTGGTGGTGGTAATGGTGTTACTTCATCCATTACATCCTGTAATAGGATAAAGCAATACGTCATTAAAGTGTTATAACTCGTCATAATCAGAAATTTCTACTTTGTTCTAAATCTTCTGCTCGATTTTCAGCTTCCCGTTCTGCATCAGCCAAGTATCTTTCTAGTTCAAGATTCTCTGCATCCTCCTTAGCAGCTTCCTTTTGCTCTTCTTCTGCAATTCTTCGCTCGTCCTCCTCACGATTCATTCTCAATTTTTTTTTTCTTGGTAGTTATCCAAGTTGCTATCGCTATCAATACTTTCAATCCTTTGAGGTTTTTCATTTACGGCACCCACTTCAAAACTTTCGTAGTCCTCTTTTGCTGCAGTTGGGTTCGAAGCCCGAACAAAATCAAGTATTAGATTTATACTGTAATAAGCTAAATATGCCAAGCCCACGTATAGGGCGAATTTTCCAAATGTCATCTTGATAGGTATTTGTTAGTGTTAGATATTGAATCCTTTATTTCGGAATCATGTTTTTCAATGAATTCCTTTCCCAGCATACTGAAGAGATTACCAATGCTGAATTTTTTATGCCTTTTTAGTAATGAGATAACCTCATGTACATCCTTATCGATGTATACGACATTCGTTTTATCAAATTCTTCTTCGCCGACACATTCTAAATATGTGGCCATTGGAGAATTTATGTTGTCCGGCTGGGTGTTTTTAAGACCATCTGAAGTGAGGTCATCTACTATTCCTTGTATTGAACTGGGTTTTGTCATACGCTAATATATATAATTATTATATAATAACGTAATAAATATCTTATAATTATTTATTATATATAATTACTGTATATGAAATTAAGGTTGTTATTAAGCATATCGTTTAATTTTGGAACATCTGTAAATATTGAAACTCTATGCATTTCAGCCTTATCGGGAACATTTTGTAAAACTGTTCCAAAAGATTTTAGCTCTTCCCTTATTTTTTTTTCGTTTTCATATTTCACTATCGTTTTTACCTTATTAGGAATAAAAACTAAATCTGCAGTAGGATTAACATGTTTCATAAACTTGGCAAAAACAAAGCTTGACTTAAAGGTTAGCTTATCAAACATTATAGGACATATCACAATATCTGCAGCTTTGTAGAGGGGTAACAAATGATTGTTATCTAAAGTACCTGGCACATCTAAAATGAAAATTACATCAGGAGACTTTTTAAGCTGCTTTATTAGATTACCAGAATCAGTTAAACTATGTTTAACCACGAAAAAGGTTTCAGGATTGTCAAGCTGTTGCCTTTCTGTGTCCCATTGATTAAACAAGCTTGCTTGAAAATCGAGGTCTACACAAACAACTTTCTTATTCTTCTCTTGAACTAAAAAGTTAGAGAGTAATATATTAAGGGTTGTTTTTCCAACACCTCCTTTTTGATTTGCTGTTAATATTATCATCTGAATCTACTTATTCGTTTACGTTTTTTTGCTTCATCTGCTCCTTCATCCACAATTGCCCCTATGTTTCCAATAAAATCATTTGCCGGTGTTGGTTTATAGTCTTTATTAAGTTCTAAGGTTTCTGCAGAATTTTCAGGAAGAGCAATCTTTATTCTATCCTCATCCACAGACATCCCTAGATCCTTCTCTGTATTCATAACTAGTTTTTCATCATGGTCGATTAGATAACTGCTCTTTCCTAATTGAACTATTTGTATGCCCTCACTTTTTAAACGCTCTTCAATCGGTCCAACATTGACAGCAATAGCTAATAGATCTTTGTATTTGTTTTTTTCTTTAGTGGTCAATTCCCGATTAGGACCATGAACATCTTTTGCCTTGATAAAGAACAGTTGTGATAATGCACTTTTATTAGTGTTGTTTGTTAGCGTAAAAACTTGTGCCATATTTTTTCTATCATCATATTTCGTTCT
>CALFCI010000050.1 GCA_937951135.1 uncultured Aquimarina sp. | reverse complement strand
CATCCCGAATTTCTAATTTGAGTTTTATCATAAACGGAAAAGATCTGAATCGAACTATGAGCTTAGAACTCGGAGTGATTGGATAGTGTATCTTTTCCGTTTTTAAATTACTAATTATATCTAAACAAATCTAAAGGAGTGCTTTGACGTAGGAAAAGTGTATCGAGAATAGTGATTTTCGTTGCAAAAAAGCTGATCTCGATACATTTTTTCTTCGTTTCACTACAAAAAAACACTCGATTTGATGACTTTTTAGCTATTTTGGCTTACGTCGAACTCACGTTATAAATCAACATTTTAATGCATTAGTTTTGTCTCGAATATTTCGAGGGCGATCTTAAAAAGCGAAGCATTCTGGATTCTGTATCAGAAAATACTGATTAAAAAAAAGTGATTTTGACATATCTTCAAAATAAACATATTGAATTACAAAAAAAAGAAGTAAATTTGCACCCTTAATTATAACCAGGGTCGAGAACCCAAAAAATAGTTTATATGCCTGTAAAGATTAGATTACAAAGACATGGTAAAAAAGGAAAACCTTTTTACTGGGTAGTAGCAGCAGATGCGCGTTCAAAAAGAGATGGTAGATTTCTAGATAAAATAGGAACATACAATCCAAACACGAATCCTGCAACGATCGACTTAAATGTTGATAAAGCAGTAAAATGGTTGCAAAATGGTGCACAACCTACAGATACGGCAAAAAATATTTTATCGTACAAAGGAGCATTGTTAAAGAATCACTTAGCCGGAGGGGTTAAGAAAGGAGCTTTAACTGAAGAACAAGCAGAAGAAAAATTTCAAGCTTGGATATCAGAAAAAGAAGGTGGTGTTGATGCTAAGAAAGATGCATTAGCTAAAGAAGCTGCAGATGAAAAAGCAAAAGCGCTAGACGCTGAAAAAGCGGTAAATGCTAAGCGTGAGGCAGATGCTGCTGCTGCAATAGCAGATGCTGAAGCTGCTGAAAAAGCTGCTGTCGCTGAAAAAGCGGAAGCGGAAGCTCCTGCTGAAGAAGCTGCAAACGAAGAAGAATAGATTAAATTCATAAAACGATGAAGAAAGAAGAATGCTTCTATCTAGGAAAAGTCGTAAGTAAGTTTAGTTTTAGAGGAGAGGTATTGATTAAATTAGATACCGATACACCTCAAGAGTACGAAAAAATGGAATCCGTTTTTGTTGACTACAACAATAACTTGGTTCCATTTTTTATTGAAAAAAGTGCGCTACATAAAAGTGACCTCTTACGCGTAAAGTTTGAAGATGTGGATACTGAAGAAGATGCAGACGATCTAATGAAAGCTGCATTATACCTTCCTTTAACATTGCTACCCAAACTAGAAGGAAATCAATTTTATTTTCATGAAATTATAGGGTTTTCTATGGTCGACAAAACCTTTGGAAAAGTAGGAGTAATTAAAGCAGTAAACGATACTACAGCACAGGCATTATTTGAAGTTGACCGTGAGGGTACTGAGATTTTAATCCCAATGAATGATCATTTTATTGAAGGTATCGACAGAGCGCAGCAAACTATTTTTATAGATGTACCACAAGGTTTGATTGATTTATACCTATAAGGGATTTTAGAAATTAAAAGTACGATTGTAGAAGTCAGAAGTTAAAGAATTAAGAAAGGCTAACTGCTATATTCGAATTAGGAGTATAAAACCCCATCAACGGACAACTAACAACCATCAACTAAATTAGAAGCCAGAAGCCAGAAGTTAAAGAGTTAAGAGCATTTCTAATTGCTTTTAGCTTTGTAGATTAAGAATTAAAAGCTAACTGTGATATTCGATTTTAGAATATAAGAAGTTGTTAAAAAACTAATCGCTAAAAGCTATGAGCTAACCACTATATTAGAATTACGATTAAAAAACCCATCAACCATCAACGGACAACCATCAACTGAGAACAAACAACCACATATATGTTTACCTTTAAGGAGTTTACAGTACATCAAGAGCGTTGTGCGATGAAGATTGGTACTGATGGAGTGTTGTTAGGAGCTTGGGCTCCCGTAACAGATGCAGTAGATAGTATATTGGATATTGGAGCAGGAACAGGAATATTAGCGCTAATGATGGCGCAGCGTGCTGCAGCGGATACCATTGATGCCATGGAGATTGATACTGAAGCCTTTGAACAGGCGGTAGAGAATTTCGAAAATTCGCCTTGGGGGGATCGCTTATTTTGTTATCATGCATCATTTCAAGAATTTGCCGATGAAATCGAAGAGGAATATGATTTGATTATTAGTAATCCACCATTTTTTGAACCTACATATAAAACTTCAGATCCCCAGCGGGATACTGCAAGATTTGAAGATGCTTTACCTTTAGAGCATTTATTTGCAGGAGTACAGCGTTTGCTTTCTTCCAAAGGAAACTTTGCAGTAGTAGTACCGTATACGGCAGAAGAGCGTGCAGTTACAATTGCCAGCCAATTTGAGTTATATCCTCAAAAACTAACCAGAGTTAAAGGAATGGCGAATACACCTATTAAAAGAACGCTATTTGTATTTGGACGAGAAGCAATAACTCCAGCACTGGATGAACTCGTTATCGAACATACTCGACATGAGTATACAGAAGACTACATCAATCTAACTAAAGATTTTTATATAAAAATGTAGGGACTAGCGTATTGTTTCGGTTCATTAAAAACGGAAATATCTGTAGACTTGATAATCTACATAATTTCAGTACTAAAAAAAGAGGTCGTCGTCTGGTAGAGATACCACCTCCTTTATAACTTTTTTCTAAAGCACTAATGTCTACATGATCTATAATAGTATTTACAACACGAGCCAGATGATGAACACAGAAACTAAATTATCATAACTTGGTGGTAAAAGACTTAATTGATCTTGAGTATAGGTCTTATAATACCATTTTATATTTGAATTCACCCAATTCAAACATAAAATGGTATAAAACTACTTTTCTGCTCATTTTTAAAATTAAGCAATAACTCAAAAATTTGCAAAAAAAAGACTGTCTTTTCAGACAGCCTCCTTCAGTATTTAATGGGATTAGCCGCGATCATAATTTTTTTATGACAGTGAACCAATCCTGACTGTTGATGTTATAATTCTCTACGGTTTTCACCACGTGTTCGGGGTCTAGTAAAAAAACCGAAACCGCCACCTTTAATACTTTTTGCTTCGTTTTTGTCTAGTGTATTTGCTTCTAGCCATTTTAATTTTTGAAATGTGTTCATCTGATTAAGTGTTTAAAATATGAATTATATAAAATAATGATTAGTGTTAATCTAGCCGATATGCGAAAAAAACACAAAAAAAGACAGCCTTTTCAGACAGCTTCTTTTTTTATAGATGTGCTTTTTTTGATATAATACCAAATGAATTTTAAAATGAACCTTAAATAATTTGAATTATATAATGCTTAGATGAATACTAAAAGCTTGTGCTGAACTCGATTCAGTATCAAGCATAGCCTTTGGTTTCATTTTAATATGAAATATAAGCGTGATAGGCATGTACTCAACTCGATTGAGTAAACGAATTATTAGGCTCGTTTTAATGCTTTTTTGGACTTATTTCGAAATCCAATTTCCAGCGGCGTCACAAAATGCTTCCATAGTTGCCCCTTCTTTAGTTAACAGTAATTTAAATTCAGAAGCATCTTGAGTAGCTGCAGCTGAACTAATAGTCGCTCCAGTGTAATCTTTGGTTACGGCATCGATAATAGGTTGAGGTAAGTTTTCTACAGCCAATTCAATATACTTTTCTTGCGTTTCAGAGACTACTGGTGCTTCAGAAATCTCCGTAGAAGCAGACTCTTGTGCGGTAATGTGTTGTGTTCCTAATACAAATGCAACGGCTAATACAGGTAATACAAATAACTTTTTCATTTTCTTTTTATTTATAATGTTAAACTTCTATGGTGTTAAAATGAATTTTTAAAAACTCATTTCTATATGTAGTACACATGGGATTATTATGCCATGCTTTTTATATGAAAAAATAAACCATGTAATCATTTGATAATTAATAATTTACATTATTTTTAGAGCAAATTTCATGATTAGAAAATAGCCAATAAAAGTGTAGAGTATCTGAGAATACTGTGGAAATAGTTCACAAAAATTACACATATCCTAAAGAAATCGAGGTTTGGATTCGTATGGTTAAGTCAAAAAAAAAAGGTATCTTTTGCTTAACTAATTACAAGTTGCACTTTGATATAATTGATATTATACCAGCTTAACTATATAATGACGTATCAAAGGCACTATTATTTTTCTATATAAAGACGCTGTGATTATATTACATAGCCATAGCTACGGAATATGTGAACAAGGAAATTATATAGAAAAAGAATGAGATGACATGCGTCATTATATAGTTAAATTGGTATTAAAGATAACTTTTGCCTTAACCCTTAACCTATGAAACCTGATTTATTCCAAGCGCCAGATTACTATGCAGTTGATGAATTATTGACTGAAGAACATCGAATGGTAAGAGATGCTGCCAGAAGTTGGGTGAAACGTGATGTTTCTCCTATTATCGAAGATTATGCACAGCGTGCAGAATTTCCGAAACAAATTATTAAAGGCCTAGCTGATATTGGAGCTTTCGGACCGTATATCCCCCAAGAGTATGGAGGTGCGGGTTTGGATCAAATTAGTTATGGATTGATCATGCAAGAAATTGAACGAGGGGATTCTGGAGTGCGATCTACTGCCTCAGTACAATCTTCTTTAGTCATGTATCCCATTTGGAAATACGGTTCAGAAGCACAACGGAAAAAATATTTACCTAAGTTGGCATCTGGTGAGTTTATGGGGTGCTTCGGGTTGACTGAACCCAATCATGGATCTGATCCTTCAGGTATGACAACTCATTTTAAAGATGCTGGAGATCATTATGTATTAAATGGTGCGAAGTTATGGATATCGAATGCGCCTTTTGCAGATATTGCTATAGTCTGGGCAAAAAATGAAGAAGGTAGAATTCATGGGCTAATAGTAGAGCGAGGTATGGAAGGGTTTACAACACCTGAAACACATCATAAATGGTCACTTCGAGCTTCGGCGACAGGAGAATTGATTTTTGATAATGTAAAAGTGCCGAAAGATCATATATTACCCAACAAAAGTGGATTGGGTGCACCGCTAGGTTGTTTGGATTCGGCGCGATATGGTATTGCTTGGGGTGCTATTGGAGCGGCAATGGATTGTTACGATACTGCACTTCGGTATGCTAAAGAACGGATACAGTTTGGTAAGCCTATTGCAGGCACACAGCTACAACAAAAAAAATTAGCAGAAATGATCACCGAAATTACGAAAGCACAATTATTAGCTTGGCGGTTAGGGGTATTGCGAAATGAAGGAAAAGCAACTTCCGCACAGATTTCTATGGCAAAACGGAATAATGTAGAGATGGCGATTAAAATAGCTAGGGAAGCGAGACAGGTTTTAGGAGGAATGGGAATTACAGGCGAGTATAGTATTATGCGACATATAATGAATCTAGAAAGCGTAATTACCTATGAAGGGACACATGATATTCACCTATTGATTACTGGAATGGATATTACAGGAATTTCAGCATTTAAATAAAATGAAGCGCGATTAGAATTCTTTTGATTCTTAGTTTTTGTAGTACAGCGATCCTGTATCTTTACCCAAATATTATGATTTTAAATAGTTGATATGAATTATTTTGGACATCGTGGGGCTGCAGGATTAGTCGCTGAAAATACGTTAGAATCCATACAAAAAGCGTTAGAATATGCTGTTGATGGGATTGAGATTGATGTACATTGTTGTGCTTCAGGAGCGTTAGTTGTTATTCATGATGAAACGCTAGAGCGGACTACAAATGGTATAGGAGAGATTGCCTCATATACCTTAGAAGAATTACAACAGTATACAACTGCCGAGGGGTTTAAGATTCCAACGCTAATTGATGTCTTAGAACATATTGATGCTAGATGTGTACTCAATGTAGAGTTGAAAGGTAAAAACACGGCACTTCCCGTTATCAAACTGTTAACACAATATATCGAGACTACAGATTGGACCTATGATCATTTTGTGATTTCTAGTTTTGATCACCAACAGTTGCATGCCATTCAGGAACAAACGGCTGCATTTAAATTAGGAGTACTTACCGAGGAGACCATTGATACGGTGCTTGATGTTGCAAAAGCTCTAGAGGCCTTTGCCATTCACCCTCCCATATCTTCATTGACATCTGCCGCAGTCGCTACTGCAAAAGCGTTAGGATATAAAGTATATGTATGGACAGTAAATAGTGCCGCTTTAATGGCAGAAGCCGAA
Organism: uncultured Aquimarina sp.; assembly: GCA_937951135.1. Taxonomy (GTDB): domain Bacteria; phylum Bacteroidota; class Bacteroidia; order Flavobacteriales; family Flavobacteriaceae; genus Aquimarina. The sequence continues at coordinate 12,272 of CALFCI010000050.1, read as the reverse complement.
GAATGGGGAGTAGATGCAGTGATTACAGATTATCCAAATTATAGCTAAATGAAATACAATCTTATTATTGTAGGTGGAGGAGCCGCAGGTTTTTTTACGGCGATCAATGCAGCGGTGCACAATCCAAAACTTCGGATTGCTATTTTAGAACGTAGTGCCGAAGTATTATCTAAGGTACGAATTTCAGGAGGGGGGCGTTGTAATGTAACCCATGCCGAATTTATTCCAAGTACATTGTGTGCCAATTACCCAAGAGGAGAAAAAGAACTACAAGGACCATTTCATACCTTTATGACAGGAGATACGATGGGCTGGTTTGAAGAACGTGGAGTGGCGTTAAAAATAGAGGGTGATGGACGTATATTTCCAGTTTCGGATACTTCAGCGACCATTATTGATTGTTTTTTGTCTGAGGCAAAACGATTAGGGATCGCAATCCATACAGGTCACAGTGTTAAAAAATTTGAAAAAGAAGATGCATCATGGAAGGTAGAGACTAACCAAGGAGATTTTCTAGGGAAACAATTAATGATTGCTACAGGAAGTAACCCGAAAATATGGAATGTACTTCAGCAACTAGGACATAAGAGCGTTGATGCAGTGCCGTCATTATTTACCTTTAATATCAAAGACCCAAGAATTACAGATCTTCCAGGATTGGCAACGCCAGCTCAAGTTTATGTACTGGAAACAAAACTATCTAGTGAAGGGCCTTTATTAATAACACATTGGGGAATGAGTGGTCCTGCAATTCTAAAATTATCAGCATGGGGTGCGATAGCATTAAACACGATGCGATATAAATTTAAAATAGCTGTAAATTGGTTGTGTGATGATGATAAGGAAACAGCAATTACAGCGCTAAAAGAAATCAAAACACAACATCCTAAACAACAAGTAACAACATACACTCAATTTGGATTGCCCAAACGCCTATGGCAAAATCTGGTGGAAGCATCTGGAATTATAAACACAACCCGTTGGGCGGATCTCAATAAAATACAATTTACGGCACTTGCAGAACAATTAACAGCTGGGGTTTTTGAAGTGAATGGAAAGAGCACCTTTAAAGAAGAATTTGTGACTGCTGGAGGTATTGATCTAAAAGAAGTGAATTTTAAAACATACGAAAGTAAGCTACATCCCAATTTATATTTTGCAGGAGAAGTCCTTAATATCGATGCAATAACAGGAGGATTTAATTTTCAGAATGCATGGACTAGTGGGTTTATTGCAGCCCAAGCAATCGCAAAATGTGAGGAATGAATAGAGTTAAAATGGCAGTGTAGATTCTTCCAAAAAAGAATACGATTATGAATACTTATATCGCATTACTAAGAGGGGTTAATGTTGGAGGACGAAACAGAGTCAAAATGGCAGACTTAAAAATTTGCTTAGAAGCGTTAGGGTTATCCGATATTACCACGTATATCCAAAGTGGTAATATCGTTTTTCAAAGTAGCGCATTAGATTGCGGTATGTTACAACGACAAATACAAAAGGGAATACAAGATCGGTACGGTTTTGAAGTTTTGGTACTGGTGTTGACGATCTCAGAGCTACAATCAATAGATCAACAAAACCCATTTATCGTTCAGGAAGATACAGATACAAAAGCACTACATTATACTATAGTTTCAGAAGCTCCAGACGCGAGTGTTTTAGAAACATTACATGCTTATGAAAAGAATTCAGAATCTTTTATAGCCATACGTAATGTACTATATCTACGATTACCAGATGGATATGGTCGTACGAAATTAAACACTACTTTTTTTGAACGACACTTAGGATGTAGTGCGACTACCAGAAATCACAATACGATACGTAAACTCATTTTAATAGGGACAACACAGTATTAGAATGAGAAACATAGTTCAATCCAAACTAAAAACTAGTATTTTTTATATATTTAATTTTAGTACATGACAAAAATTAGTTGCTATGTTTTAGGGATACTTGCTTTGTTAGACCTACTAGGTTTTGAAAACCTAGTAGGTCTGAATTGCAAAGTGATGATGCAACTTTACATAGAGAATACCTATTTTTTGTCATGTAATCAGATATTTAACCTTAATAGATACCAATATTTATCATGACTGAAACCAAAAGATTAAAAATAGGAGATGGAGTAATCAGTGGATACCTCTCTGTTTTTCTAGCTATAGTAGCACTAGGTGCTGTAATTTGCGCATATTTTCCAGAATATCTTACTACCGCAGATTTTAGAGCACTCTATAACCCTAAATTTCTAAAATCAGTAGTATTAGGGTGTTTAACGGTGTCCTTCATATTTGCATTAGTCAGTTTTGTATTGAGTAAAAAAACACTATTAAGTTTTATGAGTACACTCGTTATAGCCGCTACAATACTATTAGCAACATGGTTGCCAGAAGGTACGGAGATAGAGTCTAAAGCCGTAACTATAGGTATGGATTGGCTATTGTTAGACATTTTAATTTCTGCCATTATTTTTATTCCTATTGAATTGTTTTTACCAAAACGCAAAGAGCAGAGTAAATTTCACCCCGAGTGGCGAACAGATCTGTTTTATTTTGTAGTCAGCCATTTATTGATTCAGGTAACGGGTGTATTAGTGCAATTACCTTCAGAACTGTTATTTGCGAATATAGGGTTAAGTGCATTTCAAGATGGGATAAAGGCGTTGCCATTTATAGTACAGTTGTTTTTGGCGTTATTTGTGTCCGATCTTTTCCAGTTTTCGGCACATTATATGTTTCATAAGATTCCTTTTCTATGGCGATTTCATGCAGTGCACCACTCTACAAAACATTTAGATTGGCTTGCCGGTTCTAGAACCCATTTTGTAGATTTGATTACAGTTCGTGCGGTTTCGTTTTTGCCAATTTATATCTTCGGATTTAGTATGACGGTGTTTTCTACTTATATTATAATTGTTTCCATACAGGCGGTATTAGCCCATTCCAATACTAGAATCAATTTCGGAGTTTTTAAATATATTTTTGTAACGCCACAATACCACCACTGGCATCATTCTGATGATCCTAAGGCTTATGATAAGAATTTTTGTATTCACTTTCCATTTATAGATATGATTTTCGGTACGTATTATCCAATGAAAGAGGAATGGCCAGAAGCCACAGGATTAGGGAAAGAAAAGTTTCCAAAAGGTTTTGTGAAGCAGTTTATATTTCCATTTCTTAAAAATCCATCGAATGAAAATCAACTAGAGGATCCTAGTGAGCGGTAATAAAAAAGATAGCGACACAAAATTTTGTGTCGCTATCTTTTTTAAATTTTGTTAGATACGCTTACGCTATCTTCTTCTTAGAAAATAAAGTACGTACTCAATACTAATAGTGTAATTAAAACTCCAGCAATCAGTGCATTTTTCCATGGAGTAATATCCACATCATCTGTAGCTTGTTGTACATAATCCGTAGGTCTTGGGTTTAATTTTCCAATAATTAACATGATACCGATATTCAGTACAAATAGTATTGCCATAACATGTAAGAAGTGAGGATACGCCTCTGCTTTAATTAAACTCAATGCTTTTACATCTGTAATTCCGGCAGCAGTCGCTTCTGCTACTGCATTGCCTACCAGTATAGGTTTAATTATAAATTGACTAATAGCATATAATACAACCCCAGAGATTACTCCAATTTTTGCTGCAATTGCAGGCACACGTTTGGTAAAGAACCCAGCAACAACCACAGTAAGGATAGGGATACTGTAACACCCATTAGCTTCTTGCAACCAGGCGAATAGCCCTGCTGGAGCATTTGCAATTAATGGTGCTACTAACATTCCTAACACTCCTAATATAAGACCAAATATTTTACCTGCTTTTACAATTTGTAATTCTGTAGCATCTTTTTTGAAGTATTGTTTATATAAGTCAAAACCAAATAAGGTAGCACTACTGTTTAGTAAACTGTTGAAAGAACTCAATACTGCACCAAATAATACCGCGGCAAAGAACCCTACTAATCCCGCAGGTAATACCTTTTTCACTAATGCAGGATAGGCTTGATCTGCATTTTCTAATTGTCCATCAAAAATGTGCCAAGCAATGATACCCGGTAACACTACGATAATCGGAATTAAAAACTTAATTAAAGCGGCAAGAATCATTCCTTGTTGTCCAGCTTTTAAACTTTTAGCAGCAAAGACACGTTGTAGTATCGCTTGATTGGTACCCCAGTAAAACATTTGTACTAACATCATTCCTGTAAAAATCGTACCAAAAGGTATAGATGCGTCAGCAGCACCGGCAGTTTCAAATTTTTCAGGATGTTCTACCCATAATGTATTGATACCATCGGCTATACTTCCATCACCAATAAAAAGTAATCCAAATACAGGAATTAGCAATCCTCCTATTAATAATCCACCAGCATTAATCAAATCCGATACGGCAACGGCTTTTAATCCGCCAAAAATAGCATATATGATTCCAATAATTCCAATTCCCCAAACACATACCCATATCGAAGCGTTATGTGAGATTCCTAACATCGTAGGCAGATCAAACATCGTACTAAAGGCAAGTGATCCAGAATATAATACAGAAGGTAGAATTACAACTACATATCCTGTAAGGAATAGTCCTGTGATGATCGCTTTAGTCTGATGATCAAAACGTTTTTCAATGTATTCTGGGATTGTAGTAATCCCACCTTTCATATATCTTGGGAGTAAAAATACTGCAGTAATAATCATAGCGATAGCGGCTAGTGTTTCCCAAGCCATTACTAAAATTCCTTCTGTAAATGCTTGGCCGTTTAAGCCCACTATTTGTTCGGCAGATAGGTTGGTTAACAATAAAGAACCAGCGATAGTGATCGCTCCTAGACTACGGCCTCCTAAAAAATACCCTTCGGCAGAACTCTCGTCTGTTCCTCGGGTTGCCCACCAAGCTATAATAGCAACTAAAAGTGTAAATCCAACAAATGATATAATCCCCATAGAATAGTCTGTTTTTAAAAATTTTCACAAAAATATGGAATTTAGTTTGATGTTTGTGTAATATAATATCATTTTTATTACATAATAACATCATATTCAGTACGTAAAAACCTTAAAAAAATAGGAATATTGTATAAAAAATAGCAATTTTTATACTATTTTATAAATGTAGCATAGCATACACAGCCATAGTATAGGTATATAAAAAAAGAAACGTTATTTTCAAAAAATAATGTTTAGTCTTTAAGGAAACCTTTCCAGGAAATTTCGATAGCTTGATTGATGTGTTTATCTAGTAGTTTTACTTTTTCATTTTCATGGATTTTGACAATAGAGACGACATTTCCAAAAAATAATTCCTCCATAACCATAGTGTTATAGGATTTGAAGATTTTATTGCGAACACCTGCTCTAAAAAAAGATTCAATTTCTTTATAGTATTGTCTCGCTTGATCTTTAAGTGATTGTGGAATTTCAGAAGAGCGTGCGATTTGTTCAGAGAAAACAAAGGCAAGAGGGTTGTTTACAAAATAATGGAAAAGATTTAACCACATGATCGCAAATTGTTTTTTAACATCTTCTTCTTCTTCAATATTACGCATTACAACGGTACCAAAATCTTGAGTTAACATTAAATACAGTTCCGTAATAATTTCTTCTTTATTTTTAAAATGGTGGTATACAGTACCATTAGCAACCCCGGATTCTTTTATGATTTGGGATAGTGAAGTCGCTCTAATCCCTTGTGTAGTGATCAACTCTAGCGTGGTTTGTAAAACAATTGATTTTTTATTCATAACAATGAGATTCCTTATTTTTTTAGTTGAGTTGCCAAATGCTAAAGTTTAGAATTGCTGCAAAAGCGACCCAAAAAATATAGGGGATGAGTAAGTATGCTGACATTTTATTCACAACAAAAAACCACTTTATAGTAAATAATAATAAAATAAATAATGCAATAATATCTATAAAAGCAAGCAATGGATTACGCATGCCAAAGAAAAAAATAGACCATGCCGTATTCAGTAACAATTGAAACCCAAAATGATATAACGCAGTTTTTACCCATTTATGATAAAACCCTTTACTCCATACAATACCTGCAGCAATACCGATAAGGATATACAAGGTCGTCCATACGGGAGCAAAAACCCAATTAGGAGGGTTAAATGAAGGTTTTACTAATGTAGGATACCACGTATCTATAGAACTTTGGGTTGCTATTGAGCCTAAAAAGCCAATAAACAAACACAAAGCGACAGTGATGCTTATACGTAAAACCTTAATTTTCATAAGTTGATTGCGTGAGGGCACTAAAATAACAATTTATTTTCATCTGTTAATATGTTTTTGTTTATGAATGTAGTGTATTAATGAAGGAAAGTATAAAATAGCTCATTTTGTGTTTTTAAAGTTGATCTCAATGCATTTATTACTGCAGTAAGGTACTGTTTTATGATAGTGGATCAATTTTTAAATCAACACATTAGTGTCTACTAAAAAAAGAAAACACTCTCACATCCCTTGCTTTTAAAAGCGTAACAGGCTTTATCTTCTAAATTGATTTCATTAGAAAGTTGTACTCCATTTAGGAGTAACGTAAATTTATCTGTAGCTGATATTTTTTAATAATTTGATAATCAGATTTTTACGCACAAGTCTTAGTTCTTGATTCCTGTAGCGAAGCGATCTATATTCTTTTAAGTGGACACTAGTGAAATCAACATTGAATTTAGGATTCAGATGTATTTCATATCATATATTTTAAATTCTTATTCCGAAGCACTTATATTTGTCGAAAGAATTTGTGTATATGAAAGATTACCCTCAATTCGTTTCCCAATGTACAGATCATATCCCAGAATCTGGTAGGATCTCTTGTACTGCACCTAGTAATATCGCTTTGGTAAAATATTGGGGTAAAGGTCCTGTGCAATTGCCAAAAAATCCATCAATCAGTTTCACACTCAATGTATGTAAGACAGAAACCGTATTGAAGTATCAAAAGAAAAGAAACAAAAGTGATACTATTGAGTTTGAGCTTTTTTTTGAAGGGAAACCTAGGCCAGATTTTAAGCCAAAGGTACAGCAATTTTTTGAGCGTATAGTTTCGTATGTTCCGTGTTTGCTACAGTATACTTTTAGTATAGAAACCAGCAATACATTTCCGCACAGTAGCGGCATTGCTTCTTCTGCTAGTGGAATGAGTGCTTTGGCTTATGCTGTTATGCAATTAGAAAAATTAATATACCCAGAATTGACCCCTACCGATATCGCAGCAAAAGCTTCTTTTTTAGCACGTTTAGGTTCTGGAAGTGCTTGTAGAAGTATTGAAGGCCCAGTAACAGTTTGGGGCATGCATACCGATGTGGAAGGTAGTGCTGATGAGGTTGCCATTCAATTTCCGGATGCGATTCATGATAATTTTTCAGGGTATCGCGATACCATATTACTAGTTGATGTTGGTGAGAAACAAGTAAGCAGTTCTGTGGGGCATGATTTAATGCATGGCCATCCTTTTGCTTCGCAACGTTTTGAACAAGCGTCTCAAAACATTACAAAACTTAAAGAGATTCTAATCACAGGGGATTTAGATGCATTTATTGAAGTGGTAGAAAGTGAGGCCTTAACATTACATGCCATGATGATGACTTCATTACCCTATTTTATTTTAATGAAACCCAATACATTGTCCGTAATTCACAAGGTATGGCAGTATCGAAAGGAAACAGGCGCTAAGCTATGCTTTACATTAGATGCAGGGGCAAATGTTCATTTGTTATATCCTGAAGCTGAGGAAAAGCAAGTAGAAGCCTTCATTATTAATGAGTTAGTTGCGTATTGTCATAAAGGGCAGTATATTTGTGATCAATTAGGCTTGGGGGCAGTTTTAGTATAAGTTCAACAAACGAGTTGAATGGGTTTTAAAAAAGTAAAAAAAGAACACTATGAAAGGTCCTTTATTTTATTCAAAAATATTGTTATTCGGAGAGTATGGGATTATTAAAGATTCCAAAGGGCTCTCAATACCGTATAACTTTTTTAAAGGGGCTTTAAAAGTTGCAGTACAACCTGATGAAAATGCAATAGCATCTAATCAGAGTTTACAGCGTTTTGCAGCACATCTAGAAGATATTCAAGACAATTCAGTGGTTGCTTTTGATTTGGATACATTGAATTCCGATCTTGCCAAAGGAATGTATTTTGATAGCAGTATTCCGCAAGGATATGGTGTGGGAAGTAGTGGAGCATTGGTCGCTGCAATTTATGATAAGTATGCCGATAATAAAATTACAGTATTAGAAAACTTAACCCGAGATAAATTACTAAAGCTAAAATCCATTTTTGGATTGATGGAGTCTTTCTTTCATGGAAATAGTTCAGGGTTAGATCCATTAAATAGTTATTTAAGCCTTCCTATATTAATTCATTCTAAGAATGATATAGAGCCAGCAGGGCTTCCATATCAAAGTACCAATTTTCAAAAAGGAGCTGTGTTTTTATTAGACAGTGGTATCGTAGGAGAAACTGCTCCTATGGTCAACTTGTTTATGGAAAAAATGAAACAAGAGGGTTTCCGTAATATGTTGAAAAATCAATTTGTAAAACATACCGACGCCTGTGTAGAAGACTTTTTACAAGGGGATGTGAACTCTTTATTTACCAATATTAAGAAGCTATCTAACGTTGTTTTGGATAATTTTAAGCCGATGATTCCTCAGCAATTTCATACCTTATGGAAGAAAGGCTTAGAGACCAATGCCTATTACCTAAAACTTTGTGGTTCTGGAGGTGGAGGCTATATTTTAGGATTTACAGAAGATTTTGAAAAAGCGCAATCTGAACTAAAAGACTATAAGCTAGAAGTAGTGTATAATTTTTAGCCATGATTTAATGTTTCCATAGTCGTGTACTGCTATCAATTTTTAATCTTGAACAAAGCAATCACACGCTTCTATAAACAATTGCTACTACAGTATAGTAGTTGAGCGCATACTATTATCGATATAGAAAACAGTATATAGGCCTTACAACATTAGCACAACTTCGATTATCTTATTTTATGATCTACTTTAAAGACAAACAGTGATGCTTAGTAAAAAAAATAGACTCATTTTTCTCAAATTGTTGAGTTTATTTTCTGTAGTGAGAGGGTATAATATTTTGGTCATTCTTATTGCACAATATTTAGCATCTATATTTATTTTAGCACCGCATATTTCCTTTAGAGCGGTAGTCTTAGATATCAATCTATTGGTTATCGTTTTAGCTTCATCTACAGTAATAGCAGGAGGATATATTATCAATAATTTCTACGATAAAGAAAAAGACATCATCAATAGACCTCAAAAAACAATGTTGGACCGTTTAGTCAGTCAGCAAACAAAGTTAGTAGGGTATTTTGTCTTAAACTTTATAGCAGTTGTTATGGCGAGTTATGTGTCATTTAAAGCAGTACTCTTCTTTTCAACATACATCTTTGGGATATGGTTGTATTCTCATAAATTAAAAAAAACACCATTTATAGGGAATGTAGTTGCAGCTATGCTAGCAATTGCACCATTTTTTACCCTATCCATTTATTACAAAAATTTTGGAACTGTCATTTTTGTACATGCCTCTTTTTTGTTTTTGATTCTAGTCATCCGTGAATTGATGAAGGATTTGGGGAGTCTTAAAGGAGATATGGTACAAAATTATAAAACCATACCGATTGTGTATGGAGAGGGCGTCTCAAAAATATTGATCACAATTCTGGGGGTGCTATCACTAATACCCGTGTATTTGTTAATATCAAAGTATGATATTGGTTTTATGAATCTGTATTTTTATGGAAGTATAGTGCTACTTACTATGTTTTTGATTTTACTATGGTTTTCTAAACACAAGCAGCATTATGTATGGTTACATAATATTTTAAAAATCATTATTGTCTCTGGGGTATTTAGTATTATGCTTATCGATATCAATATCATATTAGATAAGTTATGGTAGAAAAGCGATCTAAAAAAGTAGCTGCCATTGTCAGATACTTATCACGAGCTATTCATCTTTAGTGTCCCGTCCTAAAATTTTAGAAGAACAAACAAGTTTAAATTCATTTCTTTAAATCAGCATTATGCATTAGAAAATAGAGTACAGTTTCTAATGCATAATACGGTTTAATCCAGATTGTGAAGTTTAACCCGGATTATGTAATAGCACTTCGTCATGAGGTTTGAAATTGCGATACAATATGATGTTTTCTAAAATTTAGCATAGCATCGCTATGGTTAAGTTTAAAAACATAGCGGAGCGGTATGTTTTGAAGTAGTTTCAAGCCGTAATAGATTTTCTACTGCATAATCCGGGTTTAATTCTCTGAGGCTAGCCTCGAGATGTAAAAACAGTTATCCACTGGATGCCTCGTGAGCTTGCTCAGAGGGAATTGACTTTCCTTGTTTAAAAAAAGAACTCAGTGTTGACTTAAGCTTTTGAACTTTCTGATTTTAAAATTTTTAAATCCATCTCAAATAGATTTAAGCCTTTGTGACTGCTTTTAAAATTCAGTTTTTTATAATTTAAACGTGATTTAACATAACTTTCAACTTCACTAAGCCCCTCTTTAGCATCGATTGTTAAAACAACAATTTGATTTTTAGAATTTAGCGTAAATACAATGTGAGCTTTTACATAAGCTTCCTCTACCTCAATGTCAGGTCGTTTGTCTAAAAGCGCAATGATTTCATTTCTTAGTTCTTGTTTTGGAGTTTTGTGAGGATCGTTAGTAGCATACCCTTGGATTCCTAGTAGTGCTAATGCGAATACTATAATTAAGTTTTTCATTTTGTGTAATTTTTGTTGGTTAATGTTTATAATTTAAACTTATAAGTGATACAAATCTAGTAGCGTATTGGAAATCAAGTATTCACTAACGTGTTAACAGAAAGTTTATTTAATGTTATCAAATTGTTAATTCAGAGCTCATGAGGTTAAAAATTGAATAATGATTTTTGTCGATTTTACGGTTTTTTTTTGATGAAAAATTATAGTTATTGTATTTTTTGTACGTTTTATGTAAAAAAAAACAATGCTATTTGTTTTTTTGTCTAAATTTTAACACTTGTTTAATGTTAACTTATTGTAAACACGTGGTTTTTCCTCAAGACAATGTACTGTGCGTTTTAAAGGATATAGTGTTGTGATCAAATAAAGTAAGTCCTGTTTTGTAAAGAATAGTGATGAATCTCATACTGTAATAAACTATCTTTGCCCAAAATATTAGGATTATGGGTCAACACGATAGTTCCGGAAAAGGAAAAGGAAGTAAACGACAAGGGAAGAAAAGAACGATGGGAGGTACTACCACAAATAACACTCCAAAAAAAGAGGCTACTACAGCTCGTAAAAAATCAAGTCCAGATGAAATTCGATTGAATAAATATGTAGCCAATTCAGGAATGTGCTCGCGTCGCGAAGCGGATATATATATCCAAGCAGGTAGTGTGTGGGTAAATGGAAAGCCTGTAACCGAAATGGGGTATAAAGTTAAACTTACGGATGAAATTAAATTTGATGGACGCTTAATCAATCCTGAGAAGAAAGAATACGTATTATTAAATAAACCTAAAGATTTTGTGACGACAACCAGTTTGGATCGAAATCGAACGGTAATGGATTTAGTCTCTAATGCTTCGAAATCAGTAATAAAACCAATAGGGAGATTAGAGCGAAATACTACAGGATTGTTATTGTTTACCAATGATGTAGATCTCGAAAACAAATTAACACACCATAAGAGTGGAGTTCGTAAAATCTTTCATGTAGAATTGGATAAAAATTTAAAGTTTGAAGATTTACAGAAGATTCAAGCAGGCGTAAAGTTAAAAGAAGGTTTTATTAAAGTAGATGAGATCTCTTATATTGAGGGATCAACAAAACGAGAGATAGGAGTACAACTACATTCTCCTAAAAATGGAATTATCCGTAAATTATTTGAATTTTTAAATTACGATGTGATCAAACTGGATCGTGTTATTTTTGCCGGACTTACAAAAAAAGATTTACCTCGAGGGCACTGGCGTATTCTTACAGAACAAGAAGTCATTAATTTGAAGATGATGTAAGTAAAAAAGCGCACTACCATAGTATATGCGTAGTAATAGAGTTTAATAAAACATCTCTATTTTTTCCTGTAAACCTGAGTTCGACCTAAGAAAATCACGTCAATTCGAGTGATTCGACGAAGGAGAATTGTATCGAGAATAGTGATTTTTACTACAAAAAAGCGAATCTCGATACATTTTTTCTTCATTACATTACGAAAAAACACTCGA
>CALFCI010000049.1 GCA_937951135.1 uncultured Aquimarina sp. | reverse complement strand
TCACCAGTCAAAAAATGCCAATTAGGATGCGTTGCTTTATATCGTGTTGCGTATTGCTTTAACACTCTCGGAGTATCACGCTTGGGATTAATCGTAAATGAGGCGATCCCAAAATTTTCTTCAGCATCAAGTGCATTTTGTATATGCACTAAGTTTTTACTCATCTTGGGACATATCGTAGGACAACTTGTGAAAAAGAAATCCACCACATACACTTTTCCTTTAAAATCATGATTTGTAATCATAATACTATCTTGATTCAGAAATGCAAAATCAGGAACTTTTTTAGGAACTCCGTTGATCTTTAGGTAGGCTAGTTTTTCATTGGCTACTGGATTATCCGCACTCATTCTATCATTTTTAACCACAGCAGCTCCACTCACTCTATCTACTATTTTAGGGATAAACCATATTCCAAAAATAAGGATGATAAAAGAAATCCCTATATAAGAGTATTTTTTCATATCTGTTTTTTTCTATATTCTCTTCTCTATATTCTATGTTCTCTTTTCTATGCTCTCTTTTCTACCTTCTCACTACTTCCCTACTTCCGGTCTGCTTTGTACTTTTTTAACGCTAATCGATATTCTGCTAAGATCACCTTTACGTCATCTGTCATTACATTTGCCAAGTCAGCTACATCACTAGAATCATATCCATAAACTTTGGCCTTATTTTTTTCGATGTCTTCATCTCTACCCCGTAACGCTCCACTCTTATCAATAATATACACATAATCTGTAGCGAAGTTCTCATCCAACTGATGTGGGGTTTTCAAAGTCTCGAACAACTGTTGTATCTGCTCTGGTGTTCCAAAAACAAATTTCCACTCCGCAACATCTGTAATATTATCTAACTCTTCTAATAACGCTTGTACGGATGTCTCTGTACCATAAGGCTGCACCATTAGCATTTGAAAATCCTTGAATTCATGATTCTTTTTGTAGATCTTCTGATTTAGATTAAAAGCATTACCATTTTTATGCGCTATATCTTTTCCTAAAAAACCCAAAATGGTAATCTTATCCTTAAACTGAACCATTTCTTTGGACCTACTTTCAAAGGGGGCTACCTTACCTACTTCAGTATGTAATATTGGTAATTTTGCAAAATTATGCACGCCTGAAGCAAAAAATAAATAGGCGACCAATGGTAAGATAAATAGTACTCCTAGTACCAAAAATTTCTTCATAATGCTGTTGTTTTTCTACACGATAAACATGCTACAAAAATAAAGAAAGACGGTCAAATGAGCCGTCTTTTTGTTGTATAATTTATCCTAAACTTGCTTTTAGAAGTTCCTATAGCAACTGCTATTATACATTGACTTTTTGTTGAAAAAGAAGAACAACATCAGATACTTTGATTTCTCCAACAGTATCATCAAATACTTGATCTCCTAAAAGGAAACTGATTTCATTGGTTTCTCCTGGTTTGAACAAGCTACCATCCAACAATTCATACATTGTTCTCCAATGTTTATGTGCTCCTAATTGTTCATCAAACTGAACGTCTACATTCGCATTAGTTTGATTAATTAAGAGCATTAACTTTGAAGGTTTGTCAGTAATGAGTCTGAATTGCAAAATAGGTTTTGCATTTTTAGTCCCTTTAACAAACGTTGCTGGTAAATCGACTTGAAAATCTTTTCTGTTTGGAGTTCCGTCTAACTTGAACACCCCGTCTTTGACTGAAATATAGTCTGATAATGTTAACTGTGCCATCTTAATATAGTTTTAAATTAATTACTTGTTTAAAACTAATACTATATCCTTTCAAACATCGTAGTCAAAGCTCCCTTTTACTATAGTAAAACAACCTATATCCACACAGTTAACTTCCTTTCTAGTTTCAGGCATTTGGCTCTATCTATACTCCTGTAATTGAGGTATTTACAAAAAAAGGATACAATCTCATTGAGAAACTGTATCCTTTTTTTATACTATACTATTATTGAGTTAAAAATCCCAACTTTTATGTCCGGCTTTAAATACTTCGTATATATAATCTCCTTCTGTTAAAAGAATAAACATTAAATAACAGATTAGAAAAACACCTGTCCATACTACTGATCTTCGTAATCCTTTGGTTTCTCCTTCCATATGCATGAATGACCATGTAATATAATATGCCTTCCATAAGGTAAGAATAATAAAGAACCAATTTAATAGTTTCAGGCTAAGGAATTTTACTTCCATGAAACCAGGCTTCCATATTCCAAAAATTACTTCTACAATAGTAATTGCGGAAAGTAAAAAGAATACTTGCCAGATTTTTTTAGTATTTGATTCGTGATGTGCTATATCGTGTGCCATTGTTGTGTATGCTATTTAAATTAAACTAGGTAAAAGAATGTAAATACAAACACCCATACTAAATCGACAAAGTGCCAATAAAGTCCTACTTTTTCTACCATTTCATAACTCTTTCTTCGTTCATACGTTCCAATAATTACATTGAAGAATATGATAATATTAATGATTACCCCAGAAAATACGTGAAATCCGTGAAATCCTGTGATAAAGAAAAAGAAATCTGCAAATAATGGAGATCCATACTCATTATGTTTCAGGTTTGCACCTTCTACAATTCCTATGGCATCATGCTGTAATCTTTTTAAAGACTCTTCTCTAGATAATATTGTTTTCTCTCCTTCTTCTGTAAGGATCTGCGTACGAATCAACACGTCTTCTCTTTTCGCAAAACCTGCTTGTATTTCAGCAATAGTATACGTTGGTAACGTGCCTTCTTGACTTTCGAACCACAATCCATTTTTAGATTCGTGCTGTACTCTTTCTGAATGGTGGCTAACAATTGCGATATCTTTTAAAGCGACCCTATGCCCTTCTTTATCTATAAACTGTAAGATTTGCCCCCCTTTAGTTTCTACTGCACCGTATTCTCCTTTGATAAAATTTTTCCATTCCCATGCTTGAGAACCTACAAATATAGCTCCACCAATAATCGTCAGGAACATATAAATGATCACTTTATCTTTCTTCAATTGATGTCCTGCATCTACCGCTAACACCATCGTTACCGAAGAAAATATCAGTATAAATGTCATTAACGCTACATAAAACATAGGAGCGTCAACACCATGTAAAAACGGGAAGTGATTAAACACTTCATCTGCGATCGGCCAAGAATTGATGAATTTAAATCGAGAAAAGCCGTATGCGGCTAGAAAACCTGAAAATGTAAGGGCATCAGATAAGATAAAAAACCACATCATCATCTTACCATAACTTCCATTGAGTGGCTCATTTCCTCCACCCCAAGTTTTGCCTTCTGTACCTGTTTTAATAACAGTTGTCTCCATAAAAAGAATTTGGTATTGTTAAAAGTTTTACAAAAGTAATCAATTTTATAATTTTATAACCCCAATTTCGGGTTTAAATTCTACTCAAAATGATCTGTTTGCCCTATCACTCACAAGGATCGTAGACCACTTATATGCCTTACACTAATTCTATTTATTTATATATCAATCACCTAGAATGGTACACGCAGTAATTTCATTTATACACAGTTGCCATTCATAGCTATTAAACGCGCACTGACTTATTTCATAAAATATAAAAACAAAAACAAATACAACCACAGAAAATCCACAAAGTGCCAATACATTGCACCCAATTCCATACCTAATGTTTGTCCATTACTATATTTATTTCTAGTATGATTAATTAGCACTACTATAAGCACAATCAATCCGCCTATAAGATGCACTAAATGTGTGGCTACAATTACAAACATAAACGTAGATACAATATTAGATGCCGGCCCTGTAAAGTAGTAGCCTTGATCAATAATCTCCGAAAATCCTTTAAATTGTAATAACACAAATACAATACCTAAGACTAAAGTACTCCACAGCAATACGGATGCTTGTGTTTTACGATTGGAGTCTACTGCTTTTTTTGCTAGATAAAAAGTAATACTACTTCCAAAAACAACAACCGTACTATAGATAAATGCCAATGGAAACTGCACATCAACCAACCAATCACCACGTCCTTTACTGACTACATACGCACTTGTTAAGCCTGCAAAAGTCATCACCATGCTTACCATAGCAAAAAGCATCATGGTTTTTTTGGCTCTCTTTTGTTTCTCTATTGCTGTTCCTTCTGTTAAATCCATTACCGTATAAATTTATCTGCTACATATACAATTTGCAGCAATGTGATGTATATAACACTAGCTAACATAAGCTCTTTTGCTGTTTTAGCATCTCTCTTCTTATACAACCGAATGGAGAACCATAACAATGCAATGCCTAATATTAATATCAAAGCCCCTGCTACTGGGGTAAGGTATAAATCACCCGTCATTCCAAACATCGGTATTAATGAAGTGACTAGTGTCCAAATCGTATAGAGTATAATCTGTATTGCTGTTTTGGTATCTTTTTTACCGGTGGGCAACATAAAGAAGCCTCCTTTTTTATAATCATCGAACAAAAACCAACCAATTGCCCAAAAATGAGGAAACTGCCAAAAAAATTGTATCATAAATAAGGTTCCCGGCTCAATACCAAAATCATTGGTTGCTGCAACCCATCCTAACATAAAAGGAATCGCTCCAGGAATTGCACCTACAAACACCGCTAATGGTGTTTTTGTTTTTAAAGGAGTATATACACTGGTATATATAAAAATTGAGATCGCCCCAAACATTGCTGTTTTAGGGTTGATTATATACAATACCGCTATTCCTGCGATAGTAAATAATGTAGCAATAATAAATGCGGTTTGTACAGACATGCGACCCGATGGAATAGGGCGATTTTTAGTACGATTCATCAACGCATCCAAATCTTTTTCTATGATTTGATTAAATGCATTGGATGCACCTACCATAAAATATCCTCCTATTGCCAAAAGAAATAAGGTGCTCCATGAAATGGTCTCTACTCCCAATAAATAACCCGCTACCGACGAGAACACTACACTTAATGCCAAACGCATTTTAGTAATCTCTTTAAAGTCCTGAATAACAGATACCTTAATAGCTTCTACAGATGTTATACTCAAGTTTTCCACTTTACCAACTAGTGTTTTAAAAAGTGGTGCAAAGATAGGTTTTAAAAGGGGGCTAAGCAATAGATATGAATATTGTTTTCATCATGTTTTAACTATTATTCTTTTATATCTTGAGCCATAAGGACATTACAACTTAGTGCAACAACGCTACCCTTATGACGAACTAGTATCCCATTCGACAATAAACGAATATCGTGTATCGCTTCTTGCTCAGTTTTGTGTGTACTACCTTGGCATTATCTTGCTCACACTATACCTAGCATCTCTTTAACACACATTACAAACAAAACCTCACAGCGCTTGATGCACTGTGAGGTTTTGGCTTTATACTACAACAATACTACTTTACTCTACTCTAAATGCGATAGGCAAGGTATAGGTAACTCCCACTGGTTTATGGTTTTGTATTCCCGGTTTCATTTTTGGCAGTGCATTAACTACCCGCTGTGCTTCTTTTTCTAATCTTGGATGCAGCCCTCTAGCCCTCACATTTACGATATCACCTTTTTTATCAATCTTAAATTGTACATAGATACGATTCACTCCTTGCAATCCTAACTGCTCTCCTAATGCAGCATTAAACTTCTTATTAATCAACTTCTTGATCTTATCACTCATACATTGCTTTTTCTGAACATTGTTTCCTGCATTTTCACAACCCGGAAACACTGGTGCATTCTCAATCTGATAAAAAGGAACATCAGGCTGTTCTGGTTCTTCTATTTCAATAATCGTTTTAGGGTCAGGAATCGGATCATCTGTTCCTTCTGTATCCTCAAAAATAGCTTCGATCACTTCTTTCTTATCATCTACAATTTCAATAGTTTCCACAGCCTGTTCGGGCTTAGGCTCAGGCTTAATCTCTGGCTCCTCTATAACTATTGGTGCATCAACCTCTTCTACCCAACGCGTATCTACCCGACTGATACCATCTTCATGAATCATTGCTGTAGTTTTCCACTCTATCCCTATCCAGGATGCAAATAAGACCACAATCAACCCTATCTGTAAAAACAATACACTTCTTTTTGCAACATCCACTTTTGAATTTTTCTTTTTTTTCATAATGATTATAATTAAAATGATTCATAATTATCCTCCTTAGATCAATGCTAGACCTAAAACAAGACGTGTTTACTAAAAAATTATACTAAGGAAAGTGTATTGGTTGGGTGGGTTCTGGATGAAATGTTGCGTATAACAACATACACTTTATTTTAAGTTCTGGACATAAAACAACAGTGTCTACATCGTAATAGTATGCAATCCAAACATAATATTACGTAAAAGGAAATTTTTAAAAAATTAGGATAACACAGTACAGCAATCTCGAGATCCGTACATGAACTCCTATTTTATAAACCTCGCATTATCCTTCGAAAAATAATACTTGAAGCTGAATCTTGCTCACTATTTTCTTTTATAATTTCAGTATCTGAAACTATCAATTCTGATGTATTCTTTGACGTTTCCAATAGTGTAACCACCATCTTAACTTCATACACCAAATATAACGACAATAAACCAGCTACTCCTCCTATAAGGAGCTGTACTAGTGTACTCTTCTTTACGGCAAAAGTATGTATGTTCTGCATAGCTTCTAAATTTATTGTTATTCTAATAAGCTAATCAAGAAGCATACCAAAAAAATAAAACTATCTAAAAAAAACCATTCTAATTCTTTCAAAAAAATAAAATAGATATCGCTACTTTTTTACACAAAAAAATCCCATTTATGCATAGCACATAAATGGGATTTTTAGAATATAGTATCTTAGGATGTTAATCCTGTACTTGAAATACGATTGGCAAGTTATAGGTTACACCTACTGACTTTCCTCTTTGTTTCCCTGGTGTCATCTTAGGCAATAAAGCTACAACACGTTTTGCTTCTTTTTCTAATCTTGGGTGTGGCCCTCTAGCACGCACTCCTACAATATCTCCTTTTTTATTAATCGTAAATCTAACATAGATACGATTAATTCCTGATAATCCTAATTGATCTCCTAAACCGGTATTGAATTTTTTATTCACAAAACGCTTTACCTTATCACTCATGCATTTTTTTCTTCCTGCATTATCAGCTTGCCCTTCACACCCAGGAAAAACAGGTACGTTTTCAATTACATTAAAAGGTACATCCGCAATCTCTTCCTCTTCCTCTGCATACTCTACTTCTTCTACATCTACCTCTTCTTCTTGATTAGATTCTGTAGACTGTATTGTAGTCTCTTCTACAGCAGCTTCATCTTCTACTACCTCAATTACCTCTGGAGCTGCTGGTGGCGGTGGTGGCGGTGGTGGTGGTGTATTTAACTCTACCACAAGCTCTACATCTTCTTCTTCAATTTCATCATAATTCACCTGACCGATATCAACATTCGACTTTTCGTATGTCTTATGTTCTATAGCTAACCATGTAATTAAAAGCACTAAAACAAGCCCTAATTGTATAAACAAAGTACTTCTTCTTGACAAATCTGCTTTCGGATTCTTTTTGAGTTCCATAGTATATGTTACTTTAAAATTGTTCTGTTCTTGTTTTGCATATTACCTTAATCAACATCACTTTGTAAAAGTATCTACACTAATAAAAGGATGTGCCATAATTTTATTATGGGATTAGAGGAATATACAAAAACGAGTATTGGTTTCGATGTTATTCATCAGACTGCTAAAATAGCTAATTTCTTTTGTATATTCCAAAGTAAAAATGCAATTGTAAACGAAATCAGTGAAAAATTTAACATTTTTCATAAAATACTCTCATTATCAGTACTATTCACTACGAATAGATTTTACATATCACCACCATTTTGACACATTCGCATGACTTTTGCATAAATCTCGGACTACATTTTTAAATTATTTTAACTTTGAGCGCTATAAAAACGCTTTACCCCTATTAAGAGTAGTACTCCTATAACCACTCCACTGGTATTTGCCAATGCATCATATAGATCAAAAGCCCTATAGGTCGTAAGACCATATTGAAGCCCTTCCATAAGAAGGCCAAATGAAAAAGAGAATAGTGCTACCCTACCTATTCTAACAGCAAAAGTTGTATTCACCCATGTCTTATTCATAGCATACAACCCCCATAACACCGTTAAAGCAGAATATGCTAAAGCATGCCCTAACTTATCACCGTGATTGACTTGAATAGAAGGCACTTTTCGTGCTAAAGAAGCCCATACGATAACTAGTGTACATGAAACAGCAAGTATCAATACTAATTTAGCCGGTAATAACTGCTTTATACTCCACATCTGATAATAATTTTTCTATTTGAGAAACATCAGCCACCTTTAATTTAATCATCCATCCTTTTCCGTATGGATCTGTATTTACCAATTCTGGATCATCATCTAATTCTTCATTAAATTCTAACACCTCTCCAGATAATGGCAAAAATAAATCAGATACTGTTTTCACTGCCTCAACAGAACCAAAAATCGCATCTTGATCTAATTCATCTCCAATGGTATCAACATCTACATATACGATATCTCCTAACTCGCTTTGCGCGAAATCAGTAATTCCTATAGTGGCAATATCACCATCTATAGTGATCCATTCGTGGTCTTTAGTGTATTTTAATGTATCAGGAATATTCATAGTTAACTATCTTTTGAAAAATTATAATTGATTAACAATACGAAAATAAAACTAATTTTTATAGATCATTATAAAGATTCGTGGAAAAAACGTAAAAGACATTCAACCCTGCTCGCTTTCTTCTAATGTAGTTGATGGTTGATCGTTGTCGGTTGATGGTTTTTCAATAATAACTCGAGTATTTGCAGTTAGCCTTTCTTAACTTCTGACTTCTAATATCGTTGATGGTTTTTTTAATTCCCAAAATTATATCGAAGTGTTATCCCTGCTCTAATCGTTCTTTGTGGAAAAGCCGTCGAAATAGAATATTCTGAGCGTGTATAATCAAAAAACAATAATGTTGTTAGGTTCTCACTTAAAGCATAATCTGTAGTAAATTTAACACTGTATATATCTTGTCCTGCCGTTACTTGAGTATTATCGAAATCTAGATACCTTATTAAGGTTTCATTTTGCCTTAAAGAACCATCGATCCTAAAGTTAAGATCACTTTTAAGCACTTGTTTCTTACCTCCAATTCTGGTCACAAAGGTTAAATCCTTAATTCTATACCCTAATCCTAATATATATTCATTTCCATTGATCTCGGTTAACAAGTTATTATCAAAACTCAAAGACAATGCTCTATCTTTTTTCCATTCTGCAAGAATTTTAATGGAGTTTTTCATTTCCATATCTAATTTCACCAAAGGACTAAACTGTTCTGTAAGATTGACATTGGCGTATAGCTCTTGATTTTTAAAATTACCTGATTGATCTAATGCATCTGGCAGTATATTATCTGGAGTTACCGGCACATAATCTAAATTGGTTTGAAATTGATTAATCGTATAATTGGATCGATATCCGTGTGCTACAGAAAATCTTTTAAATCGTTTTCTAAACCATTTCAGATTCATTAAGCCTGTATATTTTACATCCCAATTGGGCAATGGAATATCTCTAAAGGCACTTTTAGACACACTGGATGGATCTGATCCTGAATACGCAGATAAAAATGCAGGCAGCAATACTGCTTGATTTGTTTTACCAAACCCTTGAGGATAGCTATACCCGTTTGCTTCCTGTTCTGAACTTCGTGGAAATGCTGTTGTTCCATAAAA
Organism: uncultured Aquimarina sp.; assembly: GCA_937951135.1. Taxonomy (GTDB): domain Bacteria; phylum Bacteroidota; class Bacteroidia; order Flavobacteriales; family Flavobacteriaceae; genus Aquimarina. The sequence goes on along the minus strand of CALFCI010000049.1, from coordinate 24,449 downwards.
TGTTGTTGCCAATCGATCGGCAATAACTTGCCTGTTTTGCCTAAAATCATCAAACACTTTAGAAATATTCATATCACTTTTACCAAACGCTGTTCTAATTAATATTGTCGAAACGGAATAATTACCAAAAGTGTTAGGAGTCAGCTGTTCATACTCTCCAGTAAGATCATTCACTCTAAAATTTTCTGTTGATGTTTCTGACTTATTTCGACTTGCACTCAAGTCGATTGTTAATCCTTTTAATAGCCCTAATGATGCCTGCGCATTAAATTGACTTCCCTTTACCTCTCGATACTGCTCATTATAATCTTGATACAAAGTCAACCATCCTTTTCGAGCTACCAAATCCCTTATATCATCCTGAAGACCAAAGGTAAATCCTGCGGTAGGCTTTATCGTTCCAGCAAAACCTGGATCCCTAAGATACCCCGGTAATAAGATCCCATTATCTTGTTGATAATTAACATTTACTTTTTTAACTACAGTAACTAATCCTATAAGGGTATTATAAGCCTTGTCTCCTAAGCTCAACTTTTTTCTTCCCTGTTTTGTTCTTTTCGTCTTTGCAGAGACAAGCCTAGGCTCGTCTAGAGTTCCAATTTTTTTCTTTTTCTTTTTTCGCCTACTTGGTTTCTTCTTTTTCAACCCTACATACTTATACAAGGTTTTCATATCTAAGGAACTGTTCACGGTATGCACATTCGCATTCTGAATTGTATTCCCTAAATCAGATATCCCTTCTAAACTATTGAACACTTCGCTTCCTTTGGTCCATTGAAAATTTCCCGAATATGAATATGTTGTCCTCAAAAACTTAAGTACCGGAATTTTATTAAAAGGCAACTCATAATTTACTTGTAATTGTTGGTTATGCGTATTTGCATCTCCCAAATCAAAGAAGCCTGTCCAAAGCCCTACTGTATTATCGACTTCATTATCTTCATCAATAAAATTCTTTACAATTCTATTATTTGATGAAGTAAAACTAAAATTAAGTGATTTTGTTAAGTTATAATTGATTCCGTATTGCCAATCGAATAAGAAATTACGTTGATACAAAGGATCTAAACCTAGACTTCCCTCGGTTAACGTTAGATCTCTAAATACTTGTTTATTATACTGCCTATTAATATTAGAATTTACAGCAATACTGGTTGGCAATAGATTCAAATTAAAATCTTTAAGCAAATTAAAATACTTGCTTTTACCTAATAATTTCACTTTCTTAAGTGGCGTTATCGTTTTGGGCTGGAAACTAAAATCATAAGTTGCTCCTACTCTCGTATTTTGATCCACTGCCTTTTCTATTTCAAAATCTCTATGATCGGTCTGGTTGTAGGTTCCAGAAAGCGTAAGGTTTTCTATGTCATACATTTTAGGCTTCTTATCCCCTGTGCGTTCCTTTCTCAAGCCTATAAGATTAAAACTTTGTCTTTTGGTATAGGATGTCGATCGATTTTCAATCTTTTTCTTTTCTTTGGAATTTATCGCATTATCGATTGAAGTTTGCAATTCAATATCTTCAAAAAACGGATCAAACTGTGGTGTAATCAACTCTTCACCTCTACTATAATTAAATGGAATCTGAAGCCCTAATTTCTTTGGTAGCAACTGACCTAAACTTACATTGGTTGTAAAGTCATATTGCTTCACATCTTCTTTACTCCGTTCATTAGGCCCTTGCTCAATACTTCCAAAACCAATAGTACTTAATCGTCCAGAAGTAGTCACGGTAGCAAAATCAGCAATATTTGCATCTAAACTTCCCACAGCAGCCCAACCGCCTTGATTTTCTAGACCACTTAATCGCATTTCATTAAACCAAACGGTTCCTGATTCTGTACCTCCACTATCATTTTTAATACCGACCATCATGACACGAATATTTCCAAAACTAGGATTCCCTTTGATCCCAACTTTCAAATTATTAGGCCCGTCAAAGGCATTTAGTTTAGTCATATCAAAATTACTACCCGCAGCAAACACCCTTGCTTTAATTTCTTGTAAGAAGGACAGTGGTAAATTTAATCGATTGGCCTCTGGCCATACAGCATCTGGAGAGCTCCCTCTAAGATCCGAAAGCTTTAACGGCAATTCAATTTGATAAAAATTATCTGTAAAATCATTCCCCATTCTGATGAATGCTGTTAATTCATCATCCTGTAAGGTATTCTGTACCGGAAAATTTTCAGCATGCAAGAACAGTTCTAAATTTTTATACTGCCGCATATCTACATTAAAATTCTTATATACTCCACGGGCATCTCCAGATCGCAATCCATCAACAGACAATGATAGCGATTGCTCATCTTCCCTAATTGTAGTGTTATTATTCTGCAATTCTTCTCGTCTCACCCCTGGCGGCGAAACATAACCATCAGTATTCTCTTCACTTACTGCAGTTACCACAACTTCACTACTCCCAAAGACATTAAGTCCGCTGGTAGGGTCATTAACCGTATTATCTCCTAATTGCACATATCGCCTATAATCTCCACGCACCAAATCTAAGGTCCCAAATCTTAATAAGATTGGTTCCGCAAAATCAGTAAGATACATTCGCATAAACCGAATCGATCTGAAATCATTAATACCGTTTATTGCTCTATTGTGTTCATAAATTGGAATCTTAAAACGTACCCATCGTGCAGATGTCCCTTCTCTTACATCCGAGATGTACCCTTTATCATCATTACCGACATCCATTCCTGGAAAAATATCAATCTCATACTCATAATAGCGATCAATCCTATTCATGGTATTATCTCGGTTCACATCTTCTGTGGTTGGAAATGCGGTATTTCCTCTATTGGTATTTGATAAATTATCAGGAGAATTACCCTGTGTACCATTATAGCGCTTATAGCGTTCTAAAATACCTCCCTGACCTTGCAAAAAGTATTGATAGTTATCTTTTGCGGGATCTTCTGTTCCAAATCCTGGAAATAATTGAGCTTCTTGCTGATCATTAAGACCATCATATCCTGCATCCTGATTGATACGTTCTTGACCTTCGGTATCAAAAGCATAAATTAAAGATTGATTGTTTGGCACTTGTCCTATTGTATTTGGCTCTGGTGTAAAATTCGGATTCCCTGCTGCCGGCAATCCATTTTCGTATTGTTTACGACCATCTTTCAATACATCTTCACTAATACTCCCTAAGTTAAACACAATTTTCCCTCCTAAATTTTCAGGATTATCAACAAAAGGATCCATCAACCAAAATTCAATAAATTCTACATTAGATTGTTCAAAATCAGTAGTCGTTAGTGATCGCATGATTCCACCAAAATTCTCTTTTACTTTGGGAGTAACTCCACTTCCTTCTGCATAATCTGGATTAAAATTATAAGCCCCTCTCTCGGTTGGATCATAATTCAAATCTAAAGGAAATAACGCTCTAGTTTGCCCATTTTGCAAATCTGTCTCTGGAAAAATTTCTTCAATTCTAACTTGCCGAGTCGCATTATCCGATAGATCAGTATCTGGAATATCATCAGGCCTACTCCCAGTATATAATACAGGATCGATAGAATACCATGCTAATTGAGCTCTACGATACCCAGATGCTATCCCTGGATCAAAATCTACTTTTGCGTCACTAGACACATCACCAAACCCCAGGGGCACACTTGATAGCTCCCATGCCAATGGAGAACTGATATCTACTGTAGTTTGTGCACCTTCAAAATCATCTATATAGGTTGTGATTTTACCATCAAAATCTGCGGCTTTTGGTGCTCCTGCAATCAGGTATGCGCCTTCTGCTCTTATGGAAACATTAGAAGGCACATCAGTATCTATATTGGGTAACTTATTTACCATTCGGGTTAAAAACGGCACTTCAGTAGCATAATTGATATTGAATCCCAAAATTGTATTATTGATAGGCTCAAAACTATAATTTGACTTTTGAGTTAAAGGCTGCTCTCGAAGATTCAAATACGTTCCTCCAATAGAAAAATCATCACTAAACTTGTGTTGTATATCCACACCCATATAGCGTTTGGTTTGTTGCCCAAATACTGCATTATTCTCTGTAGACACTTGTATTGGAGTATTTGAAGCCAACAAGGCCTCATCTAATATATTCACGCGTCCCAATTGATAGTTCACCGTATAATCAGCCCCCTCTTGCAGCACTCTACCACCTGCTGTTACGGTAACCGAACCCTGTGGCACATTAAAAGCTCCTATAGAAATCCCACCTTCTCCTGAAGATTTATAACGCCCTTTTAATTGAAAATAATTTTTATTGGCAGCGTCTTGTTCCGCTTTAGTTTTGGTTTCTTCGTATAATTCTCGAAATACATACGCTGACTGATTTGCATTATATGTACTCGGTATGTCATAATTAGCTCCTATTGATGATCCATTTAATTTTGCAAACAAATGAGATCCAAACGGTTCTATTGTGGTAAACACAATCCTACCATTTTCTGTATCTATAGTAATCCCAGGTACATAATCAAAAAAACCATCCCCACCAGATACTGGATCTTGATTTGGGTTAAGTCGATCCATATTAAATACTTTTAATAAGGTAGTTTGCTCCACATCATCTGGTAATGTTCCACCAGCTACATCTTTAATGAAATTTACTGGAGATGGATTTGTATATAATATATTCAATCTAAAATCTTCTTGTTCTAATCGGTAAGCGCCTATATTATAGATGTTTTTCATCATCAAATCCCATATTGGAGCTTTCACATCCGTAATAGCACTTTTTAATAATTTTACGACCAAACTTTGACTCGATCCAACTGTTGCTGTATTTCCGGAATTATTACCTACAGTAGCAGCTACACCATCATTTGCAAATTCTCCAACTTGAAATACTTTTCCTCCTACTGTATATTGAAAGGCTACCGCCAATATCTCATCATTATTTAACCGTTGGTTTAAAGAAATGTATCCCAACTGCGGATTTAAGGTATACTCTTGACTATTTAATTGTCTTGCATTTTCTAACACAGCATAATCAGCCCCCTCTTGAAAGTTTAGTGCTCCACTAAATGCTTGTTGTACCGTAGATACTTGCCGCACCTGCGATGTAATAACACCTCCGCTACTATTGATAACAAAAGGATTTAATTGGTTATTACTGTTATCCGGAAATGCTCCCGGAGCGGTATTAATAGGTATATTTGAATTCCCAACAACTAGAGTTTCTCCTAAATCTTGCAATGCCACAACGTTACGAGAATCGGTAAGCGTTTGTGCATTTGTTCCTCTATTGGTTACCCATACTTCAACTCTTGTGATCTGTATATTACTATTAATAAAAGGATAGTTTGCTAATGTTCGGTCATAATTATCTCTAAAATAGTGTGATAAAAAATAATGTCGGTTCTCATCATAATTCAATGCAAATACTTCAAAATCTTCTACAGTTCCACCATTTTCGATATTAACCGTTCGCGTTTCTGAATTTTGTTTAGAAAATACTCCTGTAATTGTGGTCTTTCCAAATTGCAATCCCATTTTAACTCCAAAAAGACTCTGTGCGCCCTGAATCAAAGAACTATTTAAGGGCATACTTACATTTCCTACTTCAATACTTTGTATAATATCATCTTCTGTTGGCGCATACTCCAATTTGATTTGCTCATCTTGAAAAGCGAAGGTAGCTTCAGTATCATAATTTATAGTGGCTTGAAGTCGTGTTCCAATTTTACCCAATAGGCTTAAGCTTACTCTTTGATCAAAATCAAAAGAGTTATTCGTTCGATTTTCTGGTGAAAAGGCTGGATTGTCTTGTTTTGACCAAATTCCTCCTAGATCCATTTCTAAAGATCCTTTTGGTATTAATTCTATTTCATCACTTCCAAAAAGTGTTGAGAAAAATTTTGAATTCACATAAAAAACCGGCAGTAAATTTTTCCGTTTTGCTTCACTTCCTTCTTTTTTACCACTAAAAGCATCTATTTTTTCTTTAAAATATTTTTTACTTTCTTCTGCAGCTATTAATTCCTGAAACTCTTTTGGCGTCAAAAACAAAGGATATCTTACGTTGAAATCCCCTAACATTTCTCGATAGATATATCGATTGGTTACAGGGTCATACTCATATTTCGCAACAATACTATTGGGATCAGGCAATCCTATTTTTCCTAACGAAAAAGTAGTACTCGTAGAGTCTCTAACGGTTTCCTCTTCTTGAGCAATCACTACGTGACAAGACATGAGCAGGATAGCAAAAACCGCAATGCGTATTATATATGAATGTAGAAGTTTGAACAAACGCAATCTATAAAATTTTTAAAGCTTGTTTAATGATATACTCAACAGTTTCGTCGGGGCTCTTTATTAGAAGTTTATCTACCACTTTTGTGGCTTGCTTACGTTGATAGCCTAGTGTCTCTAATGCTGATAACGCTTCATCTTTATTCGTATTGTTCTGTGTTACAGAAACTTCATCTATACCATATACTTTTAAAATTTTATCTTTTAAATCTAAAATAACACGTTGTGCTGTTTTAGCACCAATTCCTTTTATAGATTGTACCGTTGCAACATCGTTTGCTGCAATTGCATCTTTAATTTGATCTGGGTGTAATGATGACAACATAGTTCTCGCCGTATTTGCTCCAATTCCTGAAACCGAAATAAGCAATCTAAAAATAGCCCTTTCAGATTGGGTCGCAAAACCAAACAAGGTGTGACTATCTTCTTTTACTTGAAGATGCGTATACAAGTGTATTGCCTCTTCTGCTTTTAATTGGTCATAAGTATGTAATGAAATATGTAGAAAATACCCTACACCATTACATTCTATAACAACACCTGTTGGATTTTTCTCTACTAGCTTCCCCTTAATGTGAGTAATCATATGTAATTGTAATATTTACCGTTCAAAAGTACTGAATTTTATGAGATAACAGCAGTTAGTTCATAGTATTTAGTATTGAAACCCCAGAGTTTACTACGTTTACGCATGAGATGTTCCTAAAACAACCTATGGTATTTTTAGAAAAAATAAAAATCATTTCTCCTAAAAACATCAAAAATCATTCCAGATTTGGCGCCTTAAAATTCTAGTTCACCAATCTTGAAGACTATACGATTATGCGAAACTCATATCTGTAGTCATTCTTGTCACGATATCTTTTTCTCTATTCTCTTTTTCTTGCGCGTCAATCACTGCCACAGCTGCCATGTTTATTATTTCCTCTACACTTGCTCCCAATTGTAAGATGTGAACTGGTTTTCGCATCCCCATCATAATGGGTCCTATGGACTCGGATTGATTCAATTCTTTTAATAATTTGTAGGTACTATTGGCAGAATCTAGATTTGGAAACACCAGTGTATTTACTTTTTGTCCATTTAGTTTTGAAAATGGAAATTTATCTTTTCGCATTTCTTGATTTAATGCAAAATCCATTTGCAACTCTCCATCGACTACTAAATCTGGATAATAGCGATGTAAATATGCCACGGCTTCTTGTACCTTGGTTGCATTGGGATGGTTTGACGACCCAAAATTTGCATATGAAATCATTGCCATTACGGGTTTAACACCAAACATCTCTACCGTTTTCGCTGTCATTTTAGCAATTTTCGCAAGTTCTTTTGGTGAAGGATCTATATTAATTGAAGTATCGCTAATAAATAACGGCCCTCTCTCAGTCATCATTACGTTTACTGTTGCGATTCGTGTTGCACCTTTTGCCAAGCCTATGAGATCTAACATCGGTTTCACAACGGCTGGATAGCTACGAGAATACCCTGATAATAAAGCATCTGCATCCCCCTCATTCACCATCATTGCGGCAAAATAATTACGTTCTCGCATCATTTTTTGAGCACCTAGTAGCGTAATTCCTTTTCGTTTATTGACTTCCCAATATTGCTTCCCATAGCGATCTTTACGCTCACATTGATCATCTTCTTTAGGATCAATAATAGTAACACCCTCCGGGTCAAAACCAATTTCGACCATTAACTCTGTAATGATATCTTTTCGTCCTAATAAAATAGGAATTGCAATTCCTTCTTCTTTTACCGTTTGTGCGGCTTTTAAGACATCGAGATGATCTGCTTCTGTGAACACTACACGTTTTGGATCTAACTTCGCTCTATCGAGTAATAATCGTACTAACTTATTATCATTCCCCATACGGTCTAGCAACATATCTTCATAGCGCTGCCAATCGGTTATAGGCTCTGTCGCCACACCACTATCCATCGCTGCTTTGGCTACTGCTGGTGGTACTACTGCAATCAACCTAGGATCAAATGGTTTTGGTATAATGTATTCTTTCCCAAATTTAAGCCGTGTTTTACCGTACGCTATATTTACTTGCTCTGGAACAGGCTCTTTGGCCAATGCTGCCAATGCGCGCACTGCTGCCATTTTCATATCTTCATTAATTGCCGTGGCGCGCACATCTAATGCTCCTCTAAAAATAAATGGAAACCCAAGTACATTATTCACCTGGTTGGGCGTATCACTTCTACCCGTAGCCATAATAATATCATCTCGTGTTTCTACTGCCAAATTGTATTTGATTTCAGGATCAGGATTTGCCATTGCAAATACAATAGGATCTGCGGCCATGGTTAATAACATCTCTGGCGATACTAGATTTGCCATCGATAATCCAATGAATACATCCGCACCTTTCAATGCATCCTCTAGTGTATCTATATCTCGATCGGTAGCAAACTCTGCTTTTTCAGGAGTTAATGAAGCTCTATCCTTGCGAATAACCCCTTTACTATCGGTCATCACAATATTTTCTGAAGTGGCACCGAAAGCTTTATATAATCGCGTACAGGACACTGCTGCTGCTCCTGCCCCGCTAATTACAATTTTCACTTCTCCTATCGGCTTATTTGTAATTTCCAATGCGTTGATTAATGCTGCTGCAGAAATAATTGCAGTACCGTGTTGGTCATCATGCATCACAGGAATATCCAATTCTTCTTTTAACCTGCGTTCAATCTCGAAGGCTTCTGGAGCTTTTATATCCTCTAAATTAATTCCACCAAAAGTAGGTGCAATGTTTTTTACTGTTTCTATAAAAGCATCTACATCCTTGGTATCTACCTCGATATCAAACACATCAATATCTGCAAAGATTTTAAAGAGCAATCCTTTACCTTCCATTACAGGTTTTGAAGCTTCAGGGCCAATATCGCCTAATCCTAATACTGCTGTACCATTAGAAATTACGGCTACCAAGTTTCCCTTGGCGGTATATTTATAGACATTTTTTACATCTTTTTCAATCTCCAAACAAGGCTCTGCTACGCCAGGAGAATAGGCTAAAGAAAGATCGCGTTGTGTTGCATATTTCTTTGTAGGTACTACTTTTATTTTACCGGGTGTAGGTTTAGCGTGATATACTAATGCTTCTCTTCGTTTGCTTTCGATGCTCATGTTTAGTTGATGGTTGATAGTTGTCTGTTGATGGTTTGCTCATTCAATGGTTGCGCTATACCTCAAAAACATCTAAATGCCCTTTTCAATTCGTTTGGTACGCGTACAACAATTGCACCTCAACTCAACTTTGATTAATGATAATTGTGTGCTATACAAAGGTAAAAGACTATCTGAAATGAAGAAATTTTTTAGGTATTCTTTTATTTTAAGTTCCGAAATCCACACTAGTTTAAAATTTAGCTCAAAAAACAACACTTTATTTTGAAATTCACAAAAATTGCTTTTCATGAATTTTAGCCTATTTAAATAATCTCTAGACCATTTGTTTTGGTATCAAAATAAAACTCGATATCTAACATCTGTTGTTCTTGTTCTTTCTCGTTCACAAAACTTAATGCAGGATCGCCATTCTTTCTTTTCAATGATGCCTTTTTCCCATACGCTCCATATATAATGATCGTCTCTTCAGGAAAATCAACCTTATCATATCCGTTCTCAAAATCTCGTACTAACCGTTTAAACCTTGCTTCTGACTCTTGAGTATTAAGATACATGGAGACCGCTATATTATGCTCTCTATTGGCTATTTTTTGTTGATATTGCTTATAATTTCTAGACTGAATCGCATTAATAATCTCTTTATATTTTGCCCTGAGTTTTTCATGTAATTCATCAACATCTTCTAATTCCTTACCTTCTTCCCAATACGACTTCATGGTATAAGGGATTGTTGCAGGAAATATATTATGGCTTACAAGCAAAGGCATTGGTGAACTTGGGCTCACACGAGGACTATCATATTCTAAAACCATTTTTTTCTTTTCAAATCCATTGGTTACATCATACAAATAGATTTTATAATTAAACACTGTATTTTGATGTAATGCCATTTGTCCTAAAACAGGCAATACTTTAATACTTACTTGCTGTTCTCCACTGGATTGAATGGCATGATTGACAGGTATTCTAGTAGACGCCTGTCCTTTAAGATTTAAGGTCATCACGGGAGTATCATTTATTCTAATTTCAAACATACAAGAGATTGCTGTAAACTCTAGCATGTAATACGGTTTTTCGATCATAGTCGCCTAGTTTTATTATGAACTATTTTTTGTCTTATTTTTTGAATACCATCTCATGTGTTTTCTATCAAACTCTAGTTGCACACGATACGCTTACAAGGTCATTTTATTATTTGTTATCATCAGCTTACAGAAAGTAATGAAAACTCCTAAAACTAATCCAATCTTTGGCTTTATCTTGTTTCATATCGATTGCTGTAAATTCTGTTTTCCGCTGCTTATTTTTATCGTCATAAGACATTAAGAAGTAATAAATTTTAGTTTTTTCATCTTTCCATACCTTCATTTCCAATCCATCAGTATTCTCTGATTCATGATCGGGCTTTCCTATTTTTTGTTCTAAAACACTGGAGAGTCCCTGTACTTCTTTTTCTGTATACAACAACACTTCATACATTGCAAGAATATGATTTTCTTCGTTATAATGTAAAATCAGCTTGTTTTTTTGTTCGGTATTTTCACCTATCAATGCAAGTCCAGCAAACTGAAGCAACCCTTCTTTTTTAGTTTCAAATCTATCATACCCAAAAAGTGTTTTGGCTTCTGATATTCCATCAGACATTTTCAATTTATTTTGTATTACAATATCATCTATCTTTTCATCAAACTTAAGTTGATATAAATCAAAACTTGCCGTTTGTGATTGGCAACTAGAAACTAACGCCATAACAATTACCATTTTACTTACTATACTAAACTTCATTTTAAATTCTATTTTAAATTCTATTTTTATATCTCAATTTTTAATTAATGGAATTTCGGGATCGATACCTGTTAATTGCCCTAATGCTGCCATTACATCAAATTCGTCAACAACCTTATCATTATACCGATAATCGGCAAGCTCTCTACTTGCTCCTAAACCGCTAAACAATCCTCTTTTTATTGACATTCCAACTTCTGCTTTAATCACTACATCTACAACAATACCATCAAATACAAGTTCTGGTTTGTAATTCAATGACCCTCCATCACGCGAGTTATATACTAATTTGTGACCAAAAGTAATAGATCCTTTACCCGATGCTTTCAATTGACCTTCTGCATAAAACTCTACACCGACTAACACTACGCCTGCTCTTACTTCTATACCTGCTTTTAGTTCTATCCCAATAGTCGCGTCTAATTTCAAGTTCCCTTCGTTCTCATCGGTCACTGTATGATATTTGATATCCGCACCTCCCTGGATGGTTCCAAAAAGTTCGAGATCTATATACATTTTAAGGTTTACAGCATGATCATCATCTGCTAACCATGCTCTTACTTCATCAAATATTTTTTTAGCCCCTACATTTGCTGTTCCTCCTGTAGTAGCAGCCACAACACCTTGCACTAAAAGGTCTAATAAATCGATGACCATTTTCAATCCAACAATTGGCTTAGCATCCAAATAAAACTTAACTTCTGTTCCTATCGCTGCAATTGGATTATCATCTTTTTGAGCTCTTGTTAATTGCCACTCTGCTCCTAAAGAAAAATTTGGTGGCATAATCTCTACCGAAAAAGGAAGTATTGAACCTAATCTATTACTGGTTACTTTTCCTTTTGTTTTCGATGTAATCCCTCTAGAGATTTCTCTTAAGGATGCAAATACATCATAAAACTTCTTTATCTTCGAATCATACTTGAGCGTTGCGTCAAACTTACTATCATATACTGATCCTGATTTATTCCAATTGGCTTCTAGAATAACTCCAAAATCTATCGCGACTTGTCGATGTGTGGCTGTTGCTCCCATATAACCAGCTTGCTGTCTCATTTTTCTTAACTTGTCGGCTTGCAGCCCCTGCCAGGTGACACTAGGCGAATTACTAAGATTAAGAAAAAAGTGAAAATCCCATTTAATATCTGGATATGCTTTTACAATCATCGTGGGCTTTTCCTTATTACTGTAATACCGACAACTATTAAAAAAATAATTAAAATTATTAGTGGTACTCGAATGCGGCCAAATATACTGAAGTGGCGCTATTTCTAACCGAGATAAATTGCTATAAACATCATGTTCTTTAACAGTACCACTTTGCTCAAAAGGATCGCTTTGTCCTTCAGGAGTCAATTCGATTACTTTAATTTTTGTTTCATGCTCAAGACTAGTTCCTCGCCTTAGACATTTATCGGTATTATAAGGATCGACAGTAACTACTAATTTTTTCTTTTTAGAAATGTCTGGCGCAATGGTTTCAAAAATAATACTTTCGGCATCATCTCCATTAAGCTTAAACTCTATGGTAACTCTTCTATTTAGCTGATGTTCTTCTTCTGATATATGCTCTCCTTCGATCAACAACCTCCTTTTACCATATCCATTCCCAAATAAAAGTGTCTTAGGCACTCCTTTACCCACTAAATACTCTACGGCAGCACTAGCCCTTTCATTCGACAAAATGTCATTAAATTCGTGGCTACCACGGATATCACAATGCGCTCCCAACTTGGCATGTACATAGGGATTATCGAATAATATATTTGCAATTCCATCTAAGACTTTTTCAGAGTCTGCTGTAATAGTAGCTTCCTCAAAAGGGAAATAGATCACTTCCGAAACATCAAATCCTCCTCCTAATTCTCGTTGCGCTCTTTGTAGTCTGCCTTCGTCTAATACCACAATGTTTTCGCCTTCATCAAGCACGGATACGGTTAAAAACCGACAGAGTTCATACCGTTCTATATTGATTTCTGATTCGCCAACCGTTGCTGGCCTAGCACTTTGAGAAACGGCAACAGACCTCGTTACGATCTCATCATTAATCCTCAGGTATCTCGCGTGTATATCTTGATCTTTATCATCCTTTATGGTTTCTTGACTCCCTCGAAGCCGTATTTTAACATAAAACTTCTCTTCATTACTTGTAATCCACCCTGTGCCTGCTCGCCAAGAAAAAGTATTTTCGATGGGGTGATTAATCTCTCCATTGACACACTCGATATTTATGGTTGCTACTTTTTCATCACTACCCGTTTGCAAACTATAGATATCAACTTCTAATGCTGCACCATTAAGCCCTTCTGTTTCCACATTTAACCACACATCCTCTCCATATTTTATAGGAGATTGTCTAATATCATCACCCCCATCTTCCCTGCTCCATTTTGTGCTTACAATTTTTTGAGGAGCGAATGCAGTGAACGTAAGTTGTCTCGGATAACTATTTGTAGGCTCTTCTAAAAAAGCTTCTACACTATGCTCTTTAGGCCCACAGTATTTAGGAACCACAGATAACCCTCTAGAATCTCCTATCTCTCCTCCATGATCTTCTTTGGTATACGGCCCTCCATCTTTAGGTTTGACAATCCATTTTGCATATCCTTTTAAAGCATCTTCTGTTCCTGGATAATATATCACTTTAAGCGCTACAGGCTTCACCCCTTCTATAATAAAATTTCTAGGAGCGCTCTCTAGACCGGCATCATTAACAATGACTATTTTTTCTATTCCTTCTGGCATATCTCAGTTCTTTTAAATGACCGTTACTTCTTGCACGGTAGCTGCTTCTTGATTTAGACCTCTAGTATCTACCATAGGGTTTATTTGACGTTGCGCATCTGCATCTGCATCTGCTGCATTTTGGGCACTACCTGCCATACTTTGCCCGTGATTCGTAATCTGAATACAAGGACTGCCGGCAATAGGGCATATTGCTTTACTATCTTCTACTAATACGTGACCGCCATTTCCTAAATCTGCATTTTTATAAAACCCTTTCCATTGCGTTACTACAATCTGACACGGTTTATAACTATTGCCTGTAGGCTGTAGTTTACAGAGTCCAAAAGTATTGGCTTGAAAAGTGCCACCCCCCAACTCCATAGTTGTTGCTATTAATTTTTGGGATGCTTGTGTGTCATTTGCATAATATTTTTGATGCGAATTTACTTTTAAGGCATCTGGCGCATTTCCAAATTTACATTTACACATCGCTCCTTGTACTACAACATACTTCTGACTCATTGTATTTCTTTATTTATTAAATAATTTAGCCCAAAACCCTTTCTTAACTTGCATCTGATCGTCTTCTTCCACAAGTATAGCACTTTCTTTCTTCAATCTTTTCAATAAAGACATTCTTACGTTCACTTTCTTTTGCACACTAAATTTAGTTTCAAAATTTGCTTCAAAGGTTTCTATTATACCGGTATCTTCCTCCAACACATACATCAATTCGCATTTTCCTTTCATTTTTTTTACCTCTGCATTAAGTAGCTTGTGATATGGAATATCTAGCTCTTGTTCTAAGTCTAATGCACTTCGCTCATCATCAATTTTGCCTTCTATTCTTAGTGTAATATCATTAGTATCGTTTTCTGAAACACGCTCTAGATATTGCGTTGTTGTATAGGTTACTGGCGTTGCTTTTCCAGCTATCGGATACGATTCTTTTTGCTCCACTGCAAAATCTTCTGAATAATGCACATACAGTCGACTGAAATAAAGTTGAATACACCAATCTTTAGTCAGTTTTTCAAATAAAACAGTTGGCGAACTTAATGTTTGATCCGTGAGTTGAAGATATCGATCTGCAATGTCTCCCTTATAAAACTGTGGCAGTTCTTTTTTTTTATGTTCCCAGCGCTCTACAATGGCTTCGAAATTTAAAATTTTATTCAATTTTCCGTCCCATGTAGTTTCAACTTCTAGAGGATATATAACTTGACTCACCTCTACTGCTAGCTTATCTAAAAAATCTTCTGGCACTTTATCATTGATAAAAATATGAGGTTCTCGATCAATTCGATATGTATTTGTAAATTGGTTTGATTTTCCAGTCCAATAGATATTCAATTTGTATCGCAACACTGTTTTAGCAGTACCATTATCAAAAGTAACCATACACCCATATTGTCCTTTAAAACCCTCGGGGTTTATCGTTAGCGTATGATCTTGTACTCCACCAATAGTTTCTATATTTTCTTCTGAATCCATCATAACTATTTAAAAAAATAATGCAATAAAATACATTTAATTCTAGATTAAAACAATTTCACTTTTTCTTTACTTTGTATATCTACAGTCTTTCCTGAAGCTAATGTTAGATTTTTTGCATTACTACTCAGTGTAATTTCATCGGATATATTTTCCTGTTTTTTGGAATCTGTAGAAAGGTTCTCTTGTACGATAAGGGTATTATTTTTTGTCATCACATTATAATCTTCACCAACACTTTTCGTAAAGTTGTTACCCGCCACCATATTGATATCCTCTCCTGCTTTAATATTAATATTTTTTGCAGTTAACGTCATTGTTTCTCCAGCAGCGATGGTCATATTATTATTAGCGGTATCAATAGTGATTAAATTACTATTCTTATCGGTAATCGTAATCATTTCTCCGCCTTTGGTATCATCTAACTTTATGGTATGTCCACTTCGAGTTCGTAATGCTTTAACATTATTCCCCTCTACATTATCTTTTGAAGCCCATTCTCCATCAGGAGCTTGTGTTTTATTATAAAGTGATCCTACGATATACGGCCGTTCAGCATTACCGCCTTGAAAATCAACAAGTACCTCATCTCCTATTTCTGGAACACAATAAGCCCCTCTATCTAGTCCCGCATGTTGTGTTAACATCCGTATCCAAGGGGTGTTTTTATTTTTTACAACTTGCCATGGCAATTGTACCTGTACCCTCCCTAATCCCTCAGGATCTGCATTATTAGTTACCTTGGCAACTTGACTACCGCTTTTAGGCGTTTGATTTAAATCCATTTTTGGATATACCGCTGTACTGGCTTCTATGGCTTCAAAATGGTTTTCATAATCCCCATCAAAAGTATTGGTATGTGTAATTTTGATTACTCGATACTGCCCATGACCTTGAATCCCTATTTTATCCCCTAAACGCAGTCTTGGATTATCACTATTCCCTACCATCACTACTTGATTTAAAGCTCTTGATTTACTGTACTCCTCTATCTGAGTACCAAAACGCGAAGCCATAATACTTCGTGGTCTCGGATTATCATGATGGGGATTATCGTGATATTGGTTTGTCTTTTTAGGAAATAACTCTGCTGCCTTTTGATATACATAACTCTGAATCATTTCGGATGAGGTATTGGCTTCACTTGCGTCTTTTTGATGCTGTCCGCTATCTTCTAAATAATCATCGGTGATATAGGTAAACTGATTTGGGGTAGGCCTCATCTCTAAACGCATACTCTTTAAATCTTTTCCATATTGTAGTATCGTCTGTTTTGTTCCCGGTGTCCCGAGAATTAACGTTTTTCCATCTGCACTATAGAGCCATTGTCCATAATACGATGCCAAACGCTGCAAATATTCAAAATCACTACACCCCTGCTGTACCGAATATAAAATTTCATCGGTAAGTTGAGGATGAGCAGGCTTGATTTCTGGTATTAATGCATTACGATGATATCCACGTAATGTTTCTTCTGCGATAAAGGCTAAACTTTGTTTATGATAGGAATTGTAATTTGGCGCACCATCGGCCATAATAGTCCCTGAGCATCCATATAATGTTATTAAACCTCCTCTACCCAAACTCTGCCATTCTTCGTCAATCTTTACGATCATACCTGAAAACCGAAAATCATCGGTATATATCGTATCATCTTTTCGTATGGGTATAATTTCAATAGTGATCGCAGCTCCTATATGCTCCTTGAATGCACCTAAAGCCTGTTCCTTTGTAGGGTTTTCTACTGGAATATCATCTGTACGACATACCAAAGTGAGGTAATGGTGATCATTAATCTCTTGTTTCAATTCTAAGGTTTCATAATAAGGAAGTACTTTTCCATTAATACGAACTTTGGTAGTGGTCATTAATGCCATATCACTAGGTTTAATTTTTTTGAGTTCACCTGAATTACCAACGCACTCTTTCAAAAGAGTATTGCTAATTATTAGATTCAAAAATATAGCTTTTTAGCAGCTGGAATTAAACCGATTCCCGTGAAACTGAGTAACGGTTTTCAGGGTGTGGCACAATATAAAACGACTGATAATGAACCCAAAATGCATCAGACCCTATACATCTAAAGAGTGAAATTCTGATAAGCGTTTTGCATAGAACCTTTTCCTTCGTCAGGCTCAAGACAGGCTGACAGGCTCAAGATGACAATTTTTGCATCAAATAGTATAGTCATCGAACTCCGGTTGAAAACAAAATAGCGATCCGTAGTACATCAATTTAAGGATGCACTACTAATCACTATTACAGATACTGTTTCTAATTTAGAATTACGAACAGCACTAGGGTTTCAATTTTGTTTTATATAAAAATCAGATCTGGGTCTTTTAAACTGTTTAAATCTGAAATCGAGGTTTCATCTAATAAAGTTACACCTAGTTGATATGAGGCATTCATCCAACCAAAACCTCCATCGGGAATGTATTCAAACTCTGCTCCTACATTTCCGTACTCGGCATCGGTTTTAAAAGTACAATTAACGACATCAAATTTTTCGGGTAGGACTCCACTATAATCAATCGCATTTTTAATAATCATCCATAGCCATCGATATACTAATTCTTTTGTCTCTGCTTCAAATCCATAATTCAATAAACCTTTCCATATCATCATTTGATGTGGTGCCCACCCGTGAGGGTAGTCCCACTGACGTTGTATTGCATCTTTTGGAAGGTTTTTCAAAGCTTCTTTAGTGCATCCTGCAACTCCTCCTTTAGATTTTAACTTTGGTAATAAATAAGCAACTACTTCCTTGGCTTGCGCATCACTACACATTTTTGCCCACAAGGGGTAAAAACTGGTTGCGGCTTCAAATTGAGATTGTTTTTTGTTTGCTACATCATAATCATAATAGTTCCCTTTTTCTGCATTCCATAACAATGTGTTGCACTGCTCTACTCTTTGTTGTGCTGCATTTAACCAGTAATCTGCAGTATACTCCTGACCATTCCACTCAAAAGTTCCTCCAAAATAATGTTCTATTATGTGTGCAAGATCTTTTTCGTACTTATATAATAATGCGTTTAAATCTACCGTAGCAAAATCCGCACAACGATCATCAAACCTATAGGTAGTATCATGTCCACTTTCACGACCACTGCGATCGTGTACAAAATAATCATCTAACGCTTTATGTTCTATTTTTCGATATAAATACTGTTCTTCAAAGGTTTCTAATGAAACCGACGAATCCGGTTTATACTGTTCCAAAATATGATTATGATGCCCTTCTTCTGTTTCTGGGGTTAATCCTATACCTTGAGCACAAAATCGGTTTAATCCATTATTCAATAATCGTTCTCCTTCTTGAGACCATACGTCTTGATGTTCCTTTAGTGCGGATTGCAATCCTGTACGCAACCAATCTTTGGTAAACCCATCTTGATAACGTTTACAATATTCTAATAACATACTGGTAAAGAAAGGAGGCTGTGTTCGTGTTAAAAAATAACTTCGATTTGCATTCAGTATTTTTCCATAATGTGTGATTTGACACACAAAATTATCGATCATTCCTTTGGCTAGCTCTTGTTTATCATCCAACAATAATCCTACATTAATAAAGTAACTATCCCAACCATACATTTCGTTAAATCGTCCTCCTGGCACTACAAACGGAATTCCTTTTTTGGTTTTTTGATCCAACCCTAAGGCTAAAATACCCGGTTGATCATTAATAGACCATACATATTCTGGTGTAATCTGTTCTGGCAGTATTTCTATGTGTATTGATGGAATATTCTTAACTAATTCTTTATAATACTCCAAAGCGTCACGATCATGAAAAGGAATGTATAATCGATACTGAGATGTCGATGATTTTTCATCCTGTACGATAGCCTTAATCCCTTTTTCATCTAACTGTCGCGTCAACATTTGCCAATAATGATCCCGTATCATTTTAGAAATACGAGCTACGGGCTTACTCCGAATATCGGCTAAAGAAATACTTCCTATCCCAACTTCATCTTTCTTGGCAACTACTAACTCCTGTAGCAAATTAGAAAGATGGTACGCGCCTTTGATGGTTTGCTTTTCCCCACTCTCCAATACTACTTCAAATTGCTTAGGCCCACAATCCTCTATAGTAATCCTTTTATTACCCTCTGTGTCTTCTTGTTGCAGTAACTGTTGTACTACAGTATCTATATGTATCTTAATGTTCATTTTTTCTCGTCATTTTAAATAATAAAAATAGTGACACTAATAATAAAGCCATGGGTATTAGCGTATAGTAAAATGCCTGTTGTGCCCCTACCGTTTTAAATAGCCATCCTATAATTCGTGAACCTGCTGTACCTCCCAATGCTGAAAAAACAACAATCAACCCTGTCATAGGACTGTGTACTTTTTTGGGCAATGCACTTAATACTGTAGAGTTGATTAATGGGTAAATCGGCGATAAGAACAATCCAATTAGAGGAAAAACATATCCGATTAGTGGAATATCCGAAAATGTTTGAATCTCTTGAACATTTAGGTTTAAGGTTTGTGGTAGTATAAAAATGACCATAAACATGGTAATCACAACACATACTACCAAAAGATAAAACCAAGAAATATATTGTGTAATAAACCCTGCTGCTATTCTTCCTACAGCCAAGGCTAAAGCAAAGATACTCGCCATCATGATGCTAATGTTGGTCGGTAATTTTAACACTTGTGTATTGAATGTGGGTAACCACGTCATGACCCCTTGCTCTACCATTACAAACAAGAATGCTGCACTCACAAATACGACAACTAATAGTTTGACACATAGCAAAATCATTTGCTTTACATCATCGATAAGGTCGGATCCTGGAATCTCATTATTTTTTTCAAATTTGGTACACAATAAAAACACAAAAGAAAGCGATGTCATACCTGCTAACACCCAGTATACCCGCAACCATGCATCGGGTTCTCCTTCGGTATTAAAGGCTGGAAATAAGAAATATGCCAATGCCACTCCAATCATAAACACCCCTTCTATGGTGCTCATTAAACTGTTATGGGCTTTAGCGGTATCGGTTACTAAACCTACGACTGTAAATACAGATACTTTAATCAATGCAAAAGAAACTCCAACAGCAGCAAACAGCACTTTTGCAGTCCAAAAAGAGTTGCCATAATACATTGCTATACAGGCTACGGTAGCGATAAATAGCCCTGACAACATTGCTTTCTTATACCCTATTCTTGGCAAAAAAGAAGCGATTAAAAAGGATACAATTGCAATAGGGATATCTTTAAACCCTTCTAATACACTTGCTTGAAATTCGTCTACGTTATAATTCTCTAAGGACTTCAATATCACTATCCCAACGCTATTTAATAAAATAGCAAAGACAAAATAATTTAGAAATAATGAGATTTTTATACCAATCTTCTTCATGCTTGTTCTGCGTTTAACTATTAAAACTCTATATGTACTGTGCTAAAAGAATAGCAATACTTGACTGCAATTTCTTACAAAATCTACTTTAATACGTCTTTAAATTTTTCAAAAACGCAACGAAAACGTTTTCGAAATAGATCGAAAACGTTTTCGTTGCGTTTCAATATTGTAATAATTTAACATTATTTACCCCACAATACTAACATTGTGCTAAAAAAATATTTATTACAATCCTCAATATTCTATTTTCCATAAGTGCTATCGCATCGATAGAATAGATACTACTCAACACAAATTATACGCTCCCTAATTCTAAAATTATAAGTACCTTGGGAAGGTCTGAAGTCACATTCTCATGGAAATCACAACACTTAAAGATATTGCACAACAACTTGGGATATCCATTTCAACAGTTTCTAAAGCATTAAAGGGTTATCCTGATGTCAGTAAAGCCACACGAGATAGAGTGCTACTCATGGCCAGAAAGCTTAATTACACGCCTAATCAATTAGCAGTTAACCTTAGAACGAAACAGACTAAAACCATAGGCGTTATCATTCCTACTACAGTACATCATTTTTTTTCTAAAGTGATCGATGGTATTATTGAAGAAGCTGAAAAAAAGGGATATCTAGTGATCATTCTACAATCCAATGAAAAACTCTTTTTAGAAAAATTACACGTTAATTTACTGCTCGATAAACGTGTGGATGGTATTTTAATATCTTTATCCAATACCACTACAGAATATGTACACCTCAAAAAGATAGCAAGTCGAAATATACCTTTAGTACTCTTTGATAAAGTAGCGCCTTCTGTTGCTTGCTCCTCTGTTGCCATCGATGATAAAAAAGCAGCTTATGAAGCGGTTGTACATTTGATTGAAAAAGGATATAAAAAAATTGCGCATTTTAGAGCAGGTCTCAATGCCCAAAATTCTATTGATCGATTTGAAGGCTATAAAAAAGCATTAAAAGATCATACCATCCCTTTTGATCCTTCACTAGTATATATGTGTGCAAATAATACCGATTTTGAAGATGGGTATGCGAATGCACAGCTACTGATAAAAGAACACCCTGATGTAGATGCGGTCTTTAGCATTACAGATCTTGTAGCTATTGGAGTAATTAAATACTTCAATGAACAAAAAATACAAATTCCTGCTCAAGTTGCGGTAGTAGGGTTTAGCAATTGGTTTATGTCTACTGTTATCTCTCCTACATTAAGCACTATAGAGCAACCCTCGTATGATATGGGTGTAATAGCCACAGAAATACTACTCAATGAGATTGAAGGAATACAAAAGAAAGAAGTAATTACCCATCAAAACATTATTTTACCTACAACGTTTATTGAGCGTGAATCGAGTTAGGAAATTTCAGAAAACAGAAGCATTAGGATATTTCAAGGAACGGTTTAGGCATTAAACCCGGATTATGCATTAGAAAATCTATTACGGCTTGAAACTACTTCAAAATATACCGCTCCGCTATGTTTTTAAACTTAACCATAGCGATGCTATGCTAAATTTTAGAAAACATCATATTGTATCGCAATTTCAAACCTCATGACGAAGTGCTATTGCATAATCCGGGTTAAACCTTCCAGAGTTTCAAAGTTACTAAGCTTTAGATAGTAGCTTTTTTTAAGGTCTCGTTATAGACCTATGAACCTAATTTCTATGATTTATGCAATTGATTTTGAAAAGATTTACACCAATTATAATTCTTAAAACAGCTCTCTTATTCTAAAAACTTAATATTACGCTTTAAGCCTGAAAATTTAGTTCGTTTTACAGCAGATTTTTGAAATACTTTAGAAAATACTTCTTGGGTAATTTCTTCCCAATCCTTTTTGGTCATTGCTAATAACTCTGGGTGTGGATTAAATAACGGCTCATTATGTGATTTTGAAAAGCGATTCCATGGGCATACATCCTGACAGACATCACAACCAAACATCCAATTGTCAAATTGTCCTTTATAACTTGCCGGTAGCTCTTCTTTGAGTTCGATGGTGAAATATGAAATACACTTGCTCCCATCTACCACATGAGGATCTACAATAGCCTGCGTAGGACATGCATCAATACATGCGGTACAGGTACCACAGTGATCGGTCACAGGGTGGTCATATTCCAACTCTAAATCTACAATCAGCTCTGCTATAAAATAATAGGAACCTACTTGCTGAGTTAATAAATTACTATGTTTTCCAATCCATCCTAAACCACTTTTAGCCGCCCATGCTTTATCCAATACGGGAGCGGAATCTACAAAGGCTCTGCCTTGTACTTCGCCGATCTCCTCGGTAATGAATTCTTGAAGTTGTTTTAATTTTCCTTTAATCACATGATGATAATCATGTCCATAGGCATACTTCGAAATTTTTGGGGCTTCAGGATCATTTTGCGTTTCCGCTGGACAGTAATTTAACAGTACTGAAATTACACTTCGCGCGCCGTCCACTAATTTTGTAGGGTCTAATCGCTTATCAAAATGATTTTCCATATACTGCATCTGCCCATGATGATTCGCATTCAACCATGCTTCTAATCGCGGTGCTTCTTCTTCCAGAAACTCAGCTTTACTTATCCCACAGGACAAAAACCCTAAGCGTTTAGCTTCTTCTTTAATCCATTGGGTATGTTTCGTTTTGATGGTCAGCTGTACAGGGTTTTTACTCATTTAGTGTTATGAAGATCAAGGGATCTATCTCGTACTGCAATATACAACCAATCTTTATGTATTCGTATGCGTTAGTATCGCACGTTTTATCCTATCATTTATGAGTGCGCTTACCTCCTCTGCTCTGTCTACGATCATAAAATGTTCACCTTTATCGATTAATTCCATTGCTGTATTACCTCTCGGTGGAATCAATTTATCATGAGTTCCATTTATTTTTATTACGCTATTTAACGGTTCCGTATTCTTCCAATTGATAAGCGCATTGACTGCCCATTTCGCGAAACTCAAATCCGTATCATCCAAAATCTCCTGAAGTACTATTTTATTTTTTGCTCCAAATATATAGTTCGCTATACACCTAGGTGGATCAAACAATTTTGTGGGTAGTATTCTAATCAGCCCTGTTTTTCCGAATATTCGAAATAGTGGTCTTAGCTCATTTTTTGTGGCTGCTGAAGAAATTAAAATGGTCAGTTTAGGGTTTAGAATTTTACTGATTTCCGTTGCGATTAACCCTCCAAAACTAACTCCGATTAAACAAAAATCAGCATCTACATCAATGACAGTACTCAATCGTTTCGAGTACTGCTCAATCCCTTCTTTTTGATGAGGAGTGATCCAATCTATAGGAATCAACGCTACATCTAGCGTCAAAAAATCAAATACACTTTTGTCTGCGCCCAATCCGCTTATGCCGTATATTTTCAATTAAATTCTATTTTTTTAATTCTGAAAGCAATGTACAGAAAATTACTTTACTGCTTGTATACTGAGTTACGGGTCTGCATTAGTACAAGCTGTACCTACCGCGGGAATGCTTAGTTATTAAACTAAGTTTTTATCTTGATTATTTTTTTAGTCGATATTAACAAATCCGCACTTAGGTGAAATGAAAAGTCTTTTATATCCAACAAGGGTAAACGCTACACTCTTTGTTTTAACGAGTGTAATTATAACG
>CALFCI010000048.1 GCA_937951135.1 uncultured Aquimarina sp. | reverse complement strand
CGACGAAGGAGAATTGTATCGAGAATAGTGATTTTTACTACAAAAAAGCGAATCTCGATACATTTTTTCTTCATTACATTACGAAAAAACACTCGATTTGACGACTTTTTAACTATTTGAGCTTATGTCGAACTCAGGTTATAAGTGCGATTTTAGAGTTACGAAACCATCAACCATCAACTGACAACAAACAACCATTAATAAACAAAGTAATGACTACCATATATCACAATCCTAGATGTAGTAAATCTAGGCAATGTCTAGCGATAGTAGAAGAGCGGCAACAAGACATTGAAGTCATCAAGTATTTAGAAACACCTCCTTCGATAGAAGAACTGACTACAATTATTAAACTACTAGGAATTCAACCCATAGCCCTTGTGCGGACTAATGAATCGATATGGAAAGAACAGTATAAAGGGAATAGCTATACAGATCAAGAACTTATTGAAATGATGTGTGCGC
Source organism: uncultured Aquimarina sp. (assembly GCA_937951135.1). Lineage (GTDB taxonomy): Bacteria > Bacteroidota > Bacteroidia > Flavobacteriales > Flavobacteriaceae > Aquimarina. The sequence goes on along the minus strand of CALFCI010000048.1, from coordinate 23,658 downwards.
ATCCAAAATTGATAGAACGGCCCATTGTGATTCATGAAGGTAAAGCTGTGATTGGTAGACCTCCTGAAAAAGTAATTAAGATAGTATAATCGCATTTTAAATTTATGCAAGTCAACTACCTCAGAGCAAGCTCACGAGGCATCCATCGGAAAAACAGCTTTCAGGTTTCGAGGCAAGCCTCGAAGCATTAAACTCCACAATGTGGATTAAAATAATACGTATCAAGCATGTATCTTTATTCTCCATTTGAAGTGAAACTAGCCTTATGGTGCTCTTTGATATGTTTATGCTGTGCTGCACAGTCATCACAACTAACGATTAAAGGCAGTGTAAGTGATATATCTGCCGAGGATATGCCTATCGAATATGCTATAGTAAGGGTGTTGAATCCTACAAAAAATGAAGTGGTAGGAGGTACAGTTACAAATAGCGCAGGAAAGTTTACTATTGAGGTTGGCAAGGGTACGTATCATATTGAGATTTCACATGTTTCTTTTGAAACAAAAAAGATAATATTAAAAAAGATAATCGAAAACACGAATATTGGGATGGTCTATTTGGAGACCCTATCAAAAGAATTGGATGCCGTTATCATTCAAAGTGAAAAAGCAACATATAGGACATCGATAGATAAAAAAGTGTATGAAGCGCAAAAAGATTTTGCAGCTAGGGGAGGGACTGTAAACGATATTTTAGATAATGTACCTTCAGTATCTGTAGATGCCGATGGCACTGTGGCACTGCGAGGGAATCAGAATGTGAATATACTTATCGATGGAAAACCTTCTGGATTGACTGGTGTTGCTGCCAATGAGACTTTACAACAATTAGCAGCAGCAGATGTAGAACGTGTAGAGGTGGTAACTGCACCATCGGCACGGTATGATGCAGAAGGAAATGCAGGTGTAATCAATATTATTCTAAAAAAGAATACACGAAAAGGAACCAATGGAGCGCTAACAGTATATACCGGACTCCCTCAATATTTTGGGGCTACAGGAAATTTGAATCATCGCATAGGCAAGGTGAACCTATTTACCACAACGGGGTATCAAGACCGAAAGGTTTTAGGAAATGCGGAAACCATAACACACTATCTAGAAGAATCAACTCCCATATCAAATCGTAGGGAGAAAAGAATGTATGATAGAAAGCGAAGAACGTTCAATACGAATACAGGACTTACCTGGGATATTAGTGAGAAAGCAGCACTTACTGCAAAAGTGTCATACCTACTGGGTAATCAGGGGAATGTAATTGAGAATCAAATTAGTGATAACACCCTACTTCAAAATACAAGAATCACTGAAGAAGAGGTGGACAATAGGGTAGTGAATTCAAGTATTGGATATGTGCGAAAATTCGAAAAACCAACCCAACAATTGTCTTTTGATGTGCAATTAGAACGTTTTGTAAATGATAAGTTTTTTACCATTAGGGAAGTGAATACCGATATTAATGAATTTGTAGGGATACGTACACTTCAAAAACGTCAGTTACTGCAAGGCGATTATATACACCCCATTAAAGACCACACTACGCTAGAGTTTGGATATCGAGGTAATTTTAAAGACGTTACCATTTCTAATTCGGTGGAGTCGGTATTGACTTCTGGTGCAAAAGAAACAGATACCGTAGATGTATTGTCATACACAGAAGATGTAAATGCACTATATGGCCAACTCCAAACAAAACTGAAAAAGTTTTCTTTTTTAGGAGGGCTTCGATTAGAAAGCACTCGAATAGGAATAGGGCAACAGGCAAGTCAACAATTTACCCCAAAACGATATGTGGATGTTTTTCCTAGTTTAACTATAAAATACAAGTTATCTGAAGAAGAAGATATTGCTATCGGATATTCTAGAAGAATACAAAGACCTCGGCTGCGATTTATTACTCCGTTTCCTTCTAGGACTAGTGCGACTTCATTATTTCAAGGGAATCCCGATTTAGATCCCTCGTATGCAAATACGGTAGAACTTTCATATCATAATACACTTTCCAAAGCTACTTTACAAAGTGCTATATATTATACGCGAACGCAGCAATCGTTTACGTTTATTGCAGAGCGTATAGGCGAAACGGATGAGGGGATACCCATTATACGCAGACAGCCTATCAATTTGGCAGAAACCTATCGCTATGGAGTAGAGACTACAGTAACCTATTCGCCCAATAGTATCGTAAAGTGTGTGGCAGATTTGAATCTATTTCAGCAAGGGATCCGAGGAAAATTAGCAACAGAAAATCTAGATGCTGAGAGTACAAGTTGGTTAGCACGATTACAAACCAAAATTAAATTACCGGCGAAGATCAATACGCAAATTAGTATCTCGTACAAGGGGCCTACACGAGATGGTCAAACCCTTCGAAAAGGAATCTTTAACTCTTCTATTGGAATTAGTAAAGCAGTTTTTGGAACTAAAGGTATGCTAACCTTAGCGGTACAAGATGTACTGAATACTCGAAAAAGAAGGTTACAGACTACACGCGCTGATTTTGCATCTGATGTTAGTTTTCAGCGCAGAGAACGCAGTGCAGTACTCTCCTTTAACTACAGGTTTAATCAAAAAAAGGCGAAAGAGAAACGCAATGCACGTTCAATACCGCCTGATTTATTTTAATCCATATTGTGGAGTTTATTTCTCCGAGGCTTGCCTCGAAATCTGAACATTTTTTTTCTGCTGGATACCTCGTGGGTTTGCTCCGAGATAGTTGACTTATTTTATGATCAGTTACTTTTCTATTGTTGCTTGATACCCAAAAAGTTTTTTCTCTTTAATCATTTCAGGAATACCTTCAGGTAATAAGTGCTCCCATCCAGATTCTCCATCTTGAATCAATTGTAATACTTCTCTAGAGAAAATATCCATAATGGTAGGGTCATAATCTACAATATCTTGAAGCTTCCCATTATACTTAAAGAACTTATAGAGTTCTTTCATTCTAGGATGGAGTTTTAGCGTATTACTATCAGTAATGACTCCTGTTTCTTGATCTTTAAAAGGATATAGATATACTTTTAAGTCTCTGTAGAACAATTTACCAAACGCTTCTAATATTCCTCCGCTGAGGTGGCGATAGTATTTTTCGTCAAAAATATCGATCAAGTTGTTTACGCCCATGGCCAGTCCCATACGCTCCTTGGTGTAATTAGAATAATACTCCACCATTCGGTAATATTCCTGAAAGTTAGAGATCATTACCGTAAGTCCTAATGAGCATAACAATCGCGCTCTATCCATAAAGTCAGCTTCATCAATTTTTCCTTCTGCTCTAAGGTTAGAGAGTGTGATTTCGAAAATAACAACTGTTTTTTCTTTCTTGACTTTATTCTCTTTGAGGAACATGTTTAATGCTTTCTCATAAATATCCATATTCACTTTAGTAACGGGTCTAAAGCTACCTCTTAGTGTTAAGATGTTCTTTTTGTATAAGATTCTAGCCGGTAAAATGTTTTTCCCATTAGGGTTAAACATAATGGCTTCGGTCATGCCGTTTTTAACCAGTTGTAAACTCATGAGTCGATTATCTACTTTTTCAAATCGAGGACCAGAAAAATTGATAGTATCAATTTCAATCTGATCTTTATCCAAATGATCGTAAATATATCGAAGTAGTTTTTTTGGATTGTCATATTTATAATATGCACCATAAATTAAATTTACACCTAAGATTCCCAAAGTGTTTTGCTGTAATCGAGCATCATTTTCTTTGAATCGAATGTGTAAAATAATTTCGTTATAGGCTTCGGTAGGGGTAGTTTGGTATCGAATACCAACCCATCCATGTCCCATATATTTTTTAGCAAAATCAATAGTAGTTACCGTATTGGCATAACTAAAAAACATTTTATTAGGATGTTTCTCTCTGGAGATTCTTTTTTCCATGAGGTTGACCTCATGGGATAACATTTTTGTTAATCGGGCTTCGGTTACATACCGCTTATCATCTTCTACACCATATATAGCATCACTAAAATCTTTGTCATAAGCACTCATCGCTTTTGCTATAGTTCCAGAAGCGCCACCGGCTCTAAAGAAATTACGCACCGTTTCTTGACCTGCACCAATTTCGGCAAAAGTGCCATAAATATTTTGATTCAAATTAATACGTAATGCTTTACTTTTGATAGAGGGAACAGATGCAAATTCCTTGTCTCCCATAATTGTTATTGGCATAGTATAAAGGGCTTTTATTTACTGTAAAGGTACTTAATACACTTGCATTATAAAAGCTTGCGCTTAGTTTTTCATAATTCACAATTAAAATAAATAATATTTAAAACAAATCATTTTTTAAGACAAAAAATATTATAATTACATTTGTCGGACTTGAAAACAATGAATATTACATTTCTAGGTACTGGTACTTCCCAAGGGATTCCTATTATAGGGAGCGATCATCCTGTATGCCTTAGTGAAAACCCTAAGGATAAGCGCTTACGTGTTTCTGTAAAAATATCATGGGGAGCGTATACGTATATCATTGATTGTGGACCAGATTTCAGGCAGCAAATGTTGACGAATAAAGTCACTAAAATTGATGGTGTTTTGTTTACACACGAACATGCCGATCATACGATGGGATTGGACGATATTAGACCTTTCTTTTTTAGACAAGGGGATATCCCGGTGTATGGGCATAGCAGAGTATTGGAGTCTCTTAAAATACGATTTTCTTATATTTTTGCATCCGAAAATAAATATCCAGGAGCTCCGAGTGTTATTGAAAACGAAGTGACCAATGCTCCTTTTAGATTAGGAGATATGGAAGTGATTCCAATAGATGTAATGCACAATAGGCTTCAAGTATTTGGGTATCGGTTTCATGATTTTGCATACCTAACGGATGTAAAAACGATCGCAGATAAGGAACTCGAAAAATTAAAAGGAGTGAAGGTTTTAGTGGTCAATGCACTTCAAATGAAACCACATCATTCTCATTTTAATTTAGAAGAAGCTTTACATTTTATTGCAAAAGTACAACCAGAACGTGCCTATTTAACACATATAAGTCATTGGCTAGGTTTTCATGATGAAGTGGAACAACAATTGCCTTCCAATGTCCTTTTAGCCTATGATAATTTAACGATAACCCTATAACTATGAAAGGTAAAGTATTTATGTATCTCTTTATTTTTGCAGTATTATTTATACTGTATCAATTTATGAATGCAAAAAAAGCAAAAACAGCCTATGATGCAAAGATTAGTTATCTAACTACTGCTGTAACTGCAAAAGAAGCTGCAATAGATTCGTTAATTGATGTAAATCTGGATCTGATGTATTTCTCTTTAGAAGGTAATGAAGATGCAAATAGCTATTTTGAAGATCAAGGGTATGACTCAAAAAAACTAGCGTTAACAATTAGTGATCAGATTATAGGGCAGAATGCTGCTGGGAAAGATAATCCAATCGTTCCTTTTTCTGGAATGAGTGGCGGAAATATGACGATTAATAAAGTACGTTTATTAAATCATAAATGGATTTTAGCCGATTTTAGTGATGGTAAACATTGGGGGGAGTTGTTTATTACCTACGATTTAAATGAAGAGGGTATCGTTGATTTTGAAGTTGAAAAATCATTTTTGTACCCGCTTAATAATTAATACTAGCCTTTTAAAGCTATAGTATACATGTGATCTTCTTAAATTGTAATTAGCATTTCAAATTAGTAGTAGTAAAGAATAAGGAGACGTACGCTTACGCTAAGAGAAAAGAGATAAATACAATCTGAAATGGGGATCTATCCGTCTTAGTGTAAGCGTACGTCTTTGTGTCTTATATTATCTTAGTAAAGTATATGAATTAATGTTACGCTGTTTCTAAAGTAGCTAGATACCGTTCAGCATCCAAAGCAGCCATACATCCTGTGCCTGCTGCAGTAATTGCTTGTCTGTATTCTTTATCTTGGACATCTCCAGAAGCAAATACACCTGGGATATTGGTTGCTGTAGACTTCCCTTCTGTAACGATATATCCACTATCATCCATATCCAATTGTCCTTTAAAAATACCGGTATTTGGGGTGTGTCCTATGGCAATGAACAATCCAGTAATTGCAATTTCTTCTTTTGCTCCTGTTTGATTGTTCAGCACTCGTAACCCTTCTACAACCTGTTCTCCAAGTACTTCATCCACTTCAGTATTATACAATACTTTAATGTTTGGAGTCGTATTTACACGATGTTGCATTGCTTTAGAAGCTCTCATTTGATCTTCTCCTTTACGCACTAACATGGTTACATTGGAACAGATATTAGATAAATATGTAGCTTCTTCAGCCGCTGTATCTCCTGCTCCTACAATAGCTACATCTTGTCCTTTGTAAAAGAATCCATCACATACAGCACATGCAGAGACTCCTCCGCCACGTAGTCGTTGTTCACTAGGGATTCCTAAATATCGAGCAGTAGCTCCAGTTGAAATAATTACGGTCTCTGCTTCAATGTGTTTGTTGTTATCAACAGTTGCCTTATGAATTCCACCCACTTTGCTGTTAAATTCTACTGAAGTGACCATACCAATACGTACTTCAGTTCCAAAGCGTTCAGCCTGTTGCTGTAATTGTACCATCATGGTAGGCCCATCAATTCCTTCTGGATATCCTGGAAAGTTATCTACTTCAGTAGTCGTAGTTAATTGCCCTCCGGGCTCCATTCCGGTATATACCACTGGCTTCATATCTGCACGTGCGGCATATATAGCTGCAGTATATCCTGCAGGCCCTGATCCAATGATCAAACATTTAATTCGTTCTATAGTATCTGACATAGTCTTTATCCTTTTTTGAAGGTATAAAAGTAGCAATTTCATACCATACCCTACAACTAAAGTTATTAAGAATTCTGATGGACTTATAGACAATGTATATGGGATGCAATATGAAGTAATTTAAAGGCATAAAAAAAGCAAAACCATATATGATCTTGCTTTTAATTTAAAATTATATGAAGTGAATTCATTATAATTAACTACGCCTCAAAGGTATGTTTTTTTGATAGGATTCCTTTATGGTTTTACTTCCGACTTTAGACTTACAAACCTTTTCAAATTTGATAATTTAAACTTGTATTTAACGTTATTTTGCTGCAAATAGTTTAACATCATTCTCACTGACTTCTTTTCCTCCCAAAATAATTAAGCGTTCTACAACATTTCTCAGTTCTCTAATATTACCCGTCCAGTCATATTGTTTTAATTGTTCTAATGCTTTACTTGAAAATACTTTTGTAGGAGATCCTTGTTCTTTTGTGATTTTTGCAGTGAAATGATTGACTAATAATGGAATATCTTCGCGCCTATCATTTAATGCCGGTACTTTGATTAAAATCACAGCTAATCGGTGATAGAGATCTTCTCGAAATCTGTTTTCTGCAATTTCTTTTTTGAGGTCTTTATTGGTTGCAGCTACAATTCTAACATCTACTTTAATGTCACGATCACTTCCTACACGCTGAATTTTATTTTCTTGTAAAGCTCGCAATACTTTAGCCTGCGCTGAAAGGCTCATGTCTCCAATTTCATCCAAAAATATAGTCCCTTTATTAGCGGCTTCAAACTTGCCCGCTCGGTCTTTGTTTGCTGAGGTAAATGCACCTTTAACATGACCAAAAAGTTCGCTTTCAATTAATTCCCCTGGTATTGCTGCACAATTCACTTCTATCATAGGTCCTTTAGCACGGTCACTTTTTTGGTGAATCCAATGGGCTACCAATTCTTTACCCGTTCCATTAGGGCCAGTAATTAGTACACGAGCATCGGTAATGGCGACTTTCTCAATGATATCCTTAATGTCAGTAATAGCTTTAGATTCTCCAATCATCTCATAGTTTTTTGAGACCTTGTTTTTGAGTCTTTTATTCTCAACGACAAGTTCATTACGATCCAAAGCATTACGTACCGTATTTAATAACCGATTTAAATCTGGCGGTTTTGAGATGTAGTCAAATGCTCCAGCACGCATCGTGTGGACTGCTGTATCCAAATCTCCATGTCCCGAGATCATAACCATTGGAATCTCTGGTTTTATCTTTTTTACGGCTTCTAATACTTCAACACCATCCATTTTAGGCATTTTAATATCACACAGTACTAAATCAAAGTCTTCATCCTTGATTTTTTCCATACCTAATAAACCATCTTCGGCTTCAAATACTTCATAAGATTTATTTTCTTCGGATAAGATTTTCACGAGCACTCTTCGAATTGCCGCTTCATCTTCAATAATTAAAATTCTTGCCATTATATTTTAAATTTAATTCCACTACGCAAATACAGCGCATTTTTATCATTGATTATATATACATCATTGCTATCGCTATTCCGTAAGCGAATTTGGTTGGACAAGGTGTGTCCTGCATTCAAATAGATCACTAATTGTTTGGTAAGATAGTACTCATATCCTAATGCACCAAATACAGTAAACATAGATATATTATCGGCTTGTTGTACCGTGTTGTCTTCAGCTAAAAATGTTCTTTGTGTTTGAATATTAGCATAAAACCGTTCTACTGCGGCAAAAATCTGAAATGTATGTTTTTGATTTGTACTGTAATATTTAATATTGGATATAGGGGTGCCTATTGCGTATGACCATTGGGGATGGAACTGTTGATAATAATTAAGAATAGGTATTGGATATGAAACATTTCCGGGGGTAGTATACCGAAGGCCTAAAACGAGAGTAGAAGGTTTTGAGATCTCTTTACGCTTACGAATGAAATATAATGATCCTGTATATTGATAGTCTTGATGGTTTATCGTTGATACTTCCAAATTGGAAGAAATTCGAACCCCTATGTCTGTAACAAATCGCCAATCTTTTCCGAAAGGGAAGGTGTACCCAAGCGCAACGCCAATAGTATGAAAATTTTCTAAATGTTCCTTAGCTTCAAAAGGAATTTCATCTTCCAATTGTATGTTATTCAATCGGTAGTGTATGTTTGGAAGGATGTAATGCCCTTTTTTACGCATTGCTATGGGTAGCGTTGCTGCTATTTTAACACGACTATAAGTGTTATTATTTTGTTGTTGAGGAATGCGCGTATATTCTATTTTAGCTAATTCTGTTTGTGCTTGGACGCTAATAACTAGCATTAACATGAAAGCTATATGGAGGTGTATATTTTGTTTTAAAAATGACGATATGTAGCTAACGGTTTTGATAGGTCTGCCTAGCTATTCTGTTCGTTGGAGGAAAGTATTCTAATATCACGTTGAGGGAAAGGAATGCTAATATGATGTTCTCGAAACAAGCGAACGATTTCAAATCGAATTTCACTTTTTGGGGTACTGGCCATAAAACTATCTCGCATGGTAAAGATGAGTTTGAAATTTAATGAGCTGTCTCCAAAATCTGTAAAAAGGACTGTTGGTGGTGGATCTTCTATTATTGATGCGTTTGATAACGCGATTTCTATTAATAACTTTTCTACCAATTCTATATCCGAATCATAGGCAACACCAACGGTTATGGATTCTCTGGTCATTGATCCGTTTTGCGTCCAATTGAATAATGTTGACGTCAAGTATTTATGATTGGGTATAATGAGTACTTTATTATCTATGGTAGTTGCTCGGGTTGTTCTTAGTTTAATTTCGTCTACGCGACCTATTTTGCCGTCAATTTCTACAATATCACCGACATGAACCGTTTGATCGATTAAAATAAAAACACCAGAGATCACATCCTGAATTAGGGTTTGCAGGGCAAGTCCAACACCAACTAATAATGCTGTTGATGCCGCAAAAATAGCAGTAATGTTAAACCCTATACTGTCTAATGTGGTGAGTATAACAATGATGTATACAAAATATTTACTAAAAGAAAATATGGATACAAACTTAGCTTTATCATCATCAAGTAATTTTTTAGTGACTACCTTTCTAATTAGTTGCAATAGCACTGTGGTAATTATGAAAATAATGACCACAAAAAGCAAGAGTCCAACAGTCAATATCATTGGGTTTTTTTCCGAACCCCAATGAAAGATTTCAAAGGCTAATAGTTCTTGTATCCCTTGCCAAAGATTTTTTTTAATTACTTCTGGTACTTGCATCTATGAAGTGTTTTTAATCCACATTGTGGAGTTTAATTCTCCGAGGCTTACCTCGAAATGTGAAAAATAGTTATCCGCTGGATGCCTCGTGGGCTTGCCCCGAGGTAGTTAACTCTAAGTAAATTACTAAAAATCATAATGATTTGATTTTTAGTAATAAAAATAGAATTTCATTATAAAAAAACAGTTATTTATTTTTTCAGTCTTGGTTCTTGTCTCTTGATTCTTAAAACATTAAAAAAGTTCATTAATTACTGTTTTTTAGATGTTTGCTAATTTTAGTCATGTAGTAAAGCTTTTAATATATGTGTATACTATTCTTACTTAGTATTTTAACCAAGTAAATAAATCCTTATAGGTAGGTTTTTTACCATACATCAATATACCCACTTTGTATATCTTGGCTGCTATCCATACGGTAAATGCAATACTGCCAAGCAAGATAAGCATTGAAATTAAGATTTCCCACCAAGGAACTCCAAAAGGTATTCGCATCAACATTACTACGGGTGAAGTTAAGGGTACCATTGAAAAAATAGTCGCGACAGTACTGTGTGGATCTTGTAGCACTGTAAAGAAGCCAACATAAATAGCAAGCATCAAAGGAATCATGATTGGAAATCGAAATTGTTGCGCATCAGTTTCACTATCTACAGCGGCTCCTATAGCGGCATAAATTGAACTGTATAAAAAGTAACCTGAGATGAAATAGAGTAAGAAGAATATACTATACGTGGCTAAGGGTAGATTTTCGATATCTTGAAATACGGTAAATAACATTTCATAATCTTTGGATAAGTAGCGTAAGCTCTCTGTAGTTTCTAATCCAAAATACCATTGAACACTTTGAAACAAAAGACCACCAAACAGTAGCCAGATCAAAAATTGAGTGATTCCAGCAAAAGAGGTGCCTACAATTTTACCAAACATTAATTGTATGGGGTGTACTGAAGAGATAATGATTTCGATAATACGATTTGTTTTCTCTTCAATTACAGAACGCATCACCATATTGCCGTATATGATAATAAACATCATTAGCAAATACCCAGCGGCACCGCCAAAAAACATTTTTACATAATCTGAAGTTTCAGAAGCTACGCCACCTGAGAACGTCTGTATTGCAATTGTTATTTCTGCTTCTTGTGCTTCAATCTTTTGCGGATCTATTCCTATGGCACTAAGGTTTAACTTTGTGAATTTAGCTTTGATATCGTTGTTAATAGCCTCTATGATTATAGGGTCTGGAGTAGCGGCTGTAAAGAATTGAATTGGAGTATCACTATTAGGATTTGCAGATTCTTTAGGAATATATAATAGGGCATATAACCCTTCTAAAGTTACGAGTTCTTTAGCTTTTTGAAGTGTAAATGTATTGTAATTTCTAAATTGTATTTGAGTAGTGTTGGTGAATGCATCATCTAATACATGTGTTTCATCTAGATATGCTATTGTTGTTTTTTGATCTTTTTGCAGTGTTCTTAATCCTATAATTACAGAAACCATTCCAACCATCAGTAATGGACTTAAAAATGTCATTACTCTAAATGTGCGATTGCGAACGCGAGCCATAAACTCTCGTTTGATAATCAGGGGGAGTAGATTATTCATTTTCTTTGATCTTTTGGATGAATATGTCATGAACACTTGGAATCATTTCTTTAAAATGAAGTACCGTACTTTGAGTGTTTAAAAGCGTTAATAATGCATTTGAAGCCGTTTCTGGTGCTACCGTGATTTGAAGTTTTAATTGATCATCAATGGTTTTAAAATACGCTGGTTTTGTGGTATACTGTTCTTGTAGTACCGACATTAAATGTTCTTGATTTGTAGTCTGTAACCCTACTTCGAACGTATGCGATCGATAGGTCTTTTTAATTTCTGATACGGTACCATCTAATATTTTTTGAGAACGATACATTAATGCAATATGATCGCATAGTTCTTCTACATTTTCCATGCGATGTGTAGAGAATACTATAGTGGCGCCTTCATCTCGTAATTGTAAGATTTCATCTTTAATAATCCCCGCATTAATTGGGTCAAAACCACTAAAGGGTTCGTCAAATATCAACAGTTTTGGGCGATGTAAAACGGTTACAATAAATTGTATTTTTTGAGCCATTCCCTTAGAAAGCTCTTGTATTTTTTTATTCCACCAATCGGAGATGTCAAATTTATCAAACCAGTATTGAATTCTCTCCGTAGCGTCTTTTTTAGACATTCCTTTAAGTTGCGCCAAGTATAATAACTGTTCTCCAACACGCATAGACTTATATAGCCCACGTTCTTCAGGCATATATCCAATGGCACTGGTGTGTGTAGTGTCTAAAAGGTTACCGTCAAAATATACACTTCCTGCATCGGGTATTGCAATTTGGTTAATGATTCGAAGTAGTGTTGTTTTACCTGCCCCATTTGGGCCTAATAGCCCGAAAATACTGCCTTTTGGGACTTGAAGTGATACATTATGAAGTGCTGTAGCTGTTCCAAAATGTTTGGTCACTTCCTTGACTTCTAAAAGAGGATTAATGATGCTCATTTTATAATTAATTAGGTGCTATACCATTTTTTAATAGTACATTTAAATGGCAGTGTACCTTCGTATTACTGTGTTTTGTTTGAAAAATATGATGTATAAAAACAAAACCCACCCAAAATACGAATATAAAGGATGGGAAAAAAAAATTAGGATTGCGAATCAATCATACTGATCAATTAAGCAAACATGTCTTTAACTTTTTCAAAAAATGATTTATCATCACTATCTGGTTTCGGAGTAAAATGTTCATCCTTAGCCATGCGTTCAAAAAATTCTTTTTGTTCTTTATTTAATGTTTTTGGCGTCCATACATTTAGGTGTACTAAAAGATCTCCTTTTCCATATCCATTCAGGCTAGGGATTCCTTTACCACGTAATCTTAATATTTTTCCACTTTGTACACCTTCTTCGATTTTGATTCTTACTTTTCCAGTAACGGTATCAATCTCTTTGGAAGTTCCTAAAGCTGCTTCAGAAAAACTAATATACAAATCGTAATGCAGATTGTCTCCTTCTCGCTGTAAATCAGCATGATCCAATTGTTCTATTGCGACCAATAAGTCACCTGCAATACCATTTCCGGGTGCTTCGTTACCTTTACCGGTAACTTTTAATTGCATGCCTTCTTCTACACCTGCTGGGATTTTGATACTTACGGTTTCTTCAGAAACTTTTAACCCTTGGCTATCTGCACCTGCCGGTTTATGATCAATTTGTTGACCAGCCCCACCACAAGTGTTACAGGGAGAAGCAGTTTGCATTCTTCCTAAAATAGTATTGGTAATACGGGTCACTTGTCCAGTTCCTTTACACGTACTACAGGTAGTATATGTAGTGCCAGGGGCTTGGGTTTTACGCTTTACTTTTATTTTTTTCTCTACGCCTAGAGCGATTTCTTCTAAGCTTAATTTTACACGAATACGAAGATTGCTTCCTTTCACACGTCTTTGGCCACCACGACCACCGCCACCGCCAAAACCTCCGAATCCGCCGCCGCCGCCGAAAATATCGCCAAACTGACTAAAGATATCATCCATATCCATGCCGCCACCGCCAAAGCCGCCACCGCCACCGCCGAATCCACCTTCAAAAGCTTGATGACCGTATTGGTCATACTTTGCTTTTTTATCAGGGTCGCTCAAGATTTCATACGCTTCTGCTGCTTTTTTGAATTTTTCTTCTGCAGTAGTGTCTCCTGGGTTTTTATCCGGGTGAAATTCTATGGCTTTCTTTCGATAGGCCTTCTTAATTTCTGCTGCAGTAGCACCTTTACTAATGCCTAATATGTTGTAAAAATCTTCTTTCATCTGTTTTTTTGCTTTTTAAAGGTCAGCGCTATCTAACGAACTCATTAGACAAGTGAAATCACTAGTACCAGTTTAAGGGTGTAATTTCGTGTCAAAGACGCTGTTTTTTAAGAATAACACCCAGCGATACGTTTACAAATTGAATCCGTATGTGTTACAATGATTTTTCTTTGCCTTATTGTCCTGTTACTACTTTTGGAAAACGAATTACTTTATCGCCCAGACTATATCCTTTTTCAATAACATCTACAATCTTTCCTTTTAAGTCTTCACTAGGTGCAGGAATTTGAGTAATAGCTTCGTGATCATCCGCATTAAATGAATCTCCAGGGGCAACACTTACTTCTTCTAAACCTTTTACTTTTAACGTCTCTTTTAATTTGTTATGAATTAAAGTTACGCCTTGACTTAATTCTTTGTCTTTAGATTTTTCGATTTCTTTTAAAGCACGATCGAAATCATCTAATACAGGCAATAATGCCTGAATTAAATCTTGACCTGCAGTCTTAAATAACTCGATACGTTCTTTTGACGTGCGTTTTTTATAATTTTCAAACTCCGCGAAAAGGCGCAAAAATTTATCTTTCTCTTTCTCTATTTCTGCTTGTAGTGCTTCTTTTTCATCCACTACTTCGGTTTCCTCTATAGGAGTGTCAAGTAGTTCTTCTACTTGATCTTTTACATCTTCAGATTGCTTATTCTTATCACTCATAAAACAAATAGCTTTATTTTTTTATTTATTTTCGAAGTTGCAAAAGTACTGCCATTTTTCAAAAAATGTCATAATGTCATTAGAATATTTTAATATTCTCTTTGTGTAAAGTTCCAGAAGAATTAATACTTTTGATAAGATATTTTATATAAATTTAAAAAACTTAGAATGAAGACTACAAAAACAATACTGTTAGGAGTTGCTATAACAGTATTAGCATTATCCGTATCCTGTAAAGGGGAGTCAAAAAATGAAACGATAGCTGTTCCAGAAGAAGCGGTTCAAGAAGCAACCACTTCAGCAATTATATATACTGTGGATGTTGCAAATAGCACTATTGCTTGGGTTGGAACTAAGCCAGCAGGGAAGCATACAGGTACTATAGCATTGGCTAAAGGAGCAGTTACTGCAACGGATGGAAGCTTAGATAGTGGTGCTTTTGAGATTGATATGACTACTATTAATGTAACGGATCTAGAGGGTGATGAAAAGGCAGGACTAGAAGGACATTTAAAAGGTGAAGGAGAAAATAAAGAAGATCATTTTTTTAATGTAGCAAAGTTTCCAACTGCAAAATTTGAAATTACAGAAGTAACTAAGGTTTCAGATACGACTATGATTAAAGGTAATCTAACACTTAAAGGAATCACAAAAAATATTTCATTCCCTGCGGTGACTACTGTAACAGATACGGTATTTTCAATTCAAAGTGAGCCTTTTACGATTAACCGAACGGAGTGGGGTGTAAATTATGGATCAAAATCTGTATTTGAAAACCTTGGTAATAAGTTTATCAATGATGATATTCAACTTACGGTAACTGTTAAAGCGAATAAGTCTTAAAGCATTAAACGTATACTTTAAGAATAAAAATAAGGCGATTTGAAATCTATTTTCAGATCGCCTTATTTTTTATATTGACATGGTCTCGTAATTGGAGTTATTCGGGTGCTATCTCCATCTCTTTTTTATAGAAGATCGCTTTATCTGCAAAACTAACGATGTTAATACTAGGGTTGCCATATAAATACACTTCCGAAGCATTACGAGCTTCTAGGTGTAATGTAGTGTTTGTAAATAGGTGGCAATCGCTATCTCCTTCGGCATGCACCGTAAGTTGATTGCAGGCTAATTTTTCGCCATAAAAATCAGTATTGTGTTTGGCGTGGACAGTTGCATTTTTTATTTCTCCTTCTAGATTAGCTTTGGCCTTGAGCGAAAGTTCAACATTTAATGTGTCTGCGATAATGAGTCCTTTTAGTTTTGCATTATCATGGACTTCAATTTGGGCATTACCTCTTTCTAGATGTATATCAGCATTGGATTTACCAGTGAAAATGCCGTTAAAATTATCGGAGCTTATGGTGATAAAAGACTTTGCGTTGTTATTTGCTTCAAACCAAAGATTATTGGAATGAATTGGTGCTGTACTTTTTAATTCTACTTTATCATTGATGATGATGCGTTGTAACGTTTCGGTGTGTGAAATTCTTACCGTAAGTACTTTGCTATTGGTGATTTCTTTATTCGTGGTAATTGTTAGGATACTATCTGCAACTGTTGTCGTAATAATCGGAATTAAATTTTCGTCAGTTTCAATCTCAATTTTGTTTTGACAATTTTCTTCAAGAAGTGCAACGATGTCTTTAGAGATTACAATACTATGGAAACCCTCAATTTCTCGATAATCAGAAACGACAATTTTGTTTCCTCGAATTTTTTCTTCTTGTCCTTTTAGCCCTTGTACTATGGAAAGTATGCATAATACTGCGGGAAGAATTTTAATAATCATAATACGGTTTTAATTGTGTGATAAAAAAGGGATGAAAGTAGTAAAAAATAACCGTTTAGTCTGCTTTATATATTAGAAAATCCCTGCCTTGTTATTAAGGTATGTAGATCGTAAATAAAACAAATCGAGGTTTTAAATAGAAGTTTAGGTATAATACACTACCAGTTTATAGGTTTTGTTTCTCGATTTTTAATCACTACTTTGTACGCTGTAATACAGTGGTTGTGTACGTCTTTTTTAATTTACAATCCAATTGTTCTTTGTACTCAATTCACCTCTTTTTCTTGTTTTGTAGCCCTGTTATGAAACTCAAAAAGGTGTAAATTGATTAGAAACTATTTTTTTTTCACTAAAACCAAGGAAGTCTGAATGACTTTACATATTTAAAATGACACCTAAACACTTTAATCGTTTTTTATTTTTCAAATTACCATCGGCTTGGCTCTGTGGTGTTCGAGTAGCTGCGGTAACGCAAGAAACATGTGCCGTTACAGTGAGGTATAAATGGATCAATCAAAATCCATTTCGATCTATGTTTTGGGCAGTACAGGGAATGGCAGCAGAGTTAAGTACGGGAGCTATGGTTATTTTAGCAATCAAAAAAAGCAGTAAAAATGTCTCTATGTTAGTTTTAAATAGTAAAGCTTCTTTTACAAAAAAAGCCAAAGGAAAAATAACGTTTACCTGTCAAGATGGTGATCGTGTGGTAAAAGCACTTCAAACTACCATAGCGAATGGAGAGCCGCAAACTTTCTGGATGAAATCAGTAGGGGTAAACACTGAAGGTGTAGTGGTATCTACTTTTGATTTTGAATGGACACTGAAAAGAAAATCTTAAAAATAGGTATCCGCTGAATGTCTCGTGAGCTTGCGCCTAGGTAGTTGACTTAAAAAAAACAGCAATATATTTCAGGTCTAGTTGTGATTAGGATACGGTGAAGTGTTCAATAGGGGATGCTATTACGCCTTTCGTTGGACGACTTCAAATACTTTATTGCCGTCACATTTTAGCGTCTTAGAAGGGTATTTTAATAACAATGCGTAATCATGCGTAGCCATTAAGATGGTATTACCATTTTTGTTAATATCCTGTAGAAGCTCCATAACCTCTACAGAAGTTTGTGGGTCTAAGTTTCCAGTAGGTTCGTCTGCAAGGATAAGTTCTGGATCATTAAGTAATGCTCTGGCAATAGCAATACGCTGTTGCTCACCACCAGAAAGTTGGTAAGGGAATTGAAAATCTTTAGTTTTCATACCTACCTTATCCAAAACATCATTAATTTTATTATCCATAGCGGTTTGATCTGTCCAGCCTGTAGCTTTTAATACAAAAAGTAAGTTGTCTTTGATTGTGCGGTCATTCAGGAGTTTAAAGTCTTGGAAGACAATGCCTAATTTTCTGCGTAAAAATGGAATCTCTTTTTCCTTTAACGTTGGTAAATCAAAATCAACAATACTACCTTCTCCCTTTTGTAATGGAATATCGCCATATAAGGTTTTCATAAAACTACTTTTTCCAGTACCCGTTTTTCCGATAAGGTATACAAAATCTCCTTTGTTAATCTCAACGTTAACTTCAGATAAGATTAAGTTTTCACGTTGGTAAATGGAAGCATCCTTAAGATGAAGTACAGTGTTGGACATAAGTATTGAGCGTCAAATTGATGATATAATGGTAAAAATACTAAGTTTTATGTTAACAGTTGACACGAATACTCTTTTTACGATACAATGCGGTGTTAAAAATGCTGTTTTTAGCGCTAAAAAAATGCTAGTCAACATGCGATATTATATAGTAAAGAGGGTATAATATAATTTAGATATAACTTTTCGCATATTGAATAGGGTACTATTAATATTTACGATTTTAAATCGTATATATAACGATAAAGTATCTTTGTAATTGCATTTAAAAAATGAAATTTTTAGGACTAAAGTATTTGAAATTTTTAGTATTGAAAAATAATTGAAGTCGATTCTACTTCTTTTTAGAATTCATTTTACGTTGGAGTATAATTATCTTGATAATCTTACGTTTGTACAGTATATAAATAATAGTATTCCTAAAAAAGACAATGTATAGGTAGTATCTTTACTTTTTAGTTTTAATTCCACATCAAATGAACAGATACATTGCAGTGCTGATCTTGGTACTGATATTTTCATCGCCTAATTATGGGCAACAATCCGCAATATATACGCATGAGCTGGTACAGTTCAATCGCGCATTAGAATTATATCGAAATCATCAATTTTTGGCAGCACAACATGTTTTTGAGTCTGTGCGAGATGCTGTAGAAGATGATCATATTGATTCAGAATGCACCTACTATATCGCCAACTGCGCAGTATGGTTACATCAAAAAGGAGCAGATCGATTAATGGAGGACTTTGTCGCGCAATACCCTACTAGTATTCGTCGTAATGCAGCATATCTAGATGTTGCGAATTACTACTTCGATACGGGTAAATATGCCTATGCCCGCAAGTGGTATGATAAGGTAGAGGTCGCAAATATGAGCCCAACGACAAAAGAACGCTATAACTTTAATAATGGGTATGCATATTTTAAAATTCAGCGATTTAATGAGGCTAAAAAGTTTTTAAGTAAAGTAGAGGATTCTGAAAATTATGGTGCACAAGCCAAATATTATTTAGGGTTTATTGCGTATGAAGGGGATAACTATCAACAGGCAAATGAGTTGTTTGATGAGGTTAAGGATCTCAATAAATACAATAAAAATTTATCGTATTTTCAGAGTGAGATGAATTTTAAGTCTGGTAATTTTCAAGAAGCAATTAATGAAGGATTAGTACAATTACCAAAGTCAACACCCAAGGAAAAGTCGGAATTGAATAAGATTATAGGAGAGAGCTATTTTAATCTAGGAAACTATGATACTGCTATTCCGTATTTAAAAGCATATAAGGGTCGAAAGGGCAAGTGGAATAATACAGACTATTATTTATTAGGATATGCATATTATAAAAAAGGAGCGTATCAAAGTGCCATTTCAGAATTTAATAAAATTATAGGTGGACGAAATGCTACAGCACAAAATGCATATTATCACTTGGCAGAATCGTATTTAAAATCCAATCAGAAACAAGAAGCGTTGAATGCTTTTAAAAATGCGTCTGAAATGGATTTTGATGCAAAAATCAAAGCGGATGCGCATTACAATTATGCGAAGTTGAGTTATGAAATCGGAAATGCTTATGAGAGTACTCCAAAAGTAGTATTGTCATACTTAAAAGCATATCCCAATACCGATAATAAAGCCGAAATAGAAGCATTATTGATAAGTTCCTATATCACTTCCAAAAATTATAAGGAAGCGATGGAAGTGTTAGAAAATAATCGCAATGCAGCGACCGATGCAGTATATCAGCAAGTCGCATTGTATAGAGGTATGGAGGTCTATGCCGAAGAAAAGTATACAGAAGCCATTTCTTATTTTGATGTAGCATTACAAACAAAATTAAATACTTCTTTTGCTGCTAGAGCAGTGTATTGGAAAGCGGAAGCGAATTATCTATTAGGAAACTATACGGAAGCATTAGCGGGGTTTCAAGAGTTTCAAAAGCAGCAATACGCGAGCCAAACAAAGCCATATAGTACCGTAGACTATCATATAGGATACACCTATTTTAAGTTGAAAAAATATCCAAAAGCAGCCCAGCATTTTAAAACATTTGCAACGCAAGCTGATGCTGAAGTTTCGCAGTTAATGGACACCTATTTAAGACTTGGGGATAGTTATTTTATTAGCAGTACATATTGGCCAGCAATGGAAGCGTATAATAAAGTAATTGAAAATAAAGGAGCCGATGCAGATTATGCGCAATATCAAAAAGCGATTAGTTATGGGTTTGTCAATAAGAAGGAACAAAAAATTAAAACCTTAACTGATTTTTTAACACAATATCCAAATTCTAGGTATAGGGATGATGCTTGGTTTGTTTTGGGGGATAGCTATATTGCCCAACAACAAACTAAAAAAGGGTTAGATACGTATACACGGTTGATCAAAGAACAACCCCGGAGTTCTTATGTCCCAAAGGCATTATTGAAACAAGGATTGATTTATTATAATGGTGATCAAGGAGAGAAAGCACTTACTATTTTTAAACAAATCACCGCAAAATATCCGGGTACAGAAGTTGCGATACAAGCCGTAAACACAGCACGATTGATATACGTAGATATGGGTAAGACCGATGAATACGCCAATTGGGTAAAAGGACTATCATTTATATCTGTTTCAGATGCAGATTTGGATAATACGGTATATGAAGCAGCAGAGAAACCGTTGATAGAAGGAAATGTAACCGCTTCGATTTCTGGATTTGAAAAGTATTTGGCCCAATTTCCATCAGGAGTACACGCTTTAAAAAGTCATTTTCATCTGGCACAATTATACTTTAAAAAAGGAGAAAAAGAAGCCGCTATACCGCATTATGAGTATGTGCTAGAAAAAGAACAAACAGAATTTACGGAGCAATCACTAGTACGATTAGCTCAGATACACCTGGAGGCCAATCGATATCAAAAAGCCATTCCGATATTGGAGCGCTTAGAGAAAGAAGCCAATTTTCCACAAAACATCATTTTTGCGCAATCTAATTTAATGAAATCGTATTATCAATTAGTCCGGTATGAAGAAAGTATGGCTTATGCTGAATTGGTATTACAAAACCCTAAAATACAGAATGATGTGCAACAAGATGCACAAGTGTTTATTGCGCGATCAGCGATGCAATTAGCTAATGAAACACGAGCAAGAGCAGCATATACCGAAGTGCAAAAAATAGCAACAGGAGGGTTAGCAGCAGAAGCCTTATACTATAAGGCCTATTTTGTGAATAAAGATGGAGACTATAAAGCTTCCAATACCATAATTCAAAAATTAGGAAAAGAATTCTCAAGCCATAAACGTTTTGGAGCAATGGGGCTCGTTTTAATGGCAAAAAACTTCTATGGATTAAAAGATGCATATCAAGCCACATACATTTTGGAAAGCGTGATTCAAAACTTTACAACGTATCCGAAAGTAATTGAAGATGCGACGCAGACCTTACAACGCATTAAAGCCGAAGAAGCAAAAACAAACTCTTCTATCCCAACCATAGAACAATAGCAAATACAGTACAGTATATGAATATTAATTTTCAAAAAATAATTTCCTTTTTTACGGTAGCTATCTGTGGTATGATCATATCGTATGCACAAACCGAGGATACAACTATTGACACCGAACGCGTGGTCATTGTTAAGGCGTATACGCCTACTATTAGTGATGCATTTAAGCAAAAAACAGCACCAGTTATAGAAGATTCTATAGCACAACAAAAGAAACCGGTGCAGTATAGTATTTTTTCTGTGCCTGTAGCATCTACATTTACACCGGCTAAAGGAAAAGCGGCAGCTGTAGATGCGCGAAAGAGAATGAAACTATATGATAATTATGCCACATTAGGCTTTGGTAATTATGCTTCCTTATTGGCAGAGATGTATACCACAATTGAACTCAATAAAACAGATAACGTAGGTGCGTATTTTCATCATAACTCTTCGCAAGGAGGGATTGATAATGTGGCATTAGATGATGCATATTACAATACGTTATTAGATGTTAACTATACCTCGCGTAATCGAGACCTTACCTATGGTGTTGAGTTAGGAGTAGAGTATCAATTGTACAATTGGTATGGATTACCCACACCATCGACATTAACACTCGCTCAGTTTGATGCGATAGACCCTCAGCAAAATTACTATGGAGCAAAGCTAGGAGGGAAGGTACAGTTTGAGGATTCTTATTTTAAAAAGGCAAGTCTACAGTATCGTTATTTTGGAGATGCATTAAAATCTACAGAGCATCAGGTTACTATAACGCCCACTATTGAATTTGAGGTTGCAGATGAATTGTTGACCACGGATATTATTGTCGATTATCTTACCGGAAGTTTTGAACGCAATAGTAATCCTATTCTGCAAACCCCAAATAATTTTAATATTCTAAATCTAGGAATACGTCCTAAGTTAGTGTTATTACGTGATGATTTGACCTTGCATCTTGGCGCAGCTTTGTTCTATAGTACTGATATTGAAAATGAAGACAACGATATTTTTATATATCCTCAAGTTAGGGCATCATACCGCTTATTAGAAGAGAAAGTAGTGGCGTATGGTGGTTTGGAAGGGGGATTGGTACAAAATACCTACAGAGATGCTGTACAATCCAATCCTTATGTATCGCCTACAGTACGATTAACACCTACACATAATCAATTAGATGCTTTTGTAGGGTTAAAAGGAAAATTGGCAAATGTAATGAGTTATACGATTAAGGCGGGGTATACGGCAGAGAATGATAAACCTTTATTTGTGCATAATTTTAGAAACTCAGTACTACAAGAAGGATATGATTATGGGAACTCGTTTTCATATCGATATGATGATCTAAAAACGGTAACAGGATATGGTGAAATCCATTTTGATATCAATACTAAATTCTCACTGGGCATTTCAGGAACGTATGCGCAATACAGTACAGAACGTGAGCAATATGCTTGGAACTTACCTCAGATAAAAGCATCTTTTACCTTGGACTATCAAATTACACCACAATGGTATGTTGGAATACAAACATTTTATATAGGAGAACGTAAAGATATTAATACTGCTATTTTACCAACATTAACTACGCCCCAGCCCATAATAAATTTAGAGCCTTATTTGGATGCCAATGTGCACTTGCGATATAAATTTAATGATCGCTGGTCTGCGTTTATTAAAGGGAACAATCTCTTAGGGGAGAATTATGAGCATTGGGCAGATGTTCCCGTACAAGGAATACAAGTATTAGGAGGCGCTACATATACCTTTGATTTTTAAGGGTATTAAGGGTATTAAGGGGTTAAGTGGATAGAACAGTGACTTTGGGGAAAATTAGCAGCTATGCATATTTTGTAATTACATGTTTTTTATTATAGTTTTAATTGAAAACTCCCTATATTTGAAAAAATAAAGGATGAGGTGCCTGTACGCAAACCTCATGGGATACAACATAAATAGTTACTAAAACCTAAACAAATTGGATGACCACATTACGCTAGTATTTGATGATGAAGCCGATGATTTTGGAAATCAAACCGAGTTTACCGTATTGCGATACGATTATGATTTTGAAAACGATGTAGACGAACGCCCAAACTCGGATACCAATAAAGTAAAGT
>CALFCI010000047.1 GCA_937951135.1 uncultured Aquimarina sp. | reverse complement strand
TAAACACATAAGGCAATAGCAAAAACGCCCCATCCTGTGATGGTATTCCATTTCGCGAAGTTAAAGGTATGCATACGAAGCTTTAATTTTTTAGATGATCTCGATGGTTTGCTTTAGACGCAAACTAATGATTATGTGCTGTTATAAATGCTATTGGAAAAGGCAGTATTATTTATATATAAACAATACAAAAAACTGTTCCATTTTTATATAGACTCTTTTTTTATTTTAGTATTGCGAATTTAGGGATAAAAAGTGTTTCCTATAGCTATGAGTGGTATTTTTTAACAAAGCTTTTGGAGACTTATCATGCTGATCCTTATGTGTTCTGTAGCGTTAGCTGAAAATATTTTAAATTTTAACGCTTTTTTTTTAAAAAATAGTTGCAATCCTGAAAGAATAGTTTAAATTTGCACCCGCAAAGCTACATTGGTCTATGGTGTAACTGGCAACACGTCTGTTTTTGGTACAGAAGAGTCTAGGTTCGAGCCCTAGTAGACCAACTTTAGTCCCTTTGAAACGTTTGTTTTGAAGGGATTTTGCTTTTTTAGGGATGAATAGGGGAAAGGTTTGTTTTACTTTCTGATTCCTTAATTTTTGATTACTTGTCAAGTCATAAATCATTGAAGAAATCAGCATGTATTTGATATGATACATTTCGTCCTTTTCCCATCGATTCAAATACTCCAATTTGTAATAAGTGCTGAAGATCCCTTGTTGCAGTGGCTTTAGACGTTTTGGTAATTCCTATATATTTTCTTGTGTTCATTCCGCCTTCAAAACCTTTTACACCCTCTTTAAATATTCTTCGGATCACTTTTTGTTGGCGATCGTTTAATATGTCATTATACTGGTCAAAAAATCGTGTTTTAAGTAAGGTAAAGTGAATCATGGTTTCAGAAGTATCTAATGCGTCTAAAATCATATCTATAAAAAAATGAAGCCAAGGTGTAATTTCATTACTCCGTTGCCCTTTCTCTAAAGCTTGGTAATATTGCTTTTTGCTTTTCTCTATACTTGTAGAAAGGCTAATCAATAAAGGATTTCCTAAAGACTGTATCAATGCTTTTTCTGCAATAGCTCTTCCAATTCTTCCATTTCCATCTTCAAACGGGTGTATGCTCTCAAAATAGAGATGAGCAATAGCAGATCGTATGGCAGGGTGTTTAATAGGGTTTAACCCATTTGGTGAAGAGGCATTAAACCAAGTTATAAAATCATCCATTTCTTTAGGTACAATTTTAGAAGAAGGCGCTTCAAAATGTATTTTTCCCTTTCCTATAGCACCAGATATTACTTGCATAGGCTCTTCATGGGTGCGCCATTTTCCTATGGTAATGGTAGTGTCATGCATTAATAATTCCTTATGCCACGTAAAGAGCATTTCTTTTGTTAAAGGAGATTGAAAACTATTTTGAACATCAGTTACTAATTTCCCTACGCCCTTTGCTCTTAAGTCGGCTACTTTTTCAGTCTTCGGATTTAGGTTTAGATTGTTTCGTACAGATGACATTACGTCTTTTCGACTAAGGAACTCTCCTTCGATTTCAGAAGTTTTGATCGCTTCTGAGACCAGTATGTCTATTAAAGTTTGTGTATGATATTGTTTAGAAAGCCCTTTTGTAATCCCTTTTACTTGACCTATTTTTTCAACGAAAACATATAATTCACTTTCTAGTTCTTCTAGGTTGTAACTAAATTTCGTCCAATCTTTTTGTTGCCAATTGTATTTCATGAGCCGAATGTTTTTACTAATCAAATCAAATATAGTTAAAATATGAGCCGATTAATGAATCATCACTCTTTTTTATAAATTCAGAATAATGTGACTAACTCAATTGGTGAGACGATGTTTCACTTTTTCAATTGCGTTTAACGATAATTAATTTAACACCTATGAATAGAGATTAAACTACATTAAGTAGGGGGCTAAATAGTTGTTAATTTTCATTAAACAGAGATAATTCTAATGGACGGTAACCCTTATGCATTTTTAAATATAAGGAATTAAATAGGAGTAAACAGTGTTTAAAAGTATGATATTATTCAGTGTGCCTCGAAGCGTTATGTTTTGCTTTTGCTGTTCACTGCTCTAAATACTGATCCTGTGCTGTCCTCGTTTTATTTAGCTTTCAATAGGGTATTGTGAATCAACGATGATAAGCCTTATGCAATATCATGAAATATGTTAACAAGTACTAGTATAGTACTTTTGTTTGGTGGTTAAACCACAGTATAACAATTAAAGCATTTTAAATATATATACATGAATATTATTAGTAAAACTCTTGTTGTGATGTTGTTGGGGATGTATACAGTATGTGCTAATCCTATTGCAATGAAAGAAGAAGGCGCTCCAATACAAAAGCGCGCTACGGTAACTAAAGAGCGAGAGTATCAGTTTCAAGATTATGAAAGTGCAATTCGCAAAAGAAAATTAAAAAGCTACCAGCAAAAACCAGTATGGGCATAAGTATATTGAATAAAAGCGGCATGAAAAATGATAGAGCTACAGTAGCTAAGTTTTATAAGATCACTTTGTATACATTTTGGTTAGCGATAATGCTAATGAATGTTTTAGCATTGTTGTATTGAGATTTTACTTAGTTTTTAAAAATCACATAATTAACACGTATTGAAATTATGAAAAATGTACTACTGCCTATCGGATTACTTTGTTGTGTTGCCATCTGCTTTGGAATGATGCATATACAGAATATGAAAACAGCACCTGTAAAAGCGAAAAAATCAATAGTTCAGGAAAATACAATAACTACCGGTTCTGAATTGGAACCTTGTTCATTATAGTAACTGACTGCATATAAAATTAAAGGATTTACGTATTCTTGTTACCTTTGAAATGGGTGTTATATAGAACACTTATTATACTGTAAGTGCTTCACTAAATAATGCTACTAGATTTCCGGCATCCATAGTGGTTTCACTATAAGGGACTAGCTTAATAGTACCTTCGCCTGCCATATTCGGTGGTGCTTGTAACGATTTTAAGGCAAAGTATTTCATTCCGTCTACTTCTACAATACCATCTAGCAGCGTACGATGTAAATCGTTCATAAATACGGGGCCTCTTACGGTACGGGCTAATCCTGTAGTTTGTTTTTGTGCCTCTTGAAAAATTTGTAGTGCTTTCGCTAATGGAATTCGAAAACAAGACTCTGAATTGTGGTCGGCTTCAATAAACATATAGTAAGGCACCATACCCATTGCGATCTGAGCATTCCATAAAGCACTCCATGCCTCGGCAGTGTCATTAATATCTTTAACTAGTGGCCCTTGACATCGGATTATTGCTCCTGTGGCTCTAATGCGACCAATAGCTTCTTTCACGACTTCGTTTTCTAACTCTCGAACATGGGTAAAATGTGCACATAGATTTAGATGTTTTCCTCTAGATTGAATGTATTCAAAGAGTTCTAGTAAGGCATCGGCATCGGCATCCGTCGTAAAGCGATATGGCCACCATGCTATGGATTTAGAGCTAATTCGTATGACTTTAACCGAATCAATATCGAGTATAGGGTCTATATATTTTTTAAGGGTTTCGGCTTTTAAGACTAGAGGGTCTGCGCCGGTAAACAATACATCACTAATTTCGGGATGCGCTTGCAAATAGGCTACAGGCGTACTCGGATCTTTATAGGATGAGTTTTGTTGTGCTTCTTTGTTATTGAACATAATCCATCGAAAACAGTAGGAGCAATACGAATGACACGTTTTTGCCATAGGATCTGGAAATAGGCTTACAATGGTTTCAAAATTGCTATACATCCCTCGTATGCGTTCTCCATTTAGCTCAGGAAGACTGGTAGTCGCGTGATTGACATCTGGATACATTTTTTGTTTGACCCGTTGCATAAAGGGCTTCAGTTCTTTTTCAGGTAAGCCACTTTGGTGTAACAATCGTAATTGTTCGTAATCCAAGGGTTGTAGCATTCCTTTTCTAGGAAAAATTAATTGATATATTGGGTCATTCGGTACAGCATTCCAATCAATTAAATGTTCCAATACATACGTATTGACCTTAAAATGAAATACGCTAGAGAGAATGTCAAATACCTCACGTTCTGTTTTAGGTAGCCGTTGGTAATATTCTGTTTTTTTAAAAGAAGTATTATTATAGGATATGAATTTCATTTTTTTAGTTGATTGTTGAT
>CALFCI010000046.1 GCA_937951135.1 uncultured Aquimarina sp. | reverse complement strand
CTCTGACCAGAATCTTGATATAACTTTACTAAATTGTGCATCTTAGAGGCAATATTCTTTTTTGTCATCACAGATATTGTTTGAAACAAAGATAGGTCTGCTTATAAAGCTACAAAAGATGTATTTGCTCGGAGCGATACGTTAGTTGCGTGGTTAAGCAACTTAATTAGTAAATAGAAAACGAACCAGAGGGAATTTTGAATAAATTTCCAAGATAGGATAGAACCAAGCAATTAACGATACACTTTGTTGCTATTTCGTTATTTATAGTTAATAATATTTCCATTTCATTATCACTTGTTTTCACAAACTATTACTATCTAAAAAACCATAAAATTATTTATTTTCTATTCAGTATTAACATTTAATTGGATTTTTAATATATATTCGTTTTTTGTTATTTTAACATTTAATAAAACTAAGTTCCATGAAAAGTATTTTTTTAATTCCAACATTATTAACTTTTGCTTTGTCTTTATTTTCCTGTTCATCAAATGATGACACTAATGAAACTGTGGTTTCTGAATTTGCTATGACTGCAACAATTAACGGTGATTCTTTTGAAGCCAATAATCCTTTTGGAAATAATGAATTTTCAGACACCAATATTTTTTCTAGATACCCTATAGAGGATTTTGTTTTACTTCAGGCAAGAATGGGAGGCGTATTTGGTGGAAAAGAAATTAATCTATGGTTAAAAAGAGAAGACATTACTGTAGGTAGTTATAATGTTTCTTATGAAGATCTCGGTCTTACACCGCCAACTCATTATATTGATTATATAGATGGCACAAATAATATTGATGAACAAACGCTAAATGGAGTTGTTAATATTACGGAAGTAGATAGTTCCGCAAAAATAGTTAAGGGAACCTTCGAATTCACAACAGTAAATGATGATGAATTAGCACCAGTAGATTTCACTATAACAAATGGTGCATTTAATTACAAATATGAATAATTTAGTAATTGATTATAGACTTAAGAAGGATTAAATACTATCTAATTTATTTAAAAAACAAAGATAAAATCTAAAGAATATCATTTCTATCTAATTATTATATCAGCTTAAAAATATCAAAAAAATAAGGTAGAAAAGTTTATTTTTTATTTTCAGTGTTACGTAATGAATGGCAACAAGGTTATATAGTTACCATAGTAACTATATTTCTTAAATATATGAATATTGTGTAACCAAAGCATGAAATCCGATACTGTTTTTGCTAGTATCTCATAAGTACAATTTCCTGAATTTTTCAAAAAAAAACACGTAAGTTCAAACTACAAAAGGCTAGGAAAAAATAGCCAACTCGTATCGTATGTAGTCCACTATGATGCGACACTACCAGCACAATTACGTGGCTGGCTTATAGTCTTTTCCATCAACCACAATCTTGGCAATAATTTCTTTTAGGATTTCTGAAGTTCCACCACCAATAGGCCCTAAACGGCTATCTCTAAATAATCGTGCCATGGGATAGTCTTCCATATACCCATACCCTCCTAATAACTGTAAACATTTATAAATAACCTCATCGGCTATTTTAGTAGACAATAGCTTAGACATCGTCGCTTCTTTAACTACATATTCGCCCATATCCATTCGTTTGGTCGTCGTATAATTAAACGTTTTACACATTTCGACTTCACTCGCCATTTCAGCAACAGTATGTCGTAAGGCTTGAAAACTATCTATTGTTTTACCAAACGCTTCTCTAGATTTCATATACTCTAATGCATAGTCTATAGCAAACTCGGCTCTAGCGTGTGCATTAACACCCATAATCAATCGTTCTAAAGCAAAATGCTGTACGATATAGGAAAACCCTTGATGCTCTTCTCCCAATAAGTTATTGGCTGGAATCACAACATTATCAAAGGCAATTTCTCCTGTATCTGAAGCTCTCCATCCTAGTTTATCTAACTTGGTAGCTGAAAGGCCTGGAGTTTCACGATCCATGATAAAAATACTAATGCCTTTATTACCAAGCTCGGGTGCTGTTTTTGCTGCAACGATCAAATAATCACTGTATACACCATTGGTAATAAACGTTTTAGAACCATTGATGATATACGTATCGCCCTTTTTTACAGCAGTAGTTCGCATTCCTGCGACATCTGATCCTCCAAAAGGTTCGGTTACACACATGCATCCTACTTTTTCTCCAGTGATACTAGGTGTTAGGTATTTTTCTTTAATTTGAGCATCACCTTCTGCATTGACATGCGTCATTGCTAGGTATGCATGCGCCCATATTGCCGCTGCAAATCCTCCTGAATTAATTTTTTGTAATTCTTCTAATAGTATTACCATATAGAATAAATCTAACCCTAACCCTCCATAGGTTTCTGGGTAAGAAATACCAAAATATCCCATATCACCGAATTTCTTCCAGATAAACCGGTCAATAACACCAGTTTTTTCCCATTTTTCGATATGTGGAACCACTTCTTTCTGTAAGAACTCCTGAAGGCTTTGTCTAAAAAGCTCATGTTCTTCGGTAAAATACATACTGTTCATATACTGATTGCAGTGTTAATTACCCGTAAAAACGGGTTAGGTTTCAGGTTTCAGGATCAGCCATTAAACCTAAAATCTTAGCCCAAATTAATCCACGATTTTCAAATTTATATTTCTTTCTTTAATAGCTGTAATGTGCTTTAAATCGTACTTTTAAATTCTTCATTACATTTCCTATTCAAGTGTCAAATATAATGCTATTCGATCTATTTTTTCTAATGAAAAACCATCTATTATTTCTAATGTTTTAAAATCTGAAATTCCTTGATTTTGCTGTACTAGTTCAACAATTCTTAACGCCGTTTCAAAATCAAAATAAGGGACTTCCATCAAATCCTTTGCTGTTGCGGTATTGATATTAATTTTGTGCTTTCCTGAAATCGATTTTACCGTATATAGTGCTTCTATTTTTTCTCTCTTATGATCATATAAGCCATACACATCTTTCAATTGAATTACATCTAAGAAACCTCCAATACGGGTTCGGTATTTGACAATTCGTTTTGCGATATACTCCGGTATTCCTATGTGTTGCTGAAGTGTTATTGCAGTCACTGTATTCAGGTCTTTTTTTTCCTTAAAAGAAAGTACTGGATACTTTTTGGTCGTAGTATGTTTGCGCTTATGCTGTGTCCATTCTGGAAAACGAAACAAAGGGGCTATTTTTTTGAGCACTGAGTCTGAAACTTGAGTTACGGTTTTAAAATCAGCTACCGAATTCACCCATTTTCCAGATGCTCTATATGCGTATAATCGATCTAATTCTTTAGGTGACATTCCTAATAAGTACCCTTTATAGTCTGAAATAAAATTAGGATTAAAAGAACGTTGTGTTCTTGCCTTTTGTTTCTCCGCTGCGATACAATGTAAAGAATCTATTTGACGCTGTACTTCTTGATTCACTACAAAACTTTGAGGCACATCTGCTGTCGCTTGAAACCATCTGCATCCTACTGCACTACAAAACAGAATCGCCACTAATAAAAAAATCCCATTACGAAAGCGACTGTGCATATCGAAATGGGAATGTAACTGTTTCATATAAAATTCAAAATTGTATTATACAATTTACGATTTTAGATTTCGTATTTTAGATTTTAAAATCTGAAATCGCATATTGTAATTCTTAATAACACCCTATTCAATGTGCTAAAAAGTTATATAAAATTGGTATTAGCTCTCATTCTTCAGCACTTGACAAAACTAGTAAACATCATAATCACGTTATTTTTAATAGAACAAACCTAAAGGAAGCTTCGGGAGAGTGAAATTCTGATAAGAATTTAGTATCGAACTCAGTCCATCAATGCGTACACGCATATTATCTATATGGATAACAGAAATAAAACGTAATTATATGATTAGGTAAATAAATACTATGCGCTATACACAAATTCATCTATATTTTTGAAAATCAAATCCCTAAACTTAATGACATTTCTGAGACCTGATACCCGAGACCTAAAACCCCAACTACGCTTTCAATCGTTTAATTGCTTCCATATACTTCACTACTTCTTCTTTCACCTTAGGCGTCAAAATCACTAATCCAATCATATTTGGCACTAACATTGCAAAAATCATAGCATCAGAAAAATCAATCACAGATTCTAAACTTGCTGCTGCACCTATAATTACAAATACACAAAACATAATTTTATAACTATACTCGGCTGCTTTAGACCTTCCAAATAGATATGCCCATGCTTGAAAACCATAATAGGACCATGAAATCATCGTACTAAATGCAAATAACACTACTGCAATAGTTAACATGTATGGAAACCAATCAATTACAGACTCAAATGCTGAAGAGGTTAATAATATCGCTTGTGCATTATTCATCCCCGAATTATTTGCATCTACATATCCTGTAATAATCAATACTAAAGCAGTCATCGTACACACGACTACGGTATCAATAAATGGTCCTAGTAATGCAACCATTCCTTCGGATGCAGGATATTTTGTTTTTACGGCAGCATGGGCAATAGATGCCGATCCTACTCCTGCCTCATTCGAAAATGCGGCACGTTTAAACCCTTGTACCAATACCCCTACAACACCTCCAGCAATACCCGCAGCATTAAATGCTCCATCAAAAATTTGTCCAAACGCAGCACCAATTAAATCAAACTTTGCAATCAATACAAAAAGCGAAGCCGCAACATAGATTCCGACCATAAAAGGTACAATCTTATCTGTTACCTTGGCTATCTTTTTAATGCCTCCTATAATTACAATCCCTACAAAAACTGCCATGACAAGTCCAAAAAGCCATCCTTTTCCATGAAAGAATGAAGTTTTTCCTCCAGTAATACTTTCCACTAATTGAAAAGCTTGATTGGCTTGAAACATATTTCCACCTCCTAATGAACCTCCAATACAAAACACAGCAAAACACACTGCCAAGACCTTCCCTAATCCACCAAGACCTTTTGTTTTCAATCCTTTTTTAAGATAATACATTGGCCCTCCATATACTGTACCGTCTGCATCAATATCTCTATATTTTACCCCTAGCGTGCATTCTACAAACTTAGACGCCATTCCTAACAACCCTGCGATAATCATCCAAAATGTAGCTCCTGCTCCTCCTATAGAAACTGCGATAGCAACTCCTGCAATATTTCCTAATCCTACGGTAGCAGACAATGCTGCTGTTAATGCTTGAAAATGAGAAACCTCTCCCTCATGCCCTTCGATTTTAATCGTGTCTGGGTTATCCGTTGCCCCTGTAAACTCCGACGGAGATACTTCTACCTTTCCTTCTGCTTCTACATCATCATATTTACCACGCACTACATTGATTGCTGTCCAAAACCCTCTGACATTAATGAATTTAAAATAAATAGTGAAATACAATGCTCCAATAATTAACGGAAATAAAACCCAAAATACTTGAACATCTTCACTAAATGGTATTTTATAAAAAATTAACTTCACAAACCACCCTGTTGCATTTCCAAAAACGGCATCTATTTTCTGATCTAATCCTTGTTCGGTTGCTTCCTGAGCAATACTTATATAGGGTAGCATTATTGCGAGAAGGGAAACTAAAATTTTATTCATAACTAGTGGTGTGAAATTAAAATTAACTTTTTTCAAAAGGGTATCTCTATTCTATATTAAACTTTTTATTCAACAAATCTACTTGTTCAGGCCTACCCAAGATGACTACTTTGGATCCAGACTTTAATATCGTATCCCCTTCAGGGTTTACAACATACGCTCCCTCTGGAGACTTGTAGCCTATAATAGTACATCCTGTTTTGGTACGCAACTCTACTTCGCGTATGGTACGGTCTTTTTGATCTGAAAACATTGCATCATACGTAACTTCCTCTATATTAATCGCTTTTTTTCCGACAATAGAAAGGTTGTCTAAAAACTCTATTAAATCAGGTACTACGACTAGGGATGCCATATGATCTCCTCCAATACGATCGGGCATAATCACATTATCTGCACCTGCTAATCGTATTTTTTTATACGAAGCATCTTGAGAAGCTCTACTAATAATTTTTAATTTTTTATTGATTTGTCGTGCAGAGAGTACGATAAATAAATTATCCGCATCCTCCGGCAACGTACAAATTAAACAGGATGCTTTTTTAATACCAG
Organism: uncultured Aquimarina sp.; assembly: GCA_937951135.1. Classification (GTDB taxonomy): domain Bacteria; phylum Bacteroidota; class Bacteroidia; order Flavobacteriales; family Flavobacteriaceae; genus Aquimarina. The sequence goes on along the minus strand of CALFCI010000046.1, from coordinate 11,966 downwards.
CTTCCAATAATACTGCATCTTCTGTTGCATTACCTTCAACAAATAGTAAGGATTCACATTGGTATCTTTCTATCAGGGCTTTATTATTATCAATAATCACAAAAGGTTTATGATATGCTAATAATTTATCGGCAGCCTGTTTTCCATTACGACCGTAGCCAATAATGATAATATGATTTTCTAATGTGCGCATTTTCTTTTGTAATTTTTTATATTCTACCGCTTTAGGATTGTTTTTGCTGACAATATATTCTGTTATAATAGATACCGCATACGCTACTGTTACAACACTGGTTAAGATTAAAAATACCGTAAATAATTTTGCAGTATCATCTAGAGGTGATACTTCTCCAAATCCTACAGTAGACATCGTAATTGCAGTCATATACAGGGCATCAACCCAAGAATATCCAGAAAAATGCCGAAATCCTAACACTCCTATAGCCCCTACCGCTAAGACTAATAGTGCTGCTTTGAATATTTTATTCCCAAACCATTTATTCATAGATTATAAATCAAATACTGAGGTTCGCTTGGTGTATATTAAATCTTTTAACCGCAACCAAAATGCTAACGTTAGATAGATCACAAAACCTAATCCTGCTGTAGCAAAAGTTGCATAGATAAAAAATAAACGCACATTTTTAGCACGCATTCCTAAACGATCTGCTAATCGAGAAGAAACATAAAACCCATTTCGTTCTAAAAAATGTCTTAGCGCATACATCATACTGCAAAATAAAAAAAGTATATCAATAATAGCCCAAATATTCTAAGTTTAAATCTGGCAACTATAGTTTTATCCAATACCTTTCTATATCAAGGTGGTTTACCCTTTATTTCTTTGTAGTATTTGGTTTCCAATAGCACATTCCAAACATCGTTTTTGTTCGCAGTATTGTTTTTTTAATTGTAATAGCGCTTGCGTATCCAATGCCGAAGTTACCGAAACCCCATGTTTCTCATAGCGTTGTATAGTCGAATTCCGTTCTCTAGGCACCTGACGTATAAAGGCAAACATAGATTCTGCTTTTGGCATTCCATTCATTTTCGCATGCATAAACTGTAAAGGAATGATCGTATTAATCACTATCAAATCTATAAAGGATGCTGTTAATTTTTTAGTCCGTGATGATGATGTTTTATCAAACGTATAATGTGTCTTCCAAAATGCAGTGGTTTCAACACTAAACAGTGCATAACATGCTTCCAAAGAATCTACCGTAATAACCTTAGCAAATAACTGTTGATGTGTTGCATACACCTGTACTAACTGCGATAGCCGAATGGTTGGGAAATTAGGCGGACGCAATCTAAAAAACTGAAATGGCAGTACACCTTGTGCATCCAAATTAAATTTATGCTTTAAAAACAAGTATTCTTTCCAAAGCGTTTTAGCATAACCCGCTTCTTCTTTTCCTGTAATTAAACCTGCTTGACCGAAAAACAATGCTTCTAATTGTATGGTATTGGCACTACACTTTCTTACTACCCCAAAATCTATCGCATTTGCCATGCTCAAAAATGCATCTTGATTTACATTTAACCCAAAATTTTTGGCTAATAACTGAAACAAAACGGCTTCCCAGTCATTAGATTCGGCAATTAACAATGCTTCTATTTCTTTTCCCTTTTGTGCTAGGCGCTCTACATATACACGCTCTTTCCAATGTTGTATCATAAAATTAGAGATGGTTCCAATATCTTTTTCACAATACAACCAGGTGTTGCTGCTATGCTTAAATAGCTCTTGATAGGTCGTAAGTAATGACTTAGAGACATACGTTTCTAATTGTAATGTGGGCAAAGGAGTATTATCTTTTCTAAAAACAACCACGTCTTCTTCCCAGACTACATGAAGAATAACATTATCATAGGCGGGATCAGTCTCATGATGATGTGCATACCAATCACTAGCTTTTAAATGTAACTCTACAGTACCTGCCCATTTTTGAGTGCCAATCGTAAGTTGTGCATTAAAAAAATCCGGCCCTGAGTGTTCCGTATTGTGCACACCTACATGATGGAGCGCTACTTTTTCTTTTGCTGTGGTTTGTAACTGCGTCCATTCAAACTTCTTATACTTCCAAAGATAGTGTATAAAATCTTCATTCATAACCACTAAGTAACTACAAATTCAAATAAAAAATAAGGGAATTTATATTTTTAACATAATATTAATATCTGACAAGAATCAAATATATAGTAATTGACAATTAGTATCTATATTAAGTACAGGCGCTATTACTGAAATCGAATAGCCTTTACAGGAGAAACTTTAGCGATTACATACGATGGGATCAATAACATGCACAGACACAATACTAATGTCCCTGCATTGAGTATCAGAACATATCCTATATCAATATATACAGGAGCTGTGTTCACATAATACGTAGCTGGATCTAGCGCAATTACTCCAAAATGATCTTGGATAAACAACAACCCTAAACCAATACAGTTCCCCCAAAAGAGTCCTACTAAAATTAAATATGCAGCATTGTACAAAAATATCTTTCGAATCCGCCAACTTGAGGTTCCTAACGCTTTTAGAATACCAATCATTGGGGTACGTTCCAAAATTAAGACCAATAAGGCTGTGATCATGTTAATCCCCGAGACTAAAATAATGATGGCGATAATCCCAATAATATTCATATCAAACAGCTTTAACCATTCGAATATCGAACCATATTTTAGCGCTATAGTCTGACTATCTAAATGTGAAGGTGTATTTTGATAGATTTCTAGTCCTTTTTCTTCTATCTGATCAAAATCATCAATAAACACTTCAAAACTCCCTACAGCATCTGCTTCCCATTTGTTCATTTTTAAAATATGACGAATGTCTGCAAAAAGATAGGCTTCATCAAATTCCTGAAACCCCGAACTATAAATCCCTACAATTCGAAATGCTCTAATATTGGGTTTCGTGTTTTGATGTGCATTCTTCTTTAAGAAATAAGTAATCACCTTGTCTCCCAAACTAAATTGCAACCGATTCGCTGTATGTGCTGAAATTAATACCTCGTCATTAATCACTCCATCATATTTTGGCAATCGACCTTCAATCAAATACTCTTCAAAATCATTCCAGCGATAGTCCTGCCCCACACCTTTTACGACAACACCTTCAAAATCGGATTCGGTTCGAATCACCCCTGCCTTAGTGGCAACGCCTTGCACATGAGTAATTCCAGAAATTGAGGTTAGGGCACTATCTAATGCAGGTTCATTGGTAATGGGTGTCCACGATTCTAAACTAGCATTAGTATCATAACTAGAAATCACGATATGTCCATTAAATGCTGCGACTTTTTCACGTATCTTATGCTGTAATCCGATTCCTGTCGCTACAGTAATCAGCATCATTACCATACCAATAACAATTGCTAGGATTGCGATTTTTATGATTGGCGCAGAAATACTACTTTTATGCGATCTGCCTTTGATAAGACGTTTGGCAATAAAATATTCGAAATTCAAGTTGATATGATTTTTAACATAAGTGCATTCAAAAATACAGTTTTATTCCTTTTCCTCATTTTTATTTCGTGTGGAAATGGAACAAAGATCGCTTCTCAAACAAATACACCCCATGCAGATAGCACTTTTACAGCTCAAAATGGAATAGAAACGCCGCTACCTATTTGTACAGGTGCCAATCAATTAGAAGCATATCTTCCCTTATTGACCCACAAAAAAATTGCAATTGTAGGCAATCAAACTTCTGTGATTTTCAAGAATACACCAACGAATACCTCCTATACGCATTTGGTAGACTCTTTACACACCTTAGGCATAACCATTGAAAAAGTGTTTGCTCCAGAACATGGTTTCCGTGGTAAAGCAGATGCGGCAGAGTTGGTAAAAGATGGTAAAGATCTTAAAACCGGAATTCCTATTCTTTCCTTATATGGAAAACATAAAAAACCATCCAAAGCATCTTTAGCCGGTATTGAATTGATAGTCTTTGATATTCAAGATGTAGGCGTTCGCTTTTATACGTATATTTCTACACTTCATTATGTGATGCAGGCTTGTGCAGAAAACAATGTTCCACTATTGATTCTGGATCGTCCCAATCCTAATGGTCACTATGTAGATGGCCCAACGCTAGAGAAAGCACACCATAGTTTTGTAGGTGTACACCCGATACCGCTAGTACATGGAATGACTATTGGTGAATATGCCAAGATGATAAACGGTGAAGGCTGGCTAGGCAATGGGCTACACTGTAAAACGACAATCATACCTGTGCAACACTATACGCATGAAACTTCGTATAGCCTTCCGATACGACCTTCTCCCAACCTTCCTAATGATCAAGCAATACAATTATACCCCAGCCTTGGCTTTTTTGAGGGCACTACAATTAATGCTGGACGCGGCACTGAAATGCAATTTCAATGTTTCGGAGCCCCTACTTTAGCCAAAACTATATTTGAATATACCTATACTCCACACCCTAATTTTGGAGCAAAACATCCTAAGCATGAAGGAAAGCTATGTCATGGAAAAGATTTACGCAAGATCCCTGCGCCCAATAAAGTAGATATTTCATGGCTGATCGAAGCCTATCAACATAGTACTGATAAAACTCATTTTTTCAAAACCGCATCGTTCACCATTCATGCTGGAACCAAAAAACTACAACAACAAATTCGCAATGGCGATACTGCTGAGGCGATACGTGACACATGGGCTGCTGATCTTGATGCCTATAAAAAAATACGAATAAAATACCTGCTATACCCATAACACGATGATACCAATACTAAAAACCCCTATTTATAGGGTATAAAAAACCACAAATACACCATACATTTGCGACTATGCATAGTTCACATTGTCTTTTAAGAATTCTATTGTTATTTTGTATCTCCTTCTCCTTAACTGCGCAGATAGGAGATGGGAATGCAATTACACTTCCTGAGCTAGATAACAATAATCCAGAAGAGTATAAGCAAATACTACAAGCCAAAAAACTGGTAAACAATGGTAACATCAAAGAAGGAATACGTATCGCTAGAACATTGCTTAAAAATGGAAATCATCTTTCTAAAGCTAATGCCTGTTTGATCATTGCAAATTATTTTAATCGCAAAGCAATGATTGATTCGTCTTTAGTATATGCCAACCGGTCATTAACATACGATAACATTAAAAATGTAGCGATAAAAAAAGAAATCCAAGCCATTGCATATAATCAAATTGCTGTTACGTATAATAAAAAAGGGTTATATGATGAAAGTAAAAAATGGCATCTAAAGGGTATTGAAATTTCTGATGGCTTTACTAGAAATAAAATTATTCATTACACACACCTCTTTGGACTTGCCAATGTTTATCTAAGTACTAGAGATTATGAAAATGCATTAGATTTATTCAAAAAATGCCTTGGTTTTACAAGTAATCCTGAAATGGTACGCGGCAGTTATGTAAATATTGCCACCATCTATGGGTCACTCGGCCAAATGAATACCTCTTTAGAATATCTAGAGAAAGCACGCACCCTATGCAAGCGAAAAAAAGATGTCGATTGTCAAATGGCATTGGCAGTAAACATTGGAGTAAATTATAAAAAATTAGGAAAATCAGAACTCGCTATAGCGCAATTTAAAGAGGCTATTCGAATTGCAGACCTTAGTCAATCTCCTTCTAACAAGATAGAAGCTCGAATGATCATTGCTGGAACATTGATTGATTTAAAAGAATATTCTGAAGCAGAATATATGCTTGCATTATGTCAAGACAGTGCTGTAAAATTAGGACTATTAGAAACTCAAGCTAATATTTACAACTATCTACAACGTTTGTATGAAGCTCAAAAGAAATATGAAAAAGCCTATTATTCTTCTTTAAACCGCTTAGCTATTAAAGATACGATCTCTTTACTACAAAAAAACGAAGAACTAAATGAACTAGAAGTAAAGTATCAAACCCTACAAAAAGTAAAAGAAATCGATATTTTACAATCTGAAAACACAAACAAAAAACTGGCTATAAAAAACCAAGAAGAAGCCTTTAAAAACTTAAGCCTTCAGAAGCAAATCATAGAAAAACAAAATGAGAATAAAATTTTATCACTCAATAGTGCTTCTGAAAAACGGAAAACTGAAATTGTATTATTAAAAAAAGATCAAGAAGTACAACAAGCAAATCTTGAACGTCAAAAAAGTATTAAGAATATTATTTTGATCTCATTTGTGATCTTACTCATCCCCGTTATTGGAATGTTAATTATTTACTACCAAAAACTACAAACGCAAAGTGAGTTAAACAAAAAACAAAAAGAAATTGGTGCTCAAAAAATTAATGCATTACTTCAAGATCAAGAATTAAAATTAATTAAAGCCGCTGTAGAAGGACAGGATAAAGAGCGAGGTAGAATTGCACAGGAACTACACGATGGCATTGGTGGTAATCTTGCTGCCATAAAACTGCAACTGAATGCGGTTACTACGCAAGTGCAATCTGAATCATTAAGCACTATTAATATGCAAATTGACGATACTTATGAACAAGTTCGGGATTTGTCACATAATTTAATTCCTAAAAAATTTAGTAAAAACAATTTTTGCGATGTTTTAGAAGAATACATTAACAATATTGGGGAAGCCAGCAGTATTGACGTCTCTTTTATTCCGTATCCAAGAGCTGAAGTAGACACTATTGAGGAAAACATACAAATGGAAATTTTCAAAATCATTCAAGAATTGATTACAAATACCATTAAACATGCTAAGGCATCTAGTATAGAACTTCAACTCAATGTATTTGATGATACCTTAAGTGTGTTGTTTGAAGATAATGGGGTGGGATTTGACACTTCAAAAAACGCAGAGGGTATTGGTTTTGAAAACATGAAAAATCGATTACAAAAGATTGCAGGGACGGTACATGTAGACTCTATGATCAATCGAGGTACAATTATAGATATTAGTATCCCTACAGTATAATCCAAAAGGAGATCAAAAACGAACTTTTTTCAAGCATGCATAATTCAATGTAAGACAGCTGTAAATGCTAATATTATGTGAATATTATGACCCTTCAAAATTATTTACTTAACTTTCCATTCTAAATTATATATCCTAATTTATAACTAAAAACCATTCCATAGATCTCATCTAGGTTGGATGATGATCTTACCAAAACCATAAAAAATAACTGATGAAATATAATTTAATTATTGCAGATGATCATAAAATGTTTTTGGATGGACTGTTAAGCATCCTTAATACTGAAGATGATTTTAACATTGTGCTTACTGCAAAAAACGGGACAAATGTTGTAAAATATGTAGAGATTAATCCTGACGAAAATATAGACTTATTCATCACTGATATTTCTATGCCAGATATGGATGGTATTACATTAAATAAAAACTTAAAAAGCAAGAAATCTACCTATAAAACACTGGTCGTAAGCATGCACAATGATGCGGACATGATTGACTCACTTATTGAAAATGATGTAGATGGCTATGTGCCTAAAAATGCTGAAAAAGAAGAGTTATTAAAAGCAATACGCACTATTATTGGAGGAGAAAAATATTTTTCTAAAGAAATTAAAGACATCTATATGGAAAATAAGTTCGCTAAAAAGAAAGAAAGTGAGATTAAGCTTACCCAACGAGAGGTTGATGTAATCACTCTAATTGCTCAAGAGTTTACTACTCAAGAAATTGCTGATCAACTGTTTTTAAGCAAACACACGATTGAGAGTTATCGAAAAAACCTTATTGCTAAACTGGATGTACGAAACCTAGCGGGATTGACTAAATATGCGTTAAAAAAGAAATATGTTAAATCTTAATTCATAGACACTCGATACTTTTAACGCCGTACTACCACTACCCTGTTTTCAGGGTATTCAATTCCCCTTGAAAAGGTGTGTTTCATACTTAAGATTTAATCGATATTTGTTGCTATATAACACTACTAATATTTTAATTAGTCAATTCCCTCAAAGCAAGTTCATGAGGTATTATTGGATAACTATTTTTAACATTTTGAGGCAAGCCTCAGAGAATTAAACTCCACAATGTGGATTAAAAACAATACTATGAAAAAAATCATGATCCTATTCGTGCTGATTACCGCACCTTTAATCGCTCAAGACATGAACACCATTACGGTAAGTGGCACAGCAAACAAACAAGTAAGCATCGATAAATATCACATTAGTATTTCCTTAAAAGAAGTGATTGCAGATGGATATCAAAACCTAGAACCAATGAGTCTGGCAGAAGTAACAGACGCCTACAAAACGAAGTTAAACAGTGTAGGGATTGATTTTGGAAAATTTGTACAAAATGACGCCTTTGGCATGTATGCTTCATATTCTGAAACTACTGATTATGGCTACTATAACTATACAACTACTGTGGGTGAAGAAGTCAAAAAAATCATTAAAAACAAAACACGAGGGGTCACTATTTATAGTGTAGAAATTTTAGCCAAAGACAAAACGAATACAGAATTATCAACGCTAGCCAATGCAGCTATTGAAGATGCTAAAATAACGGCTCAAAAGATCGCGAATGGTATGGGTAAAAAACTAGGTTCTATTGTAAAAGTTACAGACAGCAACGGCAAAGCACAATATATGGATACCTATAAGCCAAATTTGCCTCAAAAACATACAGTTTCGGTTACTTTTAGTATCGAATAACACCAATTTGAGGATATCTACATTTTCTAATGCAGACTCACTTCATTAAAAAATCATCCTAAAACAGACCAAAAGGAATCTATTTTAGGATGATTTTTATTTTAATTCGTTTCTATAATTACATACCTATTCTCGATACACTTCTCCTTCGTCAAAGCACTCGAATTGACGGTTTTTAAATGAAGTACAGTATTAATCGAGAATAGGTTATACAAGTTTCGTTTAAAAAGATAGTAAAAACTATTGCCTTTTATTCGTTTGATGTGCTAAAGGCATTACAACTTTCATTTTTTCTACAATATTATATGCCGCGGGACAAATTTCAATATTTGCTAAAGTAAGATCAGAAATTTGATAAAACTTTTTTCGATTGGTATGCGGGTATTCTTGACAAGCTTTTGGACGTACATCATAAATCATACAATAATTATCCGCTGCTAAAAAAGCACATGGAGCCTCTTTTAACACAAAATCTCCATCACCATCTACATTTAAGTATTGGGATTCAAAATGCTGAGACTTCATTTTCAGATGTTTCGCAATTCGATCAACATCTTTATCAGTAAATATAGGACTCGTTGTTTTACAACAATTACCACACTCTAAACAATCTGTTTTTTGAAACTCTTCCCGATGCAATTTGACCATAGTTTGATCCAAATGCTTAGGAGGCTTGTTTTTTAGTTTAACAAAGAACTTCTTATTCTCGATATGTTTATCTTTGGCACGTTTGGATAAGCTTTTTATAAATTCTTCCATACTGGTTGTCGGTTGTCGGTTGTCGGTTGTCGGTTGTCGGAAAATAAGCATAAAAACATAGTGCTATACACTATCATTTATTTTTTATCAACAATATCCTTCCTTAAGTATACATCATTTTAGCACATGATAAAAATTAGTTTCCATGTTTTATATTTTTGATAATCAACGTTTTAGAAACACTTACTTTGTTAGACCTACTAGGTTTTGAAAACCTGTGAGGTCTAAATTACAAAGTGATGATGCAACTTTACATAGAGAACAACTATTTTTTTTGTCATGTACTTAGATACATCATTATAAAATAGCACAAAAATAGTTAATCTTTTTGCTTTTACTTTTAGTATATTCATACCTTATTAAAACCATCAACTCAATCAATGAATACTGATATTCTTGGACAGGCTATTACTGATTTTTTTTATCAACATGCTCCCGAAGATATTACAGTGCATGCCCCGGATTTTGATGAAGACACCATTCCGGTCTCTTACTTATTCCGAGAGCATTCGGAAATGCCACAAATAGAACAAAAAGCATTACAACTTGCCTATGGGAATATCCTAGATGTGGGTTGCGGAGCTGGAAGTCATAGTTTACACTTACAACAACAAGGGTTTACTGTTACTGCTATTGATATCTCTGCGGGTGCTATAAACATCTGTAAAGAACGAGGTGTTAAAAATGCCACAGCACAAAATCTGTTTGAGATCAAAGAACAACAGTTTGACACCCTATTATTTTTAATGAATGGTAGTGGTATCGTTGGCACATTAGCCAATATTGATGTCTTTTTTAACCACCTTAAAACAATAATTCACCCCAATGGTCAAATCCTTTTAGACTCTTCTGATATTGGATATTTATTTACGGATGAGGATGGAGGCTTTTGGGTAGATCCATCTGCCGGATATTATGGTGAAATGCAATATCAGTTGCACTATAAAGGTACCACATCAGATTGGTTTGATTGGTTATACTTAGATTATAACACGCTACAAAATGCAGCAAATGCGAATGGCTTTATTTGTGAATTGATCCTTGAAGGAGCACACCATGAATATCTTGCCAAGCTTACTTTGGCAGCACATACCCTTTAGCTTCTAACAACTGAACCGTTTGCGTATAAACATCTCTACTCCACAATTCACTAGCCTCACTAACTCCTTGTTTTAACGCTTCGCTTTTAGCTTGAATTTTTACTCCTATAGGTGCATTATAAAAACCCGAAGCTTCTTTTTTCTGATCCTCCGTAAGCTGCTGTGGATTGATTACAATTTGTTTTCCGGTATCAGTACTATAAAAATCAATCATTTTTCTTAATTCTTTACGTGAAAAATGATCTTGATACACCGGAACTAATGCCGATTTTATAGTTTGTATCGCTTCTGTTTTTATCTCTTCCTGAACGATACTCCAAGTCGCTTCTGGTACTTGTACTGTAGCATACTGCTGCTGCAGCATTACAAATAACTGGTCTAAAGCCCTATCATATTGCTGTGTTGTTCCATTCAACTCAAAATAACGAAACGCATCTTCATGGTATGATCTTTGTTGAGAAAAACCAGTGATTGATAACAATCCAATGAGTATTACAATTATTTTATTCATATTTTCGTTTATATTAGTATTATCGCTTAATGAGTCAACTACATCGGAGAATTAAACTCCACAATGTGGATTAAACCCTAAATTATGCAATTTACAAAATTACTTAGTATTCTTTTCTTTAGTGCTATCATTTTAGCAAGCTGTTCCTCAGATGAGGAATCCATAACACAAGATAACCCTTCAGGTGTTGATAACAAACAAGTATTAGGAAGTTCTGCAAGAGATTTATTAAGTGATGTCAACTTTAAAAGTTTACGTATTGAAATTGTTTCTGTAAGTGGTTTTGCACCTTCCAACAATGCTGTTTCTTCTTTTAAGGAATTTTTAGAAGCTCGATTATTTAAACCCGATGGTATTGAAATCATCCAAAGAACCATACCCTCTTCTGGAAATGCACCTTTTAACATCGATGAAATTGCAGCTATAGAAAATAGTACTAGAGCATTATTCAATCAAGGTGATGAAATCACTGTGTATATTTATTTTGCAGATGGCAGTAATGAAGATGATGAGGGCGATAAATTTACATTAGGAACTGCATATCGGAATACGTCTATAGTCATTTACGAAGAAACACTCCGAGAATTGAGTATAATTGACCCTTCAGGTAATTATTTATCTATTATAGAAGCAGCAACCTTAAATCATGAGTTTTCACATCTTTTAGGTCTTGTTAATATTGGAACTCCAATGGTAGATGATCATGAAGACACTGAAAATGGTGGTCATTGTAATGTTTCTGAATGTCTAATGGAAGCCTCTATTCAATTTAATACTCTGACGATTCCACAATTAGATGCTGAATGTCTTAACGATCTAAAGGCTAATGGAGGGCGATAAAACTGAACTAATGAACAAACGGTAAAAAAGTATCCCTAGAAAAACGACTTAACTGGTTATGCTTACCGAAACTTCCT